>NZ_JCATID010000001.1:0-465341 GCF_059693745.1 Sphingobium sp. WR1 | reverse complement strand
TGATCAACCCGGCTCTAGCCGGAGATCGCCATGGCTACGCCGGCGAACCTACACCACCCCGTGGGACACGACCGGCTGTGGCTGTTCCATCGAACAGGATAGACCAGATGAAATCCAACATTGGAAGCAGTAGTCCGGCCATCGGGCTGCGAGGCCAAATTCCGAGTCGATGAAAAGGCGGATTGGGGTGGTTAGGGGACCGTCCNACCGGCTGTGGCTGTTCCATCGAACAGGATAGACCAGATGAAATCCAACATTGGAAGCAGTAGTCCGGCCATCGGGCTGCGAGGCCAAATTCCGAGTCGATGAAAAGGCGGATTGGGGTGGTTAGGGGACCGTCCGCATTTCATTCCCCTCCCGCTTGCGGGAGGGGCAGCGAGACTTGGGCTGCGTAGCAGGCCATAGTCGCAGCGGGGTGGGCTATTACCGCGTGGCGCTAAGCCCACCCCCTAACCCCCTCCCGCAAGCGGGAGGGGGAACATGTCCACTTCTGGTCGCTTCCGGCCTGATCAAATTTGTCCGCCCTCCCCGTCGGGCGGCTCTTGTCAGGCTGGCGGTGAGCGGGCACACCATCGCGCACGACCATCATGACAAGAGGATTGCCCGATGCGCCTTCCCCTCCTGCTTGCCGCCGCCGCGCTGTTGCCCGTCGGCGCCGCCCCTGCTCAACAAGCCGCCCAACATGCCGGCCATCACCAGGCGGCCGACCCGATCGCCGCCGCGGTCGGCGCGCCCGGCCGCACGCCGGCCAATATCGCCCGCGACGCCTATCGCCACCCGGCCGAAACGCTCGCCTTCTTCGGCGTCGCACCGGGCCAGACCGTGGTGGAATATAGCCCCAGCGGCGGCTGGTATTCGGAAATCCTGGCGCCGCTGTTGAGCGGCAAGGGCACTTTCTACGCGCTGCAACCGACCGGCCGCTATCTGGATGGCTACAAGAATTTCCTCGCCGCCAAGCCGGACGTCTATGGCAAGGTGAAGCTGGTCGCCTATCCCGCGGAGACCGCCAGCATCCCGGCGAACAGCGTCGATACGGTGCTGACCTTCCGCAACGTCCACAATATGGTGATGAACGGAACCGAAGCGGCCACCTTCAAGGCGTTTTTCGACATGCTCAAGCCCGGCGGCACGCTGGGCATCGTCGACCATCGCCTGCCCGAGGACCGCGACGCCGCACTGGAAAAGAGCAGCGGCTATCTGAAGGTATCGACCATCCGCCGGATCGCGCAGGCCGCCGGTTTCGAATATGTCGGCGCGTCCGAAGTGAACGCCAATCCCAAGGACACGGCCGACTGGCCCAAGGGCGTGTGGACGCTGCCGCCGACGCTGAACCAGAAGGATGTCGACAGGGACAAATATCTCGCCATCGGCGAAAGCGACCGGATGACGCTGAAATTCCGCAAGCCGGCGGCGTAGACGACGCCCCTTTGCCTTGCGTGCGGGCGGAAGGGGGTTAAGGCGGGGGCGTGACCGCCCCTGCCCGCCCCCATCGCCCGCTTTTCGCCATCGGTCTGCGCCTGATCGCGGTCATCTGCCTCTCGGTCATGTTCGTCACCGTCCGGCTGGCGAGCGAACATGGCGTGCATGTCGTGGAATCGCTTTTCTACCGGCAGGCGCTGGCGCTACCGGTCGTGCTCGCCTGGATCGCGACGGCAAGTGGGCTGCAAACCATCCGCACCCGGCGCATCGGCGTCCATGCCAGCCGCATGATGCTGGGCCTGACCGGGATGCTGCTCAATTTCCTGTCCTATATCTTGCTGCCCCCCGCGGAGGCCGCGACGATCGGCTTCACCATGCCGATTTTCGGCACGATCCTGTCGGCGCTGATCCTGCGCGAAGCAACGGGCGTCCATCGCTGGAGCGCGGTGCTGATCGGCTTTGTCGGCGTGCTGGTGATGATCCGTCCCGACGCCGGCCATTTCCCGGTGCAGGGCGTCGTGGTGGCGATCGCCGCCGCCCTCGTCACCGCCAGCGTCAGCCTGGTGCTGCGGGAACTGGGCCGGACCGAAGCGGCGGGCGTGGTCGTCTTCTGGTTCACCGCCCTGTCGATGATCCCGTTGGGCATCGCCATGCCCTTCGTCGCGCAGGCGCATGATGCGACGACCTGGGGCCTGTTGCTGACGATCGGGCTGTTCGGCGGCATCGCGCAACTATGCCTGACCGCCGCGCTGCGCTGGGGGCCGGTGTCGGTCGTGCTGCCGATGGATTATAGCGCGATCATCTGGACCACGCTGCTTGGCGTGGCGATCGGCGAGGACTGGCCGATGGCGACGACATGGATCGGCGCGACCCTGATCGTCGCCAGCGGGCTCTATATCGCCTGGCGCGAACAGGTCCGCGCCAGTGCGGCCTTCAGCCAAGAAGTTCCGCTTCGAGGCTGATGTCCGCCTTCAACAGCTTGGAGATGGGGCAATTGGCCTTCGCCTTGCCCGCCAGTTCCTGAAAGGTCGCATCGTCCGCGCCGGGAATCGTCGCCTTGAGCGTCAGCTTGCTTGCGGTGACGGCAAAGCCGCCCTCCTGCTGCTCCAACGTCACGACCGCGTTCGTCTCCATCTTTTCCGCCGTCAGCCCGGCTTCGCCCAGGATCAGCGAGAGCGCCATGGTGAAGCAGGAGGCATGGGCAGCCGCGATCAGTTCCTCGGGATTGCTGCCGGGCTGTCCTTCGAAGCGAGTCGCAAAGCCATAGGGATAGGCGTCGAGCGCGCCGCTCTGGGTCGAAATCGCGCCCTTCCCGTCCTTGAGGCCGCCCGTCCAGACCGCCGAACCGCTGCGATTGATCTTCATGCCGATGCTCCTTTTTGATGAGCCGGGGAACCCCGTCGGTCCCCCATGGTTGCCATAGAATAGAGTATTTCATGCAGGAGAGTGACAATGACTGACCTGACGATGGAAAATCGTGGCGACCTGATCGCATCCGACCGGGTCGAAGGCACCGCCGTCTACAACCGCCAGGGCGAGCGGCTGGGCAAGATCTCCAACTTCATGGTGGAAAAGCGCAGCGGGCAGGTTCGCTATGCCGTGCTGTCCTTCGGCGGCTTTCTGGGGATGGGCAATGACCATTATCCCCTGCCCTGGTCGATGCTGACCTATGCTGTCGACAAGGGCGGCTATGTCGTCGATCTGGACAAGCAGCTACTCGACAATGCGCCGCGCTACACGGAAGACCAGCGGCCCGATTATGACGACGGCTATGGCCGGAATGTCTATCAATATTATGGGCTTATCTATCCCTGGTAAGGGATGCCACCATGCTGAAAGGGCGTCCGGTCATGGACCGGGCGCCCTTTTCCATGTCCCGGCCCCGCCCCCTTCACCGGCTGCCCAATTTTCGACACATTTTGTCGCTTGCCAATTGTCTACTCTACTAATAGAGTTAAGTATCTTCTCGAAGAGAGGATAAGGAGATTCCATCATGGATCGATTCGGAAGCAGGAGCAGGACCCCGCAACCCGTCGTGCTGACGGTTCCGGGCCTCAACAATAGCGGGCCTGGTCATTGGCAGACCCGGTGGGAAGACAGCCGGGGCGATTGCCAGCGGGTCGATCTGGGCCGCTGGACCAGCCCCAATCGCAATGCCTGGGTCACGCGACTCGATGCAGCGATCCGCGAGATTGACGGGCCGGTCATCCTGGCCGCGCACAGCCTGGGCTGCATCACCGTCGCCTGGTGGGGCGCGTTGCAGAGCCAGGCCTATGGCTGGCCGGTGATCGGCGCGCTGCTGGTCGCGCCGCCCGATTGCGACCGGGTCGAGACGCCCGACACGATCGGCAATTTCGGTCCG
This sequence comes from Sphingobium sp. WR1, assembly GCF_059693745.1. NCBI lineage: Bacteria > Pseudomonadati > Pseudomonadota > Alphaproteobacteria > Sphingomonadales > Sphingobiaceae > Sphingobium > Sphingobium sp. WR1. Next base: position 461,560 of record NZ_JCATID010000001.1, on the reverse strand, counting down.
GTGCCGCGATCGCAACTGCCCTTCCCGTCCATCCTCGTGGCGAGCCGGGACGACCCCTATATCTTTTTCGAGCGCGCCCACAGCATGGGCAAATATTGGGGCAGCCAGTTCATCGATGCCGGCCATTGCGGCCACATCAATGCCGAATCCGGCCTGGGCGATTGGCAGTTCGGGCAGGAATTGCTGGAACGGTTGATCGATGGCGGCCAGGCCGGGGGGCTGAACGCCGATCCCTGCCTTTCAGCCATAGGCGGGACCACGCATCGCCCGCCACCGACCGACTTGCACGCTTCGCGCTGAACCATCCGGGTGGGACAAGGCAAACTTGACCGCCCCTAATTTTTCATTTTTTGTCTACTTATAAAGTTGAGATAATAGGGCAGCAAGAGGTGCTCATGACGGACCAAAGACCGATAGATTTTCGTAACGGACGCAGCGAGGCGCAGCGCGTCGACATCATCGCCAGCATCGAGAAGGTGCGTGACGTGCTTCAGGATTTGCGTTTCGGATCGATCACGCTGACCGTGCATGACGCGCGGGTGGTGCAGATCGACGTGACCGAGAAGACGCGCCTCACCTCCTGATCGGAGGAAAGGGGGCAAGAGAATATCGGGCGGCAGATGATGCAGTCCGTGCGGCCTGGGGGTGAGCCGCGACAAGGGTCATCATTCCCATCCTGTCGGCTTTGACCGGACCACCGGAAACGCCGCGATCATCAACCACCGGACAGCCGGATAGAAGGGGAATATCATGATTGCGCGTTTTCTGTTGCTCGCCAGCGTGGCGGGCGCTTCCATTGTCGTGCCTGGCGCTCATGCGCAGGACAGCGTGCCCGAACCTGCCGTGGAGGGTGCCGAGCAGACCAATATTCGCGGCGAGGTGATCGTCGTCACCGCTCGCCGCCGGCAGGAAACCGCGCAGGAAGTGCCGCTGGCCATCTCGGTCGTCAAGGGCGACAGCATCGAGGCCACCGGAAACTTCAACATCGTGAAGCTCCAGCAGCTTGCGCCCACGCTTCAGGTCTACACGACCAATCCGCGCAACACATCGGTCAACATCCGTGGCCTTGGCGTGCCGTTCGGCCTGACCAGCGACGGCTTCGAACAGGGTGTGGGCATCTATGTCGACGATGTCTATAATGCGCGCGTCGCCGCCGCGACCTTCGATTTCCTGGACGTCAACCAGGTCGAAGTGCTGCGCGGCCCGCAGGGCACGCTCTACGGCAAGAACACCACGGCCGGCGCGATCAACATCACGACCAACCAGCCGACCTTCGATTTCGAGGGCCGCGCCGAACTGACCGTCGGCAATCTCAACTACAAGCAGGCGAAGGCCGCCGTCTCCGGCCCGCTGTCGGACACGATCGCCGCCCGCATCGCGGTCGCCGCGACCAGCCGCCGCGGCACGCTCTACAATGTGACGAGCGAACGCTGGATCAACGAGCAGGATAATCTGGGCATTCGCGGCCAGTTGCTGTTCAAGCCGACCGAGAATTTCAGCCTCACCCTGTCGGGCGATTATAGCAGGCAGGATCCCGAATGCTGCGGCACGGTCTATGTGCGGGTCGGCACGACCCAGCGCACGGCCACCCGCCAATATGACGCGCTGGTCGCCGCGATCAACGCCGCCAATCCGGGCCGTAACTATGCGACGCCCAGCACCAATCCCTATGATCGCCTGACCGACCTTGATTCCAACCTGAACGCCGGCAACAAGATCGGCGGCGTATCGGCCAAGGCGGTCTGGAACGTCGGCCCCGGCACGCTGACCTCCGTCACGGCTTGGCGCTTCTGGGACTGGAAACCGGAAAATGATCGCGATTTCACCGGCCTGTCGATCGTGTCCAGGTCGCAGAATCCCTCCCAGCAGGACCAGTATAGCCAGGAATTCCGCTATAATTACGAAAGCCAGAAGATCGACTTCGTGGTCGGCCTGTTCGGCTTCAAGCAGCGGATCGATACGCAGGGCACCGAGCAACAGGGCGCCGACGCCAGTCGGTGGAGCCTGACCGGCGCGCAGGCGAACGACCCGAGCATCCTCAACGGCTTGACCGCCAGCAATACGCAATGGCTCAAGAGCACCAGCGCGGCGCTGTTCGGCCAGCTGAGCTGGAAGGTGACGGACGCCCTGACCATCCAGCCGGGCGCGCGCCTCAACTATGACAAGAAATCGGGCTTCTATCAGCGCGTCGTGACCAACGGTCAGGGCCAGGTCATCTCCTGCACCCCGACGCCGGCCGCAGGATCGGTGCTGGCGGCGCAGTGCGGCGTCTATCAGCCGCAGGTCAGCGCCCCGTCCGACAGCGCCTGGAACTTCACCTATGACCTCAACGTCAACTACAAGGTCGCGCAGGACGTCCTCGCCTATGCGACCTATGCCAAGAGCTTCAAGACGCTGGGCATCAACCAGAATGGCCTGCCGCTCAACGCGGACAATAGTGTGAATTACGACGCCGGGACGGTGAAGCCGGAATCGGTCAACCATTATGAAATCGGCCTCAAGACCCAGTTCTGGGATCGCCGCGCGACCTTCAACCTCACCGCCTTCCGCACCGACATCAAGAATTTCCAGGCGACGGTGAATGGCGGCCAGTTCGGCACCGTGCGCGGCTACCTCGCCAATGCGGAAAAGGTCCGGTCGCAGGGCATCGAGGCGGACTTCAAGGTCGTCGCCAGCGAACGCTTCACCGCCTATGCCAACGGCGCCTATACCGACGCCAAATATAAGAAGTTCACCAACGCCCCCTGCCCGCCCGAGCTGTCCGGAGGCACGTTGCAACCGGCCAGCGCCACGCCCGACTATTCGCAGCCGGGCGTTCCCGGTGCGCTCAGCCCGCGCCAGTGCGATATTTCCGGGCAAGACCTGCCCGGCGTCTCGAAATGGGCCTTCTCCTACGGCGCGGAATATAACATCCCGGTCACGCTGCTGGCCAAGGAAGGCCAGATCTATCTGGGCGTCGACGGCAATTACCGGTCGCACTGGAATTCGAATGCATCCCCGTCGATCTACACGGAGGTGAAGGGCTATGCGCTGACCAACATCCGCGCCGGTTTCCGCGGCGAAGGCTTCGACATTTTCGGCTGGGTCCGCAACGCCTTCGACGTGAACTATATCGAAAATCTCCAGGTCGCCCCCGGCAATACCGGCCTGATCGCCGGCCAGCCCGGCGACCCGCAGACCTGGGGCGGCACGATCAAATTCTCGTTCTGACAGCTCACCCCCCGTGGGCGCGGCTTGCCGCGCCCACAACCCATAAAGGGAGGAGGAGCGGCATATCCATGCCGCTCCTCCTCCCCTCCGGCATTTGCGCCCCGCCCGCCGCTGGGGTAGAGCGCCCTCATGTCCACGACCTTCACCATCGACACCGCGACCAGCCGCGCCAATCCCACGCCCGCGCCGATGAGGCGCCTGACCGTGCCCGCCATCCAGCGGCGCAAGTTCGAAGGGAAGACGGATGAGCCGCTGGTGATGCTGACCGCCTACACCGCGCGGCAGGCTCAGCTGCTCGATCCGCATTGCGACATGCTGCTGGTCGGCGATTCGCTGGGCCAGGTGATCTATGGCCTGCCTTCCACCCTGCCCGTCACGCTCGACATGATGATCGCCCATGGCGCGGCCGTGGTGCGCGGCAGCTATCATAGCCTGGTGCTGGTCGACATGCCCTTCGGCAGCTATGAAGGCTCCCCGGCGCAGGCCTTCGCCAGCGCCAGCCGGGTCATGGCCGAAACCGGCGCGGCCGGCGTGAAGCTGGAGGGCGGCGAGGCGATGGCTGAGACGATCCGCTTTCTCACCCAGCGCGGCATCCCGGTGATGGCGCATGTCGGCCTCACCCCGCAGGCGGTGAATGCGCTGGGCGGCTATGGCGCGCGCGGCAAGAGCCAGGAGGAACATGCCAAGATATTGGGTGACGCCCGCGCCGTGGCGGCGGCGGGCGCCTTTTCCATGGTGGTCGAGGGCGTGATGGAGGAATTGGCCGACATCATCACGGCCAGCGTCGATGTGCCGGTGATCGGCATCGGCGCGTCGGCCCGCTGCGACGGGCAGGTGCTGGTGGCGGAGGACATGCTGGGCATGTTCGAGCGCACGGCCCGCTTTGTGAAGCGCTATGACAATATCGCCGAAACGATCAGCAATGCCGCCGCACGCTATGCCGCCGATGTGCGCAGCCGGGCCTTTCCCACCGACGAACAGGTCTACCGGCCCAAAAATTGATTTGCCTGTGGCATAAGCGCCGCTATTGATCGCGCCTTCCGGCAGAGTTTTCTGACCCATTTCTCGGAGATTCCCGTGGCACTCACGCCGCAAAACAGCGAAGCCTTCATGCGCGAGGTCGACGAGGCCGTCCGTCAGGACCGGCTTCTGACCTTCTGGGAACGCTATGGCCGCGCCCTGTTGGTTGTGGTCGTCCTTGGCCTGGCCGCATTTGGTGGCTGGCTCTACTGGCAGCATTACAGCAAAACCCAGTCCGAGGCCGTCTCCGAACAGATGGATACGGTGCTGACCGCTGCCGTGGGCGGCGGCACGCCCGACGCCAAGCAGCTCGACGCGCTGACCAAGGCCAGCCAGCCGGGCTATCGCGCCTCGGCCCTGCTGACCAAGGCAGGTGCGGCCGCGCGCAAGGGCGATGCCAAGAACGCGATCGCCGTCTACAGCGCCATGGCGGCCGATACCGGCCTGGACCAGCCCTATCGCGACCTGGCGCTGATCCGTCAGACCGCGCTGGAATATGATGGCCTGAAACCCCAGCAGGTGGTGGACCGGCTGAAGCCGCTCGCGGTCGAGGGCGCGCCCTGGTTCGGCAGCGCCGGCGAACTGGTCGCCATCGCCTATATGAAGATGGGCAAGACCGACCTCGCCGGCCCGATGTTCGCGGCGCTGGCCAAGGACGCCAATGTGCCCCAGTCGATCCGTTCACGCGCCCGTCAGATGGCTGGTGTCATGGGAATCGATGCGGTCGAGATTCCGGCAGAGCCGAACGAAGGATAAGCGAGTAGATGGTGAGCATGAAGAGGCTGGCGCCGATCGGGCGTAGCGTGACCATGGTGGCGCTGATCGCGCTGATCGCGGGTTGCGGCATCGTCGGCGGTAAAAAGGGCGGCCCCAAGACTCCGGTCGTCGGCAATCGCGTTTCGATCCTGACCAACGAACAGGGCGTCGAGGTGGAACCGTCGCTGGCCGACGTGGCGGTCAGCCTGCCCGCCCCCTATGTTAACGACAGCTGGTCGCAGCCGGGTGGCGATCCGTCCAAGGCGATGGGCCATGTGTCGCTCGCCGGTTCGCCGAGCCAGGCCTGGACCGCCTCGATCGAGGGTAGCTCGCCGCAGGCGCGCCTCGCCGCATCGCCGGTCGTATCGGGCGGCAAGCTGTTCGTGGTCGACGCCGGTGCGCATGTGATCGCGTTCGACGCGGCGAGCGGCGGCAAGCTGTGGCAGACCAGCCTGCCGGCTGAAGGCAGGGGCAATGGCCGCGCGCTGTTTGGCGGCGGCGTCAGCGTGCTGGGCGACCGGCTGTTCGCTAGCACCGGTCTGGGCGATGTGTTCGCGCTCAATGTCGCCGACGGCGCCATCGTCTGGAAGAAGCATCCGGGCGGCCCGCTGCGCGGCGCGCCGACGCTGGAAAATGGCCATGTCTATGTGATGGGCCAGGACAACCAGATTTTCGCGCTCAACCAGAGCGACGGCGAAACCCAGTGGACCGACAGCGGCACATTGCAGGTGACGGGCATTTTCGGCGTCGCCGCCCCGGCCGCCGCGCAGGGCACGGTGATCGCGGGTTACAGCTCGGGCGAAATCACCGCCTATCGCTATGAAAATGGGCGCAGCCTGTGGGGCGACGCGCTGTCGCGCACCAGCATTTCGACGGCAGTGGCGACGCTGACCGATATCGACGCCGATCCAGTGATCGATCGTGGCCGCGTTTTCGCGATCGGCCAGGGCGGCCGCATGGCCAGCTATGAACTGACCAGCGGCCAGCGCCTTTGGGAAATCAACATCGCCGGCATCTCCACCCCCTGGGTGGTGGGCGAATGGGTGTTCGCCGTGACCAGCGACGCCAAGTTGCTCTGCGTCGCGCGCGCCACCGGCAAGATCCGCTGGATCAGCCAGCTGCGCCGCTGGCAAAAGGAAAAGAAGAAGGACAAGGCGATCCGCTGGACCGGCCCGGTGCTGGCCGGCGGGCGCCTGATCGTCGTGTCGACGCGCGGCGAGATGGTCTATGTCGATCCGGCGAACGGCAATGTGCAGGCGACCGTGGATATGGACAGGTCCATGTCGCTGTCGCCGATCGTCGCCAACAACATGCTCTATGTGCTGGCGGATGACGGAAAACTGACGGCGTTCCGCTAAGGTCGACATTCATGCTAAGCGTGCTCCTGCGAAGGCAGGAACCCGGTTTCTCGCCTGAGGATTGGGTTCCTGCCTTCGCAGGAGCACTGCTTTTTAATTCGGAAGGAATGCGGGCATGTTGCCCACGGTAGCGATTGTCGGGCGGCCCAATGTGGGCAAGTCCACCCTGTTCAACCGCCTGGTCGGCAAGAAGCTGGCGCTGGTCGACGACCAGCCTGGTGTCACCCGCGACCGGCGTGAGGGGCAGGCGAGCCTGCTGGGCCTCGACTTCACCATCATCGACACCGCCGGATATGAGGATGAAGACCCGCAATCCCTGCCCGGCCGGATGCGGATGCAGACGCAGGCGGCGGTCGAGAATTGCGACGTCGCGCTGTTCGTGATCGATTCGCGCGCGGGCATCACCCCGCTGGACGAGGAAATCGCCCGCTGGCTGCGCGAAGGCGATGCGCCGGTCGTGCTGCTCGCCAACAAGGCGGAGGGCAAGGCGTCCGAAGCGGGCGTGATGGAGGCGTTCGGCCTTGGCCTGGGCGAGCCCATCCCCTTTTCCGCCGAACATGGCCAGGGTCTGGCCGATCTGTTCCAGGCGCTGCTGCCCCATGTCGAGCGCGAGGATGAGGAGGAGCCGGAACTCGAAGAGGGCGACGAGGATTTCGAGTCCGTTCCCCTGAAGCTCGCCATCGTCGGCCGTCCCAATGCCGGCAAGTCGACGCTCATCAACCGGCTGCTGGGCGAGAACCGTCTGCTGACCGGCCCGGAAGCCGGCATCACCCGCGACAGCATCGCCGTCGACTGGAGCTGGACCAGCCGCGAAGGCGTGGAGCGCCCCGTCCGGCTGATCGACACGGCCGGTATGCGCAAGCGCGCCAAGGTGCAGGACAAGCTGGAAAAGCTCGCAGTGTCGGACGGGCTTAACGCCGTCAACTTCGCCGAAGTCGTCGTGCTGCTGCTCGACGCGACCCGAGGGCTGGAGGCGCAGGATCTGCGTATCGCCGATAAGGTGCTGGAGGAAGGCCGCGCCCTCGTCGTCGCGCTCAACAAATGGGATACGGTGGACAATGGGTCGGCCCTCTATCAGGGCATCAAGCAGGCGCTGTCGGACGGGCTGGCGCAGGTCCGCGGCGTGCCGATCATGACCGTGTCGGCGGCGACCGGCAAAGGCCTGGACGACCTGATCCATGTCGCCTTCGAGACGCGGACCGCCTGGTCGCAGCGCATCTCGACCGGCGTGCTCAACCGCTGGTTCGAGCGCGCGCTGGAGGCCAATCCCCCGCCGGCGCCGGGCGGCAAACGGATCAAGCTGCGCTATATCACCCAGAACAAGACCCGCCCGCCGACCTTCGTGCTGTTCGGCACGCGACTCGACGAACTGCCCGAAAGCTATCGCCGCTATCTGGTGAACGGCATCCGCAAGGAACTGGGTTTCGGGGCGGTGCCGGTGCGGTTGACGCTGCGGAGCGCCAAAAATCCCTATGGCACCAAGTGAAGACGCGCCGTTGCATGTGAACGCCAGGGGCATGAAATGCCCCTGGCCCGCCCTGCGCGTCGCGCGGGCGATGCGGGAAGCGGACGCCATCATCATCGAGGCCGACGATCCGATAGCGCCCACCGAACTGGCGGCGCTCGCCCAGCAGAATCGCTGGGATTTTGCCGCGCTGGGTGAACATCGTTTCTCGCTGCGGCGGAGTTGCGGCGAGACGCCTTAACCCGCCGTTTACACGCAAGGTCTATTTTGGCCCTGCACATAAGGGAGTGGCGGGTGCCTCATCTACAGACAGAGCTGGTGGACTGGACCGAGTTTGCGCGGACGCGGAGCGAGCTGGGCAGTGCTTTCCTGCGCATCCTGGGCTATTTCCGCGAGGATGGGGTCAAGTCTATTCACGCGATCGAGGAGGCTTTCCGTGCCCGCAACGCAGCGGCTCTGGTGACGCCCGCCCACACGCTGAAGGGCGAATCCGCACAGTTCGGCGCGCATCGTCTGCGCGCCATGGCCGAAGAGATCGAGATGACCGCCCGCCGCTGCGTGGAAATGCGCGAAGGCCCGGAGGAACTGATCGAAACCGTCGTCGCTCTACGCCCCTGTTTCAGCGAGACGATGGCGCTGCTGGATCGCGACGCCAATCCGCTGGTGGCGCGCCGCCCCACCACCTTTGGCCGGCGCGTCGAAACGCCCACGACCGGCTTCGGACGCGCAGGCTAGAGCGCGCTGCGTTAAATCGGACGCAGGACGCGTGCGCTAATTATTTGTTGTCGCATCGTTTTCGCGCAAAATCGGTTCCCACCCTTCGGCAAGCTCAGGACAGGCTTTTGCGCGCGGCGCTCTAAGTTTCATATTGAAATGAAACCCATCATGCCCCCATATGGCGGGCATGACGCGCTTTTCCCTGCTCGACCTGGTCCCCGTCCGCGAAGGCGACGACGCCGCGACTGCCCTCGCCAACGCCGCCGATCTTGCCATCCATGCCGAAGCGCTGGGCTATCACCGTTTCTGGGTTGCCGAACATCATGGGATGCCTGGCATCGCATCGGCCGCGACATCGGTCGTGCTCGCCCATATCGGCCATGCCACCGCCACGATCCGCATCGGCGCGGGCGGCATCATGCTGCCCAATCATGCGCCGCTACTGATCGCCGAGCAGTTCGGGACGCTGGATGCGCTGTTCCCCGGCCGTATCGACCTGGGGCTGGGGCGCGCGCCCGGTTCCGACCAGCGGGTGGCGCAGGCGATCCGGCGCAACCTGTCGGGCGGTCCGGACCAGTTCCCGCGCGACGTGATGGAATTGCAGGCATTCTTCGCCGGCGACGAGCGCCTCGGCATCCAGGCGACGCCGGGCGCGGGCGCGGATGTGCCGATCTGGATATTGGGATCGAGCCTCTATGGCGCGCAACTCGCCGCCATGCTTGGCCTGCCCTATGCCTTTGCGTCGCACTTCGCGCCCGGCGCGCTGGACGAGGCGATCGCCATCTATCGCCGTGACTTCCGCCCCTCGGCGCAGCTCAAATATCCCTATGTGATGGCGGGCTATAATGTCTTCGCGGCCGATGACGCAGAGGAAGCGCAACTGCTCGCCAGTTCGATGCAGCAGGCTTTCGTGCGGCTGCGCACCGGTCAGCCCGGCAAACTCCAGCCGCCAGTCGAGGGCTATTATGACAGCCTGCCGATGCAGGCGCAGGCGATGCTGTCCGACGTGCTGAGCGTATCCAGCATCGGCACGCAGGCGGACGTCGAGCGCGACATCGCCGCCTTTCTGCGCCGCACCCAGGCCGACGAGCTGATCCTGACCGGGCAGATTTTCGATCCCGCCGCCCGCAAGCGCAGCTTCGCCATCGCCATGGCCGCGGCGCAGGCACGCGAACCCGCGCTCAACGCGCCCTGAGCCGTCCGCCGCTCAGGAGCGTCGCCGCGCCCGGCGCAATCCTCTGCAACGCCAGACCGAACAGGATCACGGCCATCAGAACGATGAAGGGCTGGCCGAACAGATAGATTGGGTAGAAGGGCGATCCCATCGGACCGAACAGCGCCCCCAGCAGCGGCCCGCCCAGCCAGATGAGGATCAGATGGGCGCAGAAGAGAAAGAAGGCATAAGGTTCTATTCGCAGCAGCAATCCGCGCGCCGCGCTGCCCGCCAGCACCCATGCAAGGTGCCAGAAGGCGACAGCCGCGCTGACGCGGACCGCCAGGTCCAGGCTGTGCTGCAACAATGGCCAGTCTCCATCGCCCAGAGTGATCGTGCGATAGAGCTGCGCGGCCATGAGCAGGGCGAAGGGCAGAACCGCAAGCGGCAGCGGAAGGCGGGCGATCCGATCTTCCATGGCATGGCGGCGGGCCATGATGCCCAGAATGAAGAAGAAGAGGATCGACGCGCGCATCAGCACGGGCGGCCCAAGCCCGGCGATATGCGCGGCGCCCGCCGCCATCGCGACGAGGACCAGCATCCAGTCGGGCAAACGCACGAGCAGCGGCGCCGCGACCATGCACAGGAACAGATCGCGCAGGAAGGGCATCTGCACATTGATGTCGGGATTGCGGGTGAGGATCAGAATTTCATCCACCATCCACCAGAGCGATTGCGGCTGCGGCGCGGACAGGCCGAACAGCCGCGCGGCGCCCGAGACGCACAGGATGGCCAGCATGTTCCACAGGATCATCGGCAGCAGGATCGTTCGCGCCTTGCGCCTGACATGGCCGGGCCAATCCCTGGTCCGCCCGGACGCCATCACCAGCCAACCGGAAATGAGACCGAGCAGCGGCACGGCGCTGCGGCCGAAAATCTCCATCAGGATCCAGCGCAGATTATCCTGTCCGCTGCCCCGCAAGGCCGCGAGCGCCTCTCCATTCTGCCCCGTCCAGGCATGGACATAGATCACCCCCAGGATGCAGATGACACGGGCTATGGAAATCGCGTCGGAGCGGCGCGCTCCATCCACCGGAATTGTTTCGGGCAAGAAAATATCCTGACTGTGACGCGTCTGAAATGCGGGAACCTGATCCATGTTCCTCCTTGCGGGACGATCCGTGGCGGACATGCGGGCAACGATGCCGGTCACGCGGACATGGGGGTGCGGGCCGCCGGACTCAACCGGCTCTGCATAAGCCAATCTTTACCTCTCGCCGCTAATATCATCCCGTTCACCGGAAGCCGCTCCGGTTGCAGGGACGATCACAGGCTCATGACCCAAATGCCGAGCGCACAACAATTCGCCGCCCCATCCGCACAGCGGGCATTTGCAGACCAATGCATGGGCATGGTGTTCCAGATCGCCGGCTCCAGTTCCAAAGTCATGATCGATGCCCAAAAGCTCGGTGCGCTCGGCCAGGATAGCGACCCCTCCATCGCCATGGCAGGGCAGGTCGGCAGCCAGGTGAAGATGCGCGTCGGCCATAGCTGGCTGGTCGCCAGCGTGCGCGCGATGACGCTGGACCAGGCGAGCAAGGGCATCGTCGCGGACATCGATTTCCTGGGCGAAGGCGATGAGGAGGAGCTGACCGGGCGCATCCATCGCTTCCGCCGCGGCGTGACTCGCTATCCCACGCCGGGGACGGATATCTTCCCGGTGTCGAGCGCGGATATGCAGCAAATCTACGCCGCGGACGACCGGGCCAATGTCGAGATCGGCACCGTCTATCCCACCAGCGACACGCGCGCCGCGCTCTATGTCGATTCGATGCTGGGCAAGCATTTCGCGCTGCTCGGCTCCACCGGCACCGGCAAGTCGACCAGCGCCGCGCTGATCCTGCACCGCATCTGCGACCTATCGCCGCAGGGCCATATCGTCATGATCGATCCGCATGGCGAATATGGCGCGGCTTTCGCGAGCAATGGCGCGGTGTTCGACGTCACCAATCTGGCCCTCCCCTATTGGCTGATGAATTTCGAGGAACATTGCGAGGTGTTCGTCACCTCGTCCGGATCCGATCGCACGGTCGACAGCGATATCCTTGCCAAATGCCTGCTCGCCGCGCGGTCCAAGAACCGGCTGGCCGAAAGCATCGGCCGGCTGACGGTGGATTCGCCCATTCCCTATCTTCTGTCCGACCTGACCAACATCCTTCAGAACGAGATGGGCAAGCTGGACAAGGGCACGGGCGCCCTGCCCTATATGCGCCTGAAGACCAAGATCGACGAAATCAAGGCCGATCCGCGCTACAGCTTCATGTTTTCGGGTATGCTGGTCGCGGATACGATGCAGGCCTTTCTGGCGAAGATCTTCCGCTTGCCCTCGGACGGAAAGCCGATTTCCATCATCGACGTGTCGGCCATGCCATCCGACATCACCTCCGTCGTCGTGTCCGTCCTGTCGCGGCTGGTGTTCGACTATGCGATCTGGGCGCGGGACGAACCGCAGCGGCCGATCCTGCTCGTCTGCGAGGAGGCGCATCGCTACATCCCAAGTTCGACCACCGGCTCAGGGCAGGCGGTGCGCAAGATATTGGAGCGGATCGCCAAGGAAGGGCGCAAATATGGCGTGTCGCTGGGCCTCATCACCCAGCGACCGTCGGACCTGGCCGAAGGCGTGCTGTCGCAATGCGGCACGATCATATCGATGCGCCTCAACAACGATCGCGACCAGGCCTTCGTGAAGGCAGCCATGCCCGAAGGCGCGCGCGGCTTCCTCGATTCGATCCCCGCCCTGCGCAACCGGGAGGCGATAATCTGCGGCGAAGGCGTCGCCGTGCCGATCCGCGTCGCGCTCGACAATCTGGAGGCGCATCGGCGCCCCGCTTCGGGCGACCCGAGCTTCACCGAGCTATGGCGACAATCGGGCAGCGAGGCGGATATTCTCGACCGCACCATCACCCGCTGGCGCAATCAGGGGCGTTAGAGCCTATTTCGATTAGATTGAATCGGATCAGGCTCTATTTTCTTTTGTTTTCCGCGACTTCCGAGTCGTCAGATGTTCCATCTGACTTGAAATCGCTTTAGCCCGCCGGCGCGATCCGCCCGGCGGGTTCCGCCTCGCTATTCACCGCCTCGCGGCATTCCTCGGCATGGGGCGGCACCATCAGCTTCGCTTTGCGCCAGCTTCCCTGCGCATAGACCGCCCAGGCGAGCAGGAAGGACGCGGATGAACCGGCCGGGAAACTGAGCCACAAGGCATCGGCGCCCAGCGACGGATAGCTCAGTTCGTAGAAACCGAGCCGCACCCCGAACAGGGTGAAGGTCAGGATAACGAGCGGCGCCACCACCACGCCATTGGCGCGCATCACACCGAACAGGATCATGGTGCAGCCGAACAGCAGGAAGCTCCAGCTCGCCAGCAACTGCATGTTCCAGGCGGCGGCGATCGCGGGCTGGTTGCTGCCCAGGAACAGCGACAGCAACGGTTCGTGGAACAGCAGGATGATGACGATCATCGCGCTGGTGATCGCGAACAGATAGGACATGCCATAGCCGGTGATGCGGCTGATCCGGTCCCACCGGCCTGCGCCGACATTCTGCGCCGCCATGGCGCTGACCGCCGCGCCCATCGCCATCGCCGGCATCTGGAGATAGGTCCAGATCTGCTGCGCGGCGCCATAGGCCGCCGTCACCAGCAGGCCTTCGCGATTGACCAGGCCGATCATCACCAGGCCAGAGGCCGACATGACGATCATCTGGAGTCCCATGGGCAGCCCCTTCCCCACCAGCACGCGCATCTGGTCGGCGGCGGGACGGAGATAGGCCAGTTCCCTGCCGCGCAGACGCAACGGCAGATCCTTCACATAAGTGAAGACGATCAGGCCGATCAGGCTGACGAAGCCAGCCGCCGCCGTCGCCGCCGCAGACCCGGCGATGCCGAAGGCCGGGATCGGCCCAAGCCCCAGGATCAGCACCGGATTGAGGATCAGGTCGATGGCGACGCTGACGATCATGAAGATGAGCGGCGTGCGCGCGTCGCCCGCCCCGCGCAGGCCCATCATCATCATGACGCTGAGCAGGGTCGCAGGCATGGCGATGAAGATGACGCGCAGATAGATGAGCGCCAGGTCGAACGCCTCGGCCGGGGTCGCCAGCAGGCGCAGCAGGGCGGGCGCGCCGATCCATCCCGCCGTCGCGACGGCCAGCCCCAATATGGAGCAGAAACCGACCGCCGATCCGAAGGCGCGCCGCGCCGCATCCAGATCGCGCGCGCCAATCGCCTGCGCGATCATCACGGTCGAGGCCATGCCGAAGCCGAACACGACCGAGAACATCAGGAACATGATGATATTGGCGTTGGCCGTCGCCGCCAGCGCCTGCGCGCCCAGGAAACGGCCGACCCAGATGGCGTTGATCGATCCGTTCAGCGACTGGAGGATGTTGGACGCCAGCGTCGGGATGGCGAACAGCAACAACGTCGATGCGATCGGCCCCTGCGTCAGGTCTTTTGGGCCGGTTTTGCCTGCTGCCATTTGCCTCTCCCCACACACAGGCTCGACTATGAAACGGAATATCCCCGCTCCCGTTCGCCCTGAGCCTATCGAAGGGCTATTCTTCTTTTAAGAAAGAAGAGGGCTTCGACAAGCTCAGCCCGAACGGAGGGGGATATGTAGCCATTTACCCTAAGCGGTCCAGCGCGGCTTTCAGCCTTTCGGCTTCGGCGCTCTTTTCGGCATGGTCCTCACGCGCCTTGGCGACGGCTTCGGGCTTGGCCTTCTCGACGAAGCTGGGGTTCGACAGGCGGCCGCCCAGCGAATCCCGTTCCTTCTCCGCCGCGGCCAGCGCCTTGGCGAGGCGGGTCTTTTCCGCCGCGATGTCGATCACCCCTTCCAGAGGCAGGATGAAGGTCGCCTCATCCACCACGATCTGCGCCGCGCCGCCCGCCGGCGGTTCGCCGAAGGTCAGACTTTCGACGCGACCAAGCCGCGCCAGGGCCACGCCCTGCCGGTCGAGCCGGCGCTGCGTCGCCTCCGCCGCGTCGCGCACCACCATCGGCAGCTTGGCGCCCGGCGGCACGTTGAGTTCGGTCCGCGCGGTGCGGATCGCGCTGACGAGCCGGATCAGCCAGTCGATCTCCGCCTGCGCGTCGGTATCGACAGCGGCGAGCGCCTGCGGCCAGCGGGCGACGATCAGTTCGTTCGCGCGGCTTCCCGTCAGGTGCCACAGTTCTTCGGTGATGAAGGGCATGAAAGGGTGGAGCATCACCAATATCTGGTCGAACGCCCAGCCCGCGACGGCGCGCGTCTCGTCGTCCATCGCGCCTTTCGTCAGTTCGATATACCAGTCGCAAAATTGGTCCCAGACGAAATGATAGATGGCGTTGGCCGCCGCGTCGAAGCGCAGTTCGGTCATCGCCGTGTCGATCGCCTGCACGGTCGCGACCGTTTCGGCGATGATCCAGCGGCTGACCGGCAGCTGCGCGGCGGGCGCTTCGTGGGCCGTCGAGGCGGTGACGCCGTTCGACTGGAGGAAGCGCGCGGCGTTCCAGAGCTTGGTCGCGAAATTGCGATAGCCCTCGACCCGCTTCTCATCCATCTTCACGTCGCGGCCCTGGCTTTCCATCGCCGCCATGAAGAAGCGCAGCGCATCCGCGCCGAACCGGTCGATCAGGCCGAGCGGATCGACGACATTGCCCTTGGACTTGGACATTTTCTGCCCATCGGCCGCCCGGACAAGACCGTGGAGGTAGAGCTTGCGCCACGGCACATCGCCCATGAACTCCATCCCCTGCATCGCCATGCGCGCATCCCAGAAGAACAGGATGTCGAAGCCGGAAATCAGCAGGTCGTTGGGATAATGGCGCTGCAACAAGCTCTGACCCGTTCGGGCTGAGCCTGTCGAAGCCCCGTCCTTTTCTTCCGAAGAGAAGGATTGCCCTTCGACAAGCTCAGGGCGAACGGCGTTTTCATCTTCCGGCCAGCCCAGCGTGCCGAACGGCCAGAGCGCGGAGGAGAACCAAGTGTCGAGCACGTCGGGGTCGCGATGGATAGCGAACCAGTTATATTCGCCTTCCATTTCCGAGACCGGTTTGGTGGCATCATCAACTGAGATGATTTCAACTGGCGGATCGTCATGAAACTGGCTGTAATATTCTCGTGCTTGCTGAAGTGCCTCTGCTTCAGTTGCAGCAACGAAAATCTTATTGCCCGTAATGCCATAACCTGTGTCAGTTTTGATCATTTCTGATCCATACCAAACCGGAATCCGGTGCCCCCACCAGAGCTGGCGCGAGACGCACCAGGGCTGGATATTCTCCATCCAGTTGAAGAAGGTCTTTTCCCATGTCTTCGGCACGATCTCGATCGCGCCGTCGCGCACCGCCTGCATCGGGGCGACGGCCAGCTTCTCGGCGTCGACATACCATTGGTCGGTCAGCCAGGGTTCGATCACCACGTTGGAGCGATCGCCGAAGGGCGTCTGGATCGTGCGCGGCTCGAAATCGGCTTCGACGTCCTCGCCTTCCTTGGTCTTCGTGACATGCGGCACGAGGAAACCGAGCGCCTTCATTTCCGCCACGACCAGTTCGCGCGCGCCGTCCACGCCATCCCTGCGGAACCGGTGGAGGCCCAGGAAGCGATCGGGGATAAGGCCGTCGGCGGTCTGGACGACATTGGCGTCGGCGTCGAACATGTTGAGCATCTCGCCGGCCTTCAGCCCCGCGCGCTTGCCCACCTCGAAGTCGTTAAAGTCATGCCCCGGCGTGATCTTCACCGCGCCAGACCCCAGTTCCGGGTCGGCATGGTCGTCGGCGACCACCTTGAAGCGGCGGCCGGTGATCGGCTGAAGGATATCCTTGCCGATGACGTCCCTGTAGCGCGGGTCTTCGGGATGGACCGCGACCGCCATGTCGGCCAGCATGGTTTCTGGGCGCGTGGTGGCGACCACGATATGGTCGCTGCCGTTGGCCAGCTTGACCCCGTCCGCCAGCGGATAGCGGAAGCGCCAGAAGCCGCCCTTCGTCTCGACCGTCTCGACCTCAAGGTCCGAAATGGCCGAGCGGAAATGCGGGTCCCAGTTGACGAGGCGCTTGTCGCGATAGAGCAGACCGCGCTTGTGCAGTTCCACGAAGGTCTTGATGACCGCCTTCGAAAAACCCTCGTCCATGGTGAAGCGCTCGTTCGCCCAGTCCATCGAGCAACCCAGCCGCCGGAGCTGGCGCGTGATCGCGCCGCCGCTTTCCGCCTTCCATTCCCACACCTTGGCGACGAATTCGTCACGGGTGAAGTCGGTGCGCTTCTGTTGTTGGGCGTTAAGCTGGCGCTCCACGACCATCTGGGTCGCGATGCCGGCATGGTCGGTGCCAACCACCCAGAGCGCATCCTTGCCGCGCAGCCGCTCGTAGCGAATGACGATATCCTGCAACGTATTGTCGAGCGCATGGCCGATATGCAGGCTGCCTGTCACGTTCGGCGGCGGGTTCACGATGGTGAAGGGCGTCGCGTTCGGGCGTTCGGGGCGGAACAGGCCCTTCTCCTCCCAATGGGCATACCAGCGGGATTCGATGTCGGCGGGGTCGAAGGTCTTGGGCAGTTCGGTCATGGGAAGGCGCCTTAGAGCATCGCGCAAAAAAGTGGGAACCGGTTTTTGCAGCAAGCGATGCGGAAATCAAAAAATGCGCCTTCCCTCTAGGTTCCAGCGCTTTTACTTCCCCGTCCACTTGTCCAGCCAGCCCAACGCCTCGCCATACCATTGCAGCGAGTTGCGGGGCTTCAGCACCCAGTGATTCTCATCCGGGAAGACCAGCAGCTTCGAGGGTATGTCGCGCCGCTGGAGCGCGGTGAAGGCGGCCAGACCCTGGGTATAGGGGATGCGGAAATCCTTTTCGCCCGTCACCACCAGCATCGGCGTCTTCCAGGCGACGACATGATTGACGGGGTTCCATTTCTCGAACTCCTCGGGCTTTTCATAATAAGACCCGCCATGTTCCCATTCGTCGAACCACATTTCCTCCGTCTCATAAGCCATGGCGCGGGCGTCGAACACGCCGTCATGCTGGACCAAGCATTTAAACCCGTCCGGCCACTGGCCCGCGATCCAGTTCATCATATAGCCGCCATAGCTGGCGCCCAGCGCGCAGGCATTGCCGGCATCGACCTGCGCGTCCTTCGCCGCGGCGGCGGCGAGGCCCAGTTTCAGGTCTTCGAGCGGCTTGCCGCCCCAATCCCTGTTGATGGCGTCGGTGAAGGCCTGGCCATAGCCGGTGCTCCCATGGAAATCGACGATCACCGCCGCATAGCCATGGGCCGCGAAGGCCTTCGGATTCCAGCGATAGGACCAGCTGTCGTTGAAGCTGCCCTGCGGCCCGCCATGGACGAGGAAAGCGACCGGCAACTTGTTCGTCGCACCGGTGGCGGAAGGGTTCAAGGGCTTCACGATCTGCCCCCAGACGGTGTCGCCATTGGCGCCCTTGAAACTGTAGCGTTCGACCGACACGTCATCGACGCCGGCCAGCTTCTGCGCGTTGACGCTGGTCAGGCGGACGGGTTTGCCTTTTATCGGCATCTTCCAGAAATCGGCGGGCGACTGGATGCTGTCGAGCGCATAGACGAAGCCGCCATTGGGCAGCGGCACCACGCTGCCGGCATGTCCCTTGTCCGTCAGGCGCGTGACCTTGCCCGATGCCGCATCGACCCGGAACACCGGATTGTCGAGCACATCATTGGCCGTGACGAGCAGCCCCTTGCCATTGCTCTCCCACGCGATCGAGGCGACCGAGCGGTCCCAACCTTCGGTCAGCGCCTTCGTCTCGCCGGTCGCGATGTTGCGCAGCATCAGCACCAGCCGGTCGGCTTCATAGCCCGGCCGCTTCATCGCCGCATAAGCGAGCCATTTGCCGTCCGGCGACACGGCCGGCAGGGTGTCGGTCGCGTCATTGGCTTGCGTAAGATTGGTCGGCGCGGCGCTGCCGTCCGCGGGAACCGAGAAAATGTCGAGATTGGTCGAGAGCGGCTCGATCCGTCCCGCCTCGCGCAGGGCGAAGAAGAGGGTCTTGCCGTCCTTGCTCCAGGCGATTTCCTCGGCGCCGCCGAAGGGCTTGGAAGGGCTGTCGCCGACCAGGCCGCCCATCACCGATATGGCCGGGCCGCCCGCGACGGGCATCACAAAAATCTGCGAGCGCTGACCGTCCGACCATGTATCCCAATGGCGCACGAACATCTGGTCATAGACGCGGCCGGTGCCGGCATCCTTGGGTGCATCGGGCTTCACATCGTCGATCGTCTTCACCCCTGTCGGCCGGTCGGCCCACAGCGCGACATGGCTGCCGTCGGGGCTGAGCAGGAAACCGGAAATACCGCCCGGCGCCTTGCTGATCTGCACCGGATCGCCGCCCGCCAGCGCCACGCGCCACAGCTGGTCGTCGCCGCTGGCGTTGGACTGGAAATAGAGGGCGGAGCCGTCGGGCGAGAAGACCGGCGAGGCTTCATTCTTGTCGGGCTTCGATGCGATCAGCCGGGGCGTTTGCCCCGCCTTACCGATGTCGAGCAGGTAAAGGTCCATCCGCCCCTTGTTCCCGGCCAGGTCGGTGCTGCGCAACTGATAGGCGAGCCATTTGCCATCCGGCGACACCGCGGGCGCGGAAATACGGTCGAGCGCCACCATGTCGGCAGGCGTGAAGGGGCGCGCCAAGGCAGGCGTGGTCGCCAGGGCCATCAACCCAAGCCCGGCAAGCAGATATGTCTTCATGAAATCACCCTCGGATCGGATCACGACGCGCGGCGATCCGCGGCGCGTCGTCAGGATGCGAGGGGTCTAGACTTCCGCGAAAGGCATCGCAAGACCAGCCTTAACGGCCGGTGATGCGGGCGATTTCCTTGGCGACCATCTCTTCGACCAATGCGGGCAGGCGCGCGTCGAGCCAGTCCTTGAGCATGGGTTTGAGCATCGATCGGACCAGCCCGTCGAGCGTATTGTCCTGCCCATCCTGCGGCGCGATCAGCATCGAGGAGAGAGCGGACAGCGAATGACGCGCGGCGACTTCGCTTTCGACCGAGAGGATCGAATCGTCGCCGGTCGCAGCGGCGGCGGATGTCTTGGCGGCAACTTTGGGAGCGGGCATCGAGTCCTCCTCCGCGACCTTGTCGGTCAGTTCCAATATCTCTTCGACAGCCGGCTCGATCGCGACGGGCTTGGCGGCCTCGGCACGGGCGCGGCGGGGCGCGGCCTGCACGGCCTCCTCCCCTTCCTCAGCGATGATCCGCTTGATGGACGAGAGTATCTCTTCCATCGAGGGTTCCTTGGTCATGTCACCCATGGATAGTCCCCGTCCAAAATCCATTGCGCACCCTTCAGGCTTTAGAATTACCCGACCGGGTTAACAAGCGGTTAAGGCTGCCGTGAAGAAGCAGGGCCGACATTGGCATTTTGCGCGGGCGTGTCAACGGTGCGCGTCGCCACCGGCCGGGGCGCCGTATCGAAGTCCCAGTCGAACCATTTGCCCTTCACCCGATCATAATTGACCATCGGATCATAGAGCGTGCCGCTGGCCAGCCCCAGATCGTCCGCTTCGGCATGGCCCATGGCGGCCAGCAGGCTGAAGCCCGCGACATAGGCATTGCGCTGCGCCGTCACCAGCTGAACCTTGGCGTTCAGCGATTCCTGCTCGGCATTGAGGATGTCGAGGATGGTGCGGCTGCCGACCGAATTTTCCGCGCGGACGCCTTCCAGCGACAGGTCGGCCGCGTCCACCGCCTTGCGACTCGATTCGATCGTCTGGAGCGAAGCCTGCCAACTGGCATAGGCGGCGCGCGCCTGGGCGATCACGCCGCGCTCGGTCTCGATCTCCTGCTCGATCGCCTGCGATTCGAGCGCCTGATTCTGGCGGACCTGCGCCGCAGGACGGCCGCCCTGATAGATCGGAATGGTCAGCTGAAGCCCAGCCGCCGCCTGCTTGTTGATCTGCGAACCACCACCGGGCTGGCCATTGTCCAGCGTGTCCAGATAGTTGGTATAGCCGGCCTGGGTGAAGGCGGACAGCGTGGGCATCACGCTGCCCCGCGCAGCCTTCACGTCATAGCGGCGCGCTTCCCGCTGCTTCTGCGCCGACAATATGTCGGGATTGTCCTTCAACGCGACCTGCACGGCGGCATCCGGGTCCGCGGGCAGGCCGGGCAATTGCGGCGGCGGCTCCAGATTGTCGGGCGCGTCCCCCACCAGCGCGATATAATTTTCCCGGCTGGTGATCAGGTTGGCCTGCGCCGTCTGAAGATCCGACCGCGCAAGCGCCAGCCGCGATTCGGACTGGGCGACATCGGTTCGGGTCACATCCCCGACTTCGAACCGGTCGTTGGTCGCCTGGAGATTAACCTCCAGCACCTTCACATTGGCCTGGTTGAGCGACACGATCGCCATGTCGCGGATCACGTCCATATAGGCGGCGACGGTCTGCGAAAAGATGCTGGCTTCGGTCCCGCGCAATCCCGCCTGGCCTGCCTCGACCCGAATCTTGGCCGCCTTGACGCCGTTGCGCACCGCGCCGCCGCTATAGACCGGCACGTTCAACTGTGCCTGCGCATTCACTGTCCGCTGCGGCGAGGTGAAGCTGATCGTCGGCTTGAGGATGCTTTCGCTATAGCTGCCGGTCACGTCCACGCCGGGACGCCCGGCCGCCTTCTGGATCGGCACGTCTTCGTCGGTCGCCCGCTGTCCGGCGCGCGCGCCCGTCAGGGTCGGGTTCGAGGCATAGGCCTTGGCCAGCGCCCCCTGCAGCGTTTCAGCCTGGGCAGGGGCGACGACGGCGCCAGCCAGAGCAGAGGTCAGCAACAGCAGGGCGGCTGCGGCACGATGCCGTTTCTGTATGCGCTGCGCTGTCATCTCCCCCCGCTCATCAATTTCAGAACACAAAAGTCTTGGGCGCGCCGAAACCGGGCAGCACCACCATTTCCATGTCGATCAGGCTGTTCAGGCCCAGTGCGCCGCCGACCACACGGCCGCTGCACAGGCGCGTGACGCCGCGATCGGCAATACCGGTCACGACGCGCGCGCCATCGGCAAGCTGCTGAACGAGCGCGGCGGGAACTTCCTCCACGGCGCCGTCGATGAAAAGCACATCATAAGGCGCGCTGGCGGCGGCACCGGCATTGAGGGCACCACGAACGACGGTCGTGCCCGGAACGGCGATGTCCGCCCCGCCTTCTTCCTCGACCGCGGTCACTTGCGCGCCCAGTTCGGCCAGCAATGCGGCGGCATAGCCGGTGGCGGCGCCGATCAGCAGCACCTTGTCGCCCGCAGCGATCTGCGCTTCCTTGAGCAGGCGCCCCGTCACCAGCGGCGGATTGAGCGCGCGGCCATTGTCCAGCGGGATCGGACGGTCGACATAGGTCATGGCGCGGCGGTCGGCGGGAACATAGTCCTCCCGCGGCACCTTCGCCATCACCGCGATCACGCGCTGGTCGTCCACGTCGCTGGTGCGCAACTGGCTGTCGACCATGGCGTTCCGCATCGAAGAAAAATTCTGCTCGGTCACGATAGTTCCTCGCTTGGCACAACTGTATTGGCAATGCAATACAGTAAGAAGATCATCGGACCTCTAAATCAGCAGACCGCCCGCGCCAAGCGGCTTTCCACGACGGCCGCCAAGATTCTTGCGCCCTTTGCGCCACAGTCCGCTTGACTTTGCCGCCAAAGCCGCACATTTGCGGCCACCCACGCCGAGGCCCGATGGCGGAGTGGTTACGCAGAGGACTGCAAATCCTTGCACGCCGGTTCGATTCCGGCTCGGGCCTCCAAATATTGTCGGCGCGGCCTTTTCCATCGACTTATCGCCCCGGCGCCGTCTAAAACAGACGGCATGATGAAGCTGTTCATTGGCAACAAGGCCTATTCGAGCTGGTCGCTGCGCGGCTGGTTGGCGTGCAAGCTGTCCGGCATCCCGTTCGAGGAGGTGGTCGTGCCCCTCTATGACGAGGAATGGGAAAAAAGGCGCGAGGGTGACGAGTTCGCCCCCTCCTCCGGCAAGGTGCCGATCCTGTGGGACGGCGACGATATCGTCGTGTGGGACAGCCTGGCCATCGTCGAATATTTGAATGAAAAGACCGGTGGCGACACATTCTGGCCGGCCGATCCCGCCGCCCGCGCCATGGCCCGCTCCATGGCGGCCGAAATGCACAGCAGCTTCGCCGCGCTGCGCCGCGAGCACAGCATGAACATCCGGCAGATCTATGCGCCCGTCCCGCCCTCCGAAGCGGTGGCGCAGGATATCGCCCGGATCATGCAGCTCTGGGCGCAGGCCCGTGCGCGCTATGGCGGCGACGGCGAGTTCCTGTTCGGGGCATTCGGTGCGGCGGACCTGATGTTCGCGCCGGTCGTCACCCGCTTCATCACCTATCAGCTGCCCGTTGCCCGCTTTGCCGAAGCCTATATGCGCGCGATCATCGCCCATCCCTGGATGCAGGAATGGATCGGCGGCGCGCAAGCGGAGGATTGGGTGATCGACCGTTTCGAGGTGCCGCCGCAGACGGCGTGACGAACATGACCGACATGCCCGAACCCACGCCGGAAAAAGCCAAGGAGGCACGCGCGCGGGAAGCCGCCGCCATCCGCCGCCGCTGGATCACGCTGGGCGAGCTTCTGGCGGTGGTGGCGGCGTTGATTTCCGGCCTCACCCTCTATCTCAACTGGTCGGACAAGCAGGACGAACGCGCGGACAAGGCCGCAGAAAGCAGCAAGGCATCGACGCGCGCGGCCCGGCTGGTGCTGAACGCGGAGAAGGACGGCGACGATCGACTGAGGCTCAAACCCACCGATCCCGGGCAGGTGGTGCAGAGCCAGACCATCGCCTTCCCCAAGGCGCTGGGCATCGATCCCGTGGAAACAACGGGCGAGCCGCGGATCGAAGGAGGCTGGTTCGAAAGCGCGCTCAAGCGGCGTCGGGAAAAGGCGAAGCTGCCCGACGACAGTGTCGGCGATGAGCGACTGCCGGTGGCGATCACCACCCGTTTCGTCGTGAACGGCGAACCGTATGAGGATATCGCGCTCTACGACATCGGCTATGGCATTGCCGGCAAATGGCTGTCGGGCCATCGGCTGACCCTGCGCGGCCTGTCGCTGGTGCGCCATGTCAAGGCGGATGGTGCGCAGGCTGCGCTCGATGCCCGCTGGGCCGGGCTGCCTGCGGCGCGCTGACCGACGGCGCAAAACGAAAGGGGCCGCCTTGCGGCAGCCCCTTCTCTGTCATCCCCAGGGATGATCCGTTCAGCCGACGATTTCTTCCGGCTTGAAGAAATAGGCGATTTCGATCGCGGCATTTTCCTCGCTGTCCGAACCATGGACCGAATTGGCCTCGATCGATTCGGCAAATTCCTTGCGGATGGTGCCGGCGTCGGCATTGGCCGGATTGGTGGCGCCCATGATGTCGCGGTTGCGCTTCACGGCGTCTTCACCTTCCAGCACCTGGACGACGACCGGGCCGGAGATCATGAAAGCGACGAGGTCGGCGAAGAAGGGGCGTTCCTTATGAACGGCATAGAAGCCCTCGGCCTGCTCGCGGCTCATGCGGATGCGCTTGGAAGCGACGACGCGCAAGCCAGCGTCTTCGAGCTTCGCCGTGACGGCGCCGGTCAGGTTGCGACGGGTCGCATCGGGCTTGATGATCGAAAAGGTGCGCGTGACGGCCATGGCCCTCGTAACTCCGAATTGTGGGAATAAAGTCGCGCGCCCTTTAAACGGGGCCGGGCCGGGCCGCAAGAGCCTTAACCGCACCTGACCGGCTATGGCCCCTGCACCCATTTGCGCCCTTCCTGCCTCCAAAAGCGCGGCTCGACGCCGTCCGCCTTGCTCAATGCGCGCCAGCTTGCCCGCGCGCCGTTGATCGTGCCGGCATCGAAAAAGTAGAAGACCCGCTCGAAGCTCAATGCCTCCTCGCGCCAGATGCCATCCGCCAGCGCGATGTGACGTGCATCATTCGCGGCGTCGCAGCTTCGGCTGAGCAGGATCGGCTGATGCGCCTCGCCACCCTCCCCCGCCCGTCCATGCGCCAGGAAGCTTTCGGGCGGCCCGGCCCAGAGGCCGGTGGAAATGCGCTCTAGCCGGTCAGGCTCCTGCGCGACCACCAACAGCCGCGCGCCCAGGCCCAGAATGCGGCCGGCGATGGCAGGCAGCACCAGATCCACGGGATCGCGGCTGAGCTGATAGAAATCGACCTGCATGATTCCAAATCCTGATCCCGTTCGCCCTGAGCTTGTCGAAGGGCCGCCCGATCTTCAAAGAAAAAGAACGGGGCTTCGACAGGCTCAGCCCGAACGGATGAGGCACGGATCAGTTTTCGAACTTGTCCGCCACCAGGCGGTCGATCAGACGCACGCCATAGCCGGTCGCGCCCTTGTCCCAGGTGCCGCCGGGCTTGTCGGCCCAGACCATGCCGGCGATGTCGAGATGCGCCCACTTCACGCCATCTTCGATGAAACGCTTGAGAAACTGCGCGGCGGTGATCGATCCGGCAAAGCGCGGGCCGATATTCTTCATATCGGCGATCGGGCTGTCGATCAGCTTGTCATAGGCCGCCGACAGCGGAAAGCGCCACAGCGGGTCGCCCACCGACTGGCCCGCCGCGATCAGATCGGCCGCAAGGCCGTCGTCGTTCGAGAAGATGCCGGCATATTCATTGCCGAGCGAGACGATCATCGCGCCGGTGAGCGTTGCGAGATCCACCACCACTTCGGGCGAATAGGTGCGCTGCGCCCAGGTCAGCGCGTCGCACAGCACCAGACGGCCTTCGGCGTCGGTGTTCAACACCTCGATCGTCTGGCCCGACATCGACGTGACGATGTCGCCGGGGCGCTGCGCATTGCCGTCGGGCATATTTTCGACCAGGCCGCAGATGCCGACGACGCGCGCCTTGGCCTTGCGCCCGGCCAGCGCCTTCATCGCGCCGGCGACCGCACCCGCGCCACCCATGTCCCACTTCATGTCTTCCATGCCGGCACCCGGCTTGAGCGAAATGCCGCCAGTGTCGAAGGTCACGCCCTTGCCGACGAACACGACCGGCTTTTCGACCGCACCGTCGGTGCCGTCCCATTCCATGGCCAGCAGCCTCGCTTCACGCACCGAACCCTGCGCCACGCCAAGCAGCGAACCCATGCCCAGCTCCGCCATCGCCGCCTTGTCGAGAACCGTGATCTTGACGCCGAGCTGCTCCAGATGGCGGCAGCGTTCGACGAAGCTTTCGGGATAAAGGATGTTCGCCGGTTCCGACACCAGTTCGCGAGTGAAGGCAACGCCCGCCGCAATGGCAGACAGCTTCTCCCAGGCGGCGTCCGCACCCGTCGCCACCAGGGTAATGGTCTTGAGCGTCGGCTTGGCCTTTTCGGCCTGGCGTGTGCGATAGCTGTCGATCCGCCAACCGCGAAGCTGCGCGCCCAGCGCCAGATGCGCCGCCTGATCGCCGCTCGCGCCGCCGACAAATTCGACGGCGGCGTGGGCCGCACCGCTGACATTGAGCTTGGCGGTCAGCGCCGCGCCGGCCTTTTCATAATCCTGCTCGCTCGCGCCGCCGACACCGACCAGCAGCACGCGCACCGTCTTGCCCGCTTCCTCGGCGAAACTTTCGAAGCTCGTGCCGGCCTCTCCGGTGAAGCGCGATGCGGCCGCGCCCGCCGCCAGGGTCGACGCCGCGGCAAGCGGCAGTCCGTCGACGCCGCCTTTGGGCAGGGCGAAGACCAGCGTGTCGGCATCGGGCCGGGTTGGGCTGAACTGGATATCCATCTGGCTCTTTATCCTCTTGTGGCCATGGGCGGCGAAAACCGCGCTCTTGATTGCCAGATAGTGTGCTTTCCCCGTCTGGCAAAGCCGTTCGACCGATTTTGCTCCGCAAGATGAACCAGGAACGATTGCCGAGCCGCCTTCTGTGCGATAGGCGGATGGCTGATGCGCCCGTCGATGAGGCCTTACCGCTTGCAAAACATCCTGTTCTCCATTTCCTTACGTGCTGCCTTGCTGGGTGGCGTCGCACTCGCCGCCAGTTCTGTCGCGCAGGCGCAGCAGCTTAACGAGCCGCAGACGCCGGTCAGCGCGCCAGATGCGCCGGTGCCGGACAATGAGGATCAGATCGGCTTCGCCGCCGACGCGCTGCAATATGACAGCAACAGCGAGATCGTCACCGCGAACGGCAATGTCCAGCTGCTGCGCGACGGCAATCGACTGCGCGCCGACAGGGTCGTGTGGAACCGCAATACAGGGAAAGTGGAGGCGCAGGGCAATGTCTCCGTCACCGATCCCGAAGGCAATATCGCCTATGGTGATCGGTTCGACGTCACCGACACGCTGAAGGACGGCGCGGTCGACAATATGCTGCTGGTGCTCCAGTCCGGCGGCCGACTCGCGTCGACCAAGGGCGAGCGCGTCAACGGCGTCTACACGCTCCATCACGCCGCCTATACCGGCTGTTCGGTCGAGGACAGCGACGGCTGCCCTAAGGAGCCGACCTGGCAGATCAACGCTGTCCGCGTCATCTACGACCCGACGCGCGAGCGCGTCACCTACAAGAACGCCAATGTCGAACTGTTCGGCCTGCCGCTGATCCCGTTGCCCGGCCTCAGCCACCCGGTCGGCGACAATGGCGGCAGCGGCTTGCTGGTGCCGAACCTGCGCTACGACCGCAACAATGGTTTCGAGGTCGCCCTGCCCTATTATTTCAAGTTGGCGCCCAACCGCGATGTCACCGTCACGCCGCACGTCTATACCGAGACGCTGCCGATGCTGGAAACCAATTACCGGCACCTCTGGGATCGCGGCGCGTACCAGATCACCGGCTATGTCACCTATGGCCGGCGCGTGGGAATCGGCGATTCCGATGCCGTCGCCGCCAATTCGCAAAAGGATATTCGCGGCCACCTCGATGCCAGCGGCGCGCTGCAACTGTCGCCCGAATGGAGCGTCGACGGATCGATTCGCGTCGCCACCGACCGCACCTTCCTGCGCCGCTACGACATCAGCCGCGAGGATAGGCTGCGGTCGACCATCGGCGCGCAGCGGATCGGCGATAACAGCTATTTGTCGATTCGCGGTTGGGCAGTGCAGACGCTGCGCCAGGGCGATTCGCAAGGGCAGACGCCGATCGCCCTGCCGGTGATCGACTATCGCCTGCGGATGAAGGACCCGTGGCTCGGCGGCGTGCTGCAATTACAGGCGAACACGCTGGCGATCACCCGCACCAGTGGGCAGGATACGCAACGCGCCTTCGCCGCCGCCGAATGGAATCTCCGCACGCTGACCGGCCTGGGCCAGGAAGTCACCTTCACCGGCTATCTGCGCGGCGACGTCTATCACAGCAGCGACAATCTGCTGACCAGCGTCGTCAGCTATGCCGGCGATCCGGGATGGCAGGCGCGCGGCATCGCCGCCGCGGCGGTCGACATGCGCTGGCCCTTCGTCGGTGAAGCGTTCGGCGGCGTCCAGCGTATCGCCCCGCGCGTGCAGATCGTGGCGGCGCCGCATCTCGCCAACCTGTCGTTGCCCAATGAGGACGCGCGCGCCGTCGACCTGGAGGACAGCAACCTCTTCGCGCTCAACCGTTTCGCTGGCTATGACCGGTTCGAGGATAGCTCGCGCGTCACCTATGGCATCGAATATAGCCTGGATCTGCCCAACTTCTCGCTCCAGAGCAATGTGGGCCAAAGCTATCGCCTCGACGATCGCACCAGCATTCTGCCCGACGGCACGGGTCTGTCCGACCGAACCTCCGACATCGTGGGGCGCACTACGATCCGCTACAAGGATTTCATCGCCTTCACCCACCGTTTCCGTCTGGACAAGGATAATCTGGCCGTCCGCCGGAACGAGATCGACGCGACCGTCGGCAGCAAGAAGACCTATGCCATGGTCGGCTATCTGCGTCTGAACCGCGACGCCATGTCCGCGCTGGAGGATTTGCAGGATCGCGAGGAACTGCGTCTGGGCGGCCGCGTCCAGTTCGCCCGCTTCTGGTCGGTGTTCGGATCGACCGTGATCGACCTGACCGACGCGAGGGAAGATCCGGGCAGCATATCCGATGGCTATCAGCCGGTTCGCCATCGACTGGGGATCGCCTATGAGGATGATTGCCTGACGCTCGGCTTCACCTGGCGGCGCGATTATCAGACCAATGGCGACGCCCGAAAGGGCAATGGTTTCCAGCTACGGCTAGCTTTCCGCAATATTGGCATATAAGGATCACGCTTCCCGCGTTCCCGTCAGGGCTGGTTAAGGCGGATCGGTGCATCACGCGCCGGACCGTATTGGAGATTGTTGCCGACGATGCTGCCTGTCGTTTCTACGTCCAACCGCATGATCCACGGCGTTCGTTCCGGTTTGCGCGCCCTGCTCCTGTCCTCCGCGCTGCTTGGCGTCGGCATCCAGCCCGCTGCCGCGCAGACCGTCGACGACACGGACAATGTCGCTTCCCAGCAGCTCAACCTGCCCAAGGACGTCACCGTCTTCGGCAAGAGCGATCCCAATGTCCGCAAGGCGACGGCGATCGTCAACGGCCGCATCATCACCGGCACCGATGTCGACCAGCGGCTGGCCCTGATCATCACCGCGAACGGCGGCAAGGTGGCGGACGAGGAAAAGGAGCGCCTGCGCGTCCAGGTGCTGCGCAACCTGATCGATGAAACGCTGCAGATCCAGGAAGCGGCCGCCAACGACATCAAGATCGATCCGGCGGAGGTCAATCAGAGCTATGAGCGGGTCGCGGCCAATTTCCGCCAGTCGCCCGCCCAGTTCGACGGCTATCTGCGCGAAAAGGGCAGCTCGTCCGCCAGCATCAAGCGCCAGATCGAGGGCGAACTCGCCTGGAGCCGCCTGCTTCGCCGCAACATCCAGCCCTTTGTCAACGTGTCGGAGGAGGAAGTGAAGTCGGTGGTCGATCGCCTCAACGCCGCCAAGGGCAGCGACGAGTTCCGCATCGGCGAAATCTATCTGTCCGCGACCCCGGAAAATCGCGACCAGATCATGGCGAACGCCCGCAACATCATCCAGCAGATCCAGCAGGGCGGCAGCTTCCAAGCCTATGCCCGGCAATTTTCCGAAGCGTCGACCGCGGCGGTCGGCGGCGACCTGGGCTGGATTCGCCCGGCCCAGCTGCCGCCCGAACTGGCGCAGGCAGCATCGGAAATGCAGGTCGGCCAGATCGCCGGCCCGATCGAGACGGTGGGCGGCGTGTCGCTCATCTACGTCATGGACAAGCGCAAGGTATTGACCGCTGATCCGCGCGACGCGCTGCTGAGCCTCAAGCAGCTGTCCGTCCTCTTCCCGCAGGGCACGACCAAGGAGCAGGCCAGCGCCAAGGCCGCCAGCTTCGCCGCCGCGGTCAAGGAGATCAAGGGTTGCGGCCAGGCTAATGAAGTCGGGGCGAAAATCGGCGCGGACGTGGTTGATAACGATAATGTGAAGGTGCGCGACCTGCCGCCGCAGCTTCAGGAAATCCTGACCAACCTCCAGGTCGGCGAGGCCACCCCGCCCTTCGGCTCCATCACCGACGGCGTGCGCGTGCTGGTGGTCTGCGGACGGGACGATCCGGCGTCTGCCAATGCGCCCAATGCCGACCAGATCATGGCGCAGCTGGAAGAAGAACGGGTCAACAAGCGCGCGCGCATCTATTTGCGCGACCTCCGCCGCGATGCCGTCATCGAATATAACTGACCCCTCGAGCCTCCCGCCTTTCGCCGTCTCGCTCGGCGATCCGGCGGGGATCGGCCCGGAGATCGTCGCCAAGAGCTGGGTGATGCGCGAGGCGCGAGGCCTGCCGCCCTTCTTCGCGGTCGGCGACGCGGCGTCGCTGCGCGCGGTGTGGCTCGGCCCGATCGCGCCGATCAGCGCGCCCGAGGAAGCGGGGGACGCGTTCGGCTCCGCCCTGCCCTGTCTTCAGGTTGCAGAGGCCGGCGAGATCGTGCCTGGCAGGCCCAGCACCGACGGCGCCCGGACGGCCTTCCAGTCGCTGGAGGTCGCGGTCGGCCTTGCGCGCACCGGATCGGCGGCGGGGATCGTCACCGCGCCGGTGGGCAAGGAACAGCTTTACGGCGTCGGTTTCACCCATCCCGGCCAGACCGAATTCGTCGCCGAACGCTGCGGCGTGGCGCCGCATAATGCGGTGATGATGCTGGCCGGCCCGTCCCTCAAGGTCGTGCCGATCACTATCCATATTCCGCTGGCCGACGTGCCTTCGGTGCTGACCATCGATCTGATCCGCGCCCGTGCGCTGATCACCGCCAAGGGATTGCAGCGCAATTTCGGCATCGGCCGCCCGCGTCTTGCGGTCGCTGGCCTCAATCCCCATGCGGGAGAAAATGGAGCGCTGGGCCGCGAAGAAATCGAGGTGATCCGCCCCGCGATCGACTCTCTGCGCGAGGATGGGCTGGATATTGTCGGGCCGCTGGCCGCTGATGGCATGTTTCATGCGCGGGCGCGCGAAGGCTATGACGCCGCGCTCTGCATGTATCACGACCAGGCGCTGATCCCGATCAAAACGCTGAATTTCGACGACGGCGTCAACATCACGCTGGGCCTGCCGATCGTGCGCACCTCGCCCGACCATGGCACCGCCTTCGGCATCGCCGGCACCGACAGCGCCAATCCCGGCGCGACGATAGCAGCGCTGAGGATGGCGGCCGAAGCCGCCCGCGCGCGCATCGCCCATGGTTGAACCTCGCCCAGCGCTGCCGCCGCTGCGTGATGTCATCGCGCGGCACGGGCTCGCCGCGAGCAAGGCGCTCGGCCAGAATTTCCTGTTCGACGAGCAGTTGCTAGGCCGGATCGCCGCGATCCCCGGCCCGCTCAAGGCGGCGCGCGCCTTCGAGGTCGGTCCCGGCCCCGGCGGTCTGACCCGCGCGATCCTGCGCGCGGGGGCGCAACTAGTCGTCGTCGAGCGCGACGATCGCTGCCTGCCGGCTCTGGCCGAACTGCAGGAGGCCTTCCCGGGCCGGCTTCGCGTCATTTCCGGCGACGCGATGCAGGTCGATGCGCGCACGGAAGTGGGGGAAGGCGCACATATCATCGCGAACCTGCCCTATAATGTCGGCACGCCGCTGCTGGTCGGCTGGCTGTCGGCGGACTGGTCGCCCCTGCCCTGGTGGCGGAGCCTGACCCTGATGTTCCAGATGGAAGTCGCAGAGCGCATCGTCGCCAAGCCCGACACCGATCATTATGGCCGGCTGGCGGTGCTGTCGCAGTGGCGCAGCGAGGCGAGGATCGCGATGAAAGTGCATCGCAGCGCCTTCACCCCGCCGCCTAAGGTGATGTCGGCGGTGGTCCACCTGACCCCGAAGCCCTCGCCCGAAGGCGTGCAGCTCAAACATCTGGAGCGGCTGACCGCCGCCGCCTTCGGCCAGCGGCGCAAGATGCTGCGCCAGAGCCTCAAGGGGTTGCCCGGTGCGCTGACGGCGCTGGAGGCCCAGGGGATCGACCCGCAGCGCCGCGCGGAAACCGTCAGCGTCGAGGAATTTGTCGCGGTCGCCCGGCGACTGGGCCAAGGCTGAGCCTCAGTCCCTTTCGCCGTCAAGTTGCGCGATCTCATCATCAATGTCGCGCAAGGCGTCAGCCCGGTCCTCGGCGGGCATCCGTGCGGCGGCGATCTGGGCGCGGGCGGACATCAGTCCGGCGCGCGCGGCGGCCTTGCCCATGCGGGCGGCCTGCCGGGCCTGCGCTTCGATGGCGCGTTCGCAGATACGGACGCGGATGTGACGGCGGCCATTGGCGTCGGTCCAATCGCGATGGCTGGTCATCTGGTCGCCGTCGCACCCTTCGCGGACATCGACGATCGGCACCATGCGGGCAATCTCCGCTTCGGTGGGAATGCGATGGGTTTCGACGCGGCCATCGGCATGGCTGACGGTGATCCGGCCCCTTTCGCTGCGCACGGTCACGGGCGGCACGGGAGGAACCGGCGGAATCGGCGCGACCATGTCGGCGGCGGGCGGGACCGGAGGTGGCGGCGCGGCATGGGACAGCGGATCGCCATGACCAAGCGCGGCCGGCGCAGCAGGCTCAACCGGGGCCGCGGGCGCAGCCGGGACGGCAGGCGCGGCGGGCACGGCCGGAATGCCGGCCTGGACCGGCCGGGCCACAAGGTCCGTCAGACGGGCAAGGTCGGCGCTTTCCACCTTCTCGGTGATCGCCGCCATCTGCTGCGCGGCGCGGCTGCCCGATGCGGTGAGGGCAAGGCCGGTGGCGGTGACAAGGGCGACGGCCGCCATGCCCCAGCTGATGCGTCGCAGCGATGTTTCATGAGACGACAACATTTTCAGCCTCCCTTTGAGCGTGGCGAGACGGGTGAGATGGCAGGCGCCGGCGAACTGCCGGCCGCCAGCGGCCTTCAGGATGGCGCGACCATAGGCATGGGCCTGGTCACTGCCGTAGAGCGAGAGCACGCGTGCGTCGCAGGCGGTTTCCTGGTCGGCGCGATAGGCGCGGTAGGCGATCCAGGCGACGGGATTGCACCAGTGGATCGCCAGCAGCAGCAGCGCGATCATGTTGGCGGTCAGGTCGCCGCGCATATGATGCGCCCGCTCATGCGCGATCGCCATGTCCTGCTCCTGCGGATCGTAGCGCAGGGCGAAATCGACCGGCAGCACGATGAAGGGCCGGAAGATGCCGAAGGCGAGCGGGCCGGACGCCTGCGGGCTGGTGACGATGCGGATGCGGCCTTCCTCGCCCACCTGCGTCGATCCGGCCAGCATGTGGCGGCGGAAACGGACATAGCCGACCGCCTGCACAGCCAGGAAGGCGATCAACCCCGTCAGCCAGACCGCGATGGCGATTTCCAGCCAGGGCATGTCCGGCGCGGCATTGGTCAGGGCGATGGCCGGTTCATCGTTGAGCATTGCCGGCAACCCCGCCTGATCGACCGCAACATGCAGCGGCGAGGGATCGGCGACAGTGTCGGGCAGCGCAGGCAGCAGCATCCGCACGAGCGGCAGAACCCAGAGCATATAGGCCGCCCCCGCCCCCAGCCAATGCGCGATCGGCCGTCGCAGCATCATGACCAGCGCCATCAACAAAGTGGTGGCGATCAGCGTTTCAACCAGCCAGACGCTCATGATTTCAATCCTTTCAGGATTTCCTCAAGCTCGGCGATATCTTCCGCCGTCAACTGATCCTGTTGCGCCAGCTGGGCGACCAGCGGCGATACCCGCCCGCCGAACAGCCGGTTCACCAGCCGCCCGGATTCGCCGGCGACATAATCGTCGCGCGCGACCAGCGGCCGATAGAGAAAGCGGCGGCCATCCTGATCCGCGGCGATCACATCCTTCGCCATCAACCGCGACAACAGGGTCTTGACGGTTTGAAGGCTCCAGTCACGATCGGCGGCGACGCGGTCGGCGACGTCGTTGGCGGTCTGCGGCGCGATTTCCCACAGCGCTTCCATCACCACCAGTTCCGCTTCGCTGATCTTCTCGCTCACGTCCTGAATCCGACTCGCATGTTTAACAACTACAGACGTAATCGCATCGATTACGAATGTAGTCAACAGGGACCACGACGGGAGGCGCCCCTTTGATCCTTTCGCCGAAGTTCACGGTGTCGTGGCCGATTTTCGGCCATTCGCGCCTGTAAAGCGCTCGCGAAGCGACTGGAACGCGCCTCCGACGCGACACCCATATGCCTGCTGCGCGACAGGTGCGCGACACACCCGCGACAGCGACAGATATCGGCGCCGCGCGGGTCCGGTGCAGCGGTGAAGGCGCAGGCATGGGCTTCCATCCGGCAGGATAGATCAGAGAAAATCCTACATTGGAAGAGGCGGGACGCGGATGACATTCCGTTGATCTGTCCGTCCCGGACAGCAACGGATGACGATCAAGCCGATATCATCCGCGATGCGAAAAGGGACGGCCCGGCATCCCGGACCGCCCCTTGCTGCGTCATTCGCAAGCCCGATCAGCTGGCGGCGGCAACGCCCTGGTCGGTCATCAACTGTTGCAGTTCGCCGGCTTCATACATTTCCATCATGATGTCGCTGCCGCCGACAAATTCGCCCTTCACATATAACTGGGGGATGGTCGGCCAGTCGGAAAAGGCCTTGATGCCCTGGCGAACCCCCTGGTCCTGCAACACGTCGACCGTGTCATAGGCGACGCCCAGATGCTCCAGGATCGCAATCGCGCGGCTGGAAAAGCCGCATTGGGGGAAAAGCGGCGTGCCCTTCATGAAGAGCACAACGTCATTGCCGTTGACGATCTCGGCGATCCGCTGCTGCACGGCGTCGGTCATTTTGCTGGTCCAATTCTCTCTGGCGTCGCCATATGGGCGCGCGAACATCCTGATGGCCGTTAGTTGGGAACGGCGGTGGTGAGTTGCAAGGCGTGGAGCACGCCCCCCATGCGCCCGCCAAGCGCGGCATAGACGGCACGCTGCTGGGCGACGCGGGTCATGCCGCGGAAACTTTCCGACACCACGCGGGCGGCATAATGGTCGCCGTCCCCGGCAAGGTCGGTAATCTCGACCTGCGCATCGGGAATGGCGGCCCTGATCATGTCCGCAATATCGTCCGCCGCCATGGGCATGGGATAGCCTGCCTTACTGGTTCGAGTGGACTATTGGGCTTCGATGAACATGCGGCGCGCGATCACCGCCTGCTCGTCGAGCGCAAGGCGCACGCCCGCTTCATCGATGTCGATTCCGGCCGAGGTCATGTCGCCCAGCAGCTTGCGAATGACATCCTCGTCACCCGCTTCCTCGAAATCGGCTTGCACGACGGCCTTGGCATAGGCGTCGGTTTCTTCGGGGGTCAGGCCCATCTTCGCCGCAGCCCATTCACCCAGCAGCCGGTTGCGGCGCGCCTGGATGCGGAACTGCATCTCCTGATCGTGGGCGAACATATTTTCGAACGCCTTTTCGCGATCGTCGAAGGTGGTCATGTGTCTTGGCCCTGTTGCAAGCTGTATTTGACTAATTGATAGGCAGAAGCGCGAAATTACGCAACGCCGAGCGCAGGCGCGGGCACGATCCAGGGACGTTCCTGTGCCACTTTGGCTTCATAGCCGTCGATCGCGTCGCCCTGATCCAGCGTCAGGCCGATTTCATCGAGACCACCGAGCAGGCAATGCTTGCGGAACGGGTCGATCTCGAAAGTGAAGCGGTCCTGGAACTGGGTGGTGACGGTCTGCGCCTCCAGATCGACATGGATCGGATCGGGCGTTCCGTTGATACCTTTGGCAACCTCCAGCAGCCGGTCGACCGCCGCCTGCGGCAACACGACGGTCAATATGCCGTTCTTGAAGGCATTGCCCGAAAATATGTCGGAGAAGCTGGGCGCGATCACCACCTTGATGCCCAGGTCGCCGAGCGCCCAGGCGGCATGTTCGCGGCTGGAGCCGCAGCCGAAATTGTCGCCCGCGATCAGGATCGGGCTGCCCGCATAGTCGGGATCGTCGAAGACGTTGCCCGGTTCCTTGCGCAGCACCTCGAACGCGCCCTTGCCGAGGCCGGAGCGCGAGATCGTCTTGAGCCAATGCGCCGGGATGACGATGTCCGTGTCGACATTCTTCATGCCGAACGGATAGGCCCGGCCGTCGACCACGTTCAGTTTTTCCATCAATGAACCTTCTTCGTCTCGGCCGCCGGCGTGTCTTCGGCGCGGCCCAGCGTCGCGGCCATCGCCGCGCTAGCCAGCGCACCCAGCGTCAGCAGCCAGAAAATCTTCTTCACAGCGCCATCCCCTCTTTTTCGTTCAACATTGCGCGAACGTCGGTCAGACGGCCGGTAATGGCCGCCGCCGCCGCCATGGCGGGCGACACCAGATGGGTGCGCGATCCCGGCCCCTGACGGCCCATGAAATTGCGGTTGCTGGTCGAAGCGCAACGCTCGCCCGCCGGCACCTTGTCCGGGTTCATGCCGAGGCAGGCCGAACAGCCCGGCTCGCGCCATTCGAATCCGGCGTCGAGGAAGATGCGGTCCAGCCCTTCCTCTTCCGCCTGGCGCTTGACCAGGCCGGAACCGGGGACGACCATGGCGTGCTTGATGCCCGATGCGATATGGCGGCCCTTCAACAGAGCAGCGGCGGCGCGCAGATCCTCGATCCGGCTGTTGGTGCAGCTGCCGATGAAGATATGCTCGATCGCGACATCCTCCATCCGCTGGCCGGCAGTGAGGCCCATATAGTCGAGCGACTTCTGGGCGGCGGCCTGCTTGGACGGGTCGGCGAAGCTCTGCGGATCAGGGACCACGCCGGTCACGGGCACGACATCTTCCGGGCTGGTGCCCCAGGTGACGTTGGGCACGATGTCGGCGGCGTCGATGACGACGGTCTTGTCGAAGACGGCGCCCTCATCGGTGACGAGCGTCTTCCACCAGGCGACGGCGGCGTCGAAATCCGTTCCCTTGGGCGCCATCGGACGGTCGCGCAGATAGGCGAAGGTCTTTTCGTCAGGGGCGAACAGACCGGAGCGCGCGCCCGCCTCGATCGACATATTGGCGACGGTCAGGCGCCCCTCGATCGACATGTCGCGGAAGACGGAGCCGCGATATTCCATGACATAGCCGGTGCCGCCCGCCGTGCCGATCGTGCCGCAGATGGCCAGCGCCACATCCTTGGGCGTGACGCCGGGCGCCAGCTGGCCATCGACGACGACCGCCATGGTCTTCGACTGTTTCAGCAGCAGGGTCTGGGTGGCGAGCACATGCTCGACCTCCGACGTGCCGATGCCGAAGGCCAACGCCCCCAGCGCGCCATGCGAGCTGGTATGGCTGTCGCCGCAGACGAGCGTGGTGCCCGGCAGGGTGAAGCCCTGTTCCGGGCCGACGACATGGACGATGCCCTGTTCCGCATCGGCATCGCCGATCAGGCGGACGCCGAATTCGGGCGCATTGCGCTCCAGCGCGGCAAGCTGCTGCGCGCTTTCGGGATCGGCGATCGGGATGCGGTTGCCCTGCGCATCGCGGCGCGGAGTGGTGGGCAGGTTGTGATCGGGCACCGCAAGGGTCAGATCGGGCCGGCGCACCTTGCGGCCGGCCAGGCGAAGCCCCTCGAACGCCTGCGGGCTCGTCACTTCATGGACGAGGTGCCGGTCGATATAGATGAGACAGGTGCCGTCGGGGCGGCGCTCGACAATGTGCGCGTCCCAGATTTTTTCATAGAGAGTGCGAGGCTTGACCATATCCTCCTCCCCCTAAACCCGTCAGGGCCATGGGGAAAGGGGGTGAAGGACCGAAATCGGCAGTTTTTCCTATCAACCGGGCAAGAATGTTACACAGTCGCGACTATTGCGCCCGATAGTCCGCGACGATGCGCCCGGCCGCGCCAATCTCCGCCTCATGGCTTTCCTCGCGCCAGGTTTCGGCCAGCGCCTCCTCTTCCCATTGCTGCATGGCGGGTTGGGCCAGCATATGGTCGACCCAGGCCTGCGCGATCGGCCCGACATCGAGACCATAGGTGCGGACGCGGAAGGCGACCGGGGCGTAGAAGGCGTCGAGCGCGGTGAAGACCCTGCCTGCAAGGAAGGGGCCGCCGAAGCGGTCCAGCCCCTGCTCCCACAATTCGCGCAGGCGGGCGATATCCTTGTTGAGCGCTGGTGAGTGCATATGCGGTTCGACGCGGACGCCGACATTCATGGTGCAGTCGCTGCGCAAGGTGGTGAAGCCGCTGTGCATTTCGGCCGCGGCGCATTGGGCGAAGGCGCGCGCGGCCTCGTCCGCCGGCCAGACGCCGGGATGACGATCGGCGAGATAGAGAGTGATGCCGAGCGAATCCCAGACGGTGCGCCCTTCGCCATCGGCCCCGTCCACCAGCGCGGGCACCTGTCCGGTGGGCGAAAAGCTGCGGAAGGCGGCATAGTTGGTGGCGGCAGCGAAGGGTTCGATCCGGTCCTCAAACGGGATGTGCAGCGCCTTCATCAGCACCCACGGGCGCAGCGACCAGCTGCTGTAATTGCGGTTGGCGGTGATGAGCGTGTAGGACATCGGCTTTCCTTCCTGTGCAAGCTGCGCGCGAAATAGCCGATGGGGTAACGGCGATATAGCCGCAACGATCCATGCAGCTGACAAGTTGGGCTTATGGACGCCCGTTCGTTTCGAGCATAGTCGAGAAGGTCGCGCGAGGGTTCTCGACAAGCTCGAACCGAACGGACGCTGACGGGTCTAGCCAAGCCCTTGATCGCGCGGCACAAGGGCGCATCGCAGGCGGCATCCGCTGCCGCCCTTTCCCCGTCATGGAGTTCCTTTCCCGTGAACCGACGCCAGTTTCTCGCCACCAGCGGCGCCACCGCCATCGCAGCTGCTACGCCCCGCGCCCTTGCCCAGACGGGTGACGCCGATGCGCGCCTGCGGGCGATGCTGGACGGCTTCTTCTACGAGCGGCTGGAGGAGTCGCCCGAAAGCGCCACGCGGCTCGGCCTCGACACCGGCGCGCGGGCGGCGCTGCGCGGCAAGCTGACCGATACCAGCGCCGCCGGGGCTGCGCGCGAACTGGCGCGGACCAAGGCGCAGGCGAAGCAACTGGAGAGCGTTGATCGCGCCGGGCTGAGCGCGGCGAGCCAGCTCGATTATGATGTCGTCGCCTATCAGCTCGACCGCGCCGTTGGCGGCGAGCGCTTCGGCTACGGCGAGACGGCGGGCCGCTATGCGCCCTATATTCTTTCGCAGCTCACGGGCAGCTATCGCGAGGTGCCCGATTTTCTGGATTCGCAGCATCGGGTGAAGGATGCGACGGATGCCGACGCCTATCTGGCGCGCCTGGAAGCCTTCCCCGCGGCGATGGACGGCGAGCTGGACCGGCAGAAGACGGACGCCGCCAAGGGCGTGTTCGCGCCCGACTATATTCTCGACACGACCATGAAGATGCAGGCGGCGCTGCGCGACCAGCCGGCGGCGCAGACCGTGCTGGTCGCCTCCTTCGCGAAGAAGCTGGCCGCCGCCGGCCTGCCGCCCGAGCGCGCCGCGCAAGCCGAGAAGATCGTCGCGGAGAAGATCTTCCCCGCTGTCGATCGCCAGCGGGCGCTGGTGCAGCAATTGCGGGCCAGGGCCGTGCATGATGCAGGCTGCTGGCGCCTGCCCGACGGCGAGGCCTTCTACGCCGCTGCCGCCGAGGCCGCGACCACCACGAAGCTGACGGGGGAGGAAATCCACCAACTGGGCCTTGATCAGGTCGCGAATATCTCCAGCCGGATCGACACCATCCTGAAGGGCGAGGGGATGAGCCAGGGGACGGTCGGCGACCGGCTGGTGGCGTTGAACAAGCGTCCCGACCAGCTTTTCCCCAACACCGATCCGGGGCGCGAGGCGCTGCTGGCGCAGCTCAACCGCCAAATCGTCGCGATGCAGAAGCGGCTGGGCGAAGCGTTCAACACCGTGCCCAAAGCGCCGGTGGAGGTGCGCCGCGTGCCGGTGACGATCCAGGCGGGCGCGCCGGGCGGCTATTATCAGAACGCCTCGCTCGACGGGTCGCGGCCGGCCATCTATTTCATCAATCTGCGCGATACGTTCGACCGGCCGAAATTCGGCCTTGCCACGC
The DNA here is from genome assembly GCF_059693745.1 of Sphingobium sp. WR1. Classification (NCBI taxonomy): domain Bacteria; kingdom Pseudomonadati; phylum Pseudomonadota; class Alphaproteobacteria; order Sphingomonadales; family Sphingobiaceae; genus Sphingobium; species Sphingobium sp. WR1. The sequence goes on along the minus strand of NZ_JCATID010000001.1, from coordinate 421,400 downwards.
TGACCCATCATGAAGCGGTGCCGGGCCATCATCTACAGGTGTCGGTGGCGCTGGAATCGGATTCGATCCCGATGATCCGCCGGCGCGGCTTCTACAGCGGCTATTCGGAAGGTTGGGCGCTCTATTCGGAGCAGTTGGCCGACGAGATGGGCATGTATGAAGGCGATCCGCTGGGGCAGGTCGGCTATCTCCAGTCGCTGCTGTTCCGCGCCACCCGGCTGGTGGTCGATAGCGGTATGCACGCCAAGCGCTGGAGCCGGGAGAAGGCGACCGATTATCTGATCGCCACCACCGGCATCGCCCGCGGCCGCAGCCAGGGCGAGATCGACCGATACACCGTCTGGCCGGGCCAGGCGTGCAGCTACAAGATCGGCCATACGGTGTGGAACGACCTGCGCGAGGAAGTGAAGCGGAAGCAGGGCGACAAATTCGACCTCAAGCAGTTCCACGAGGTGCTGACTCTGGGCGCGATGCCGCTCGACATATTGAAGCAGACGGTGCGGCAGCGAGCGGGGATCGCGTAAAACCACGCCCGTTCGCTTCGAGCGAAGTCGAGAAGCCGATAGCATTTAGCGTGCGTTTCTCGACAAGCTCGAAACGAACGGATGTTGGCGCGTCGACAAAAAACGGCCCGGCGTGCTCCGCCGGGCCGTCCAGTTCCTTCCACCCAAATCGCGAGGGGCGTGTCGATATCCCCGCGAACTGGCTGTTTTCACGGCCCCGGCCGCGAAACTTGCACTTTCCATCATCGTGACGGAAGGGGAACCCATCCCCCCGGTGATCATCGGGATATCACAGGGAGGATGGATGACCTGCGGCCTGCACGCCGCAAGGAATAGCCATTTCATCGTCATCCCCGCGCAGGCGGGAATGACGTTTCAGTTTATGCCGCGAACTGGTTCCCCGGCGGCCGTCAGGCCGCGAACTGGTTCATCGTGTTGTGCGCGCCGCCGGCCTTGAGCGCGGCTTCGCCGGCGAAATATTCCTTATGGTCGTCGCCAATGTCGGAACCGGCCATGTTCTGGTGCTTGACGCAGGCGATGCCCTGGCGGATTTCCTGACGCTGCACGCCCTTGACATAACCCAGCATCCCCGCCTCGCCGAAATATTCCTTCGCGAGATTGTCGGTGCTGAGCGCCGCCGTGTGATAGGTCGGCAGGGTGATGAGGTGGTGGAAGATGCCCGCCTGCGCCGCCGCATCCTTCTGGAAGGTGCGGATGCGTTCGTCCGCCTCGATGCCGAGGTCGGTGGCGTCATAGTCCGCGCTCATCAGCTTCGCCCGGTCATAGGCGGAAAGGTCGCGGCCTTCCTTCTCCCAGGCGTCGAAAACCTGCTGGCGGAAGTTCAGCGTCCAGTTGAAGCTGGGCGAATTATTGTAGACTAGCTTGGCATTGGGGATGACTTCGCGGATGCGGTTCACCATCCCGCCAATCTGGCCGATATGCGGCTTTTCCGTTTCGATCCACAGCAAGTCAGCGCCATTCTGGAGCGCGGTGATGCAGTCGAGGACGCAGCGATCCTCGCCGGTGCCGGCGCGGAACTGGTAGAGGTTCGACGGCAGGCGCTTGGGCTTCAGCAACTGGCCGTCGCGGCTGATGAGGACGTCGCCATGGCCGATCGCGGCCGGATCGACCGGATCGCAATCGAGGAAGCCGTTATACAGGTCGCCGATATCGCCCGCTTCACGGGTATAGGCGATCTGCTTGGTCAGGCCCGCGCCCAGCGAGTCGGTGCGCGCGACGATCACGCCGTCGTCGACGCCCAGTTCGAGGAAGGCGTAGCGGACCGCGCGGATCTTCGCGAGGAAGTCCTCATGCGGGACCGTGACCTTGCCGTCCTGATGGCCGCACTGCTTTTCGTCCGAGACCTGGTTCTCGATCTGGATGCAGCAGGCGCCGGCCTCGATGAACTTCTTGGCGAGCAGATAGGTCGCCTCGGCATTGCCGAAGCCCGCATCGATGTCGGCGACGATCGGAACCACATGGGTTTCGTAGCTGTCGATCTGCTGCTGGAGCTTTGCGGCCTTGACCTCGTCGCCTTCCGCGCGGGCCTTGTCGAGATCGCGGAACAGACCGCCCAGCTCGCGGGCGTCGGCCTGGCGCAGGAAGGTGTAAAGTTCCTCGATCAGCGCGGGGACGCTGGTCTTTTCATGCATCGACTGGTCGGGCAGCGGACCGAATTCGCTGCGCAGCGCGGCGACCATCCAGCCGGACAGATAGAGATAGCGGCTTTTGGTGGTGCCGAAATGCTTCTTGATGCTGATCATCTTCTGCTGGCCGATGAAGCCGTGCCAGCAGCCCAGCGACTGGGTGTAGTTGGCCGGGTCGGCATCATAGGCGGCCATGTCGGCGCGCATGATCTTCGCGGTGTAGCGGGCGATGTCGAGCCCGGTGTGGAAGCGGTTCTGCACCCGCATCCGGGCGACGGATTCGGGGGCGATGCCGTCCCAGTGGGACTGTCCGCCGACAAGGTCGCCGGCCTTCGCGATTTCACTTTGATAGGTCATCTGTCCATCCTTGGGTGAGCGGGAATGGACAGCGAAGTAGACAGTCTCGAACCTGTTGCGCACCCCTGCCAAAGTCTAGTTGTCGATCTTTACAAAAATCTGCTGTAAAGTTGTAAAGGCTGCACAGGAGAATCATTGTCATGGCCAAGGATCGCCCGGTTTATATGGGGCCGCGCCTGCGGCGGCTGCGGCGCGACCTGGGGCTGACGCAGGCGGACATGGCGGCGGACCTGGAGATTTCGCCCAGCTATGTGGCGCTGCTGGAACGCAACCAGCGGCCGCTGACCGCCGACATGCTGCTGCGGCTGGCGCGCACCTACAAGCTGGACATGGCCGAGGTGGCGGGCGACGGCGGCGCGGAACAGACGGCACGGTTGCAGGCGGTGCTGAAAGACCCGATGTTCGCCGACATCGACCTGCCCCAGCTCGCCACCGGCGACGTGGCGGTCAATTATCCGGGCATTACCGAGGCGCTGCTGCGGCTCTACACCAGCTATCGCGAGGAACATCTGGCGCTGGCGGATCGGGGGGCGGGGCTGGAACCGCAAGAAGAGGTCGCCGATCCGGTCGCGGAATCGCGCCGCTTCCTCGCTGCGCGACGCAACAGCTTTCCGCTGCTGGACGATGCGGCGGAGAAATTGGCGGCCGAGGCAGAGGCCGAGGGCGGACTGACCGCCTGGCTCAAGGCGCGGCACAATCTGCGGGTGCGGCGGCTGCCGTCGGACGTGATGGCCGGGTCGATGCGGCGGCTGGACCGGCATCGCGACGCGGTGCTGCTGGACGATGCGCTGGACGGGGCCAGTTCGCAGTTCCAGCTGGCGCTCCAGATCGCCTATCTGGAGATGCGCAAGAGCTTCGACGCGTTGCTGAAGGACGGGCAGTTCAGCGGGACGAGCGGCCAGCGATTGGCGCGGCGGGCGCTGGCCAGCTATGGCGCGGCGGCGATATTGATGCCCTATACCGGCTTTGCGAAAGCGGTGGAGGCGAAGCGCTATGATGTGGAGGCGCTGGCGCGGCAGTTCGGGACGAGTTTCGAGCAGACCGCGCATCGGCTGACCACGCTCCAGAAGCCGGGGCAGGAGCGCGTGCCCTTCTTCTTCCTGCGGGTCGACCCGGCCGGCAATGTCAGCAAGCGGCTGGACGGCGCGGGCTTTCCCTTCGCGCGCCATGGCGGCTCCTGCCCGCTCTGGTCGGTGCATCGCGTGTTCGAAACGCCGCGCCAGGTGGTGACGCAATGGCTGGAACTGCCCGACGGCCAGCTTTTCTTCTCGATCGCGCGGACGGTGACGGCGGGCGGCGGCGGATGGGGGGCGCCCAGGGTGGAACGCGCGATCGCGCTGGCCTGCGCGGCCGAACATGCCCATCGATTAATCTATACGCAGGACGCCGCGCCGGTGGAGCCGACGCCGATCGGCGTCACATGCCGTCTGTGCCATCGCACCCAGTGCATGGCGCGATCCGCCCCGCCGATCGGGCGCGAGATGCTGCCCGACGATTATCGCCGGACGCGCGCGCCCTTCGGTTTTGCGGATGGATGAAAAGGGAGCGGAAAAAAATGGGGGAGATCGCGAAGGCGCGCTCATCCCCCAACCATGTCGCGCCCTGCCGGTTTTGCCGGCGGCATCCTCTCCCAAGAAACTATTATGGGCGCGGCATCAGCTAAAATCTTGTAGCGCGGCAGTGAGACAAAAAAAAGGCCGGCCCGAAGGCCAGCCTGAAAGTTTTTAGGAGAGGATGCCTGAAAGGCACACCCCCTCTGCCAACCGACCGGAAGCTTCGCAAATGCGAAGGAAAAAGAAGCAGTTGCACGAAATGCAATCGCATGTGGAACGATCGCCGATGACGTTACGGAAATATCGATCGGTCCGCGATTGCGAGTGGCGACGGGGAAGCGATGCGAGTCGGGTAAAGAGATTGTCAGGGCTTTGGACCTAAGGCCGCCTGATGCACGCGCCGTCATCGACCCAGGCCCATAGACAGGAACAGACACAGGCCGCGATTCGCTATCGCCGCGACATTGACGGGCTGCGCGCCTTCGCCATCCTGCCGGTGCTGCTGTTCCATGCCCATGTGCCAGGCTTTTCGGGCGGCTATGTCGGCGTCGACATCTTCTTCGTCATCTCCGGCTATCTGATCACCGGCATCATCGCGCGCGAGGTGGATGAGCGACATTTTTCGCTCGCCCGCTTTTACGAGCGACGCTTTCGCCGCATCCTGCCCGCGCTGACGCTGATGATGGTCGCGGTGCTGGGCGCTGCGGCCTGGCTCTACCTGCCGGGCGACCTGGAGGGCGTGCCCCGATCGGCGCTGGCCGCGACCTTTTTCGCCTCCAACCTCTGGTTCTTCGCCGACACCGGCTATTTCGCCGGCGGGGCGGACGTGAAGCCGCTGCTCCACACCTGGTCGCTGGCGGTGGAGGAGCAATATTATATCGGCTTTCCGATCCTGCTGATGCTGCTGGCCCGTTTCGCGCCGCGCTGGCGGACCGCGGTGGTGGCGATGGTGGCGGCGGGGTCGCTGGCGCTGTGCATCGCGATGCAGCGCGATGCGACGGGTTTCGCCTTCTACCTGCTGCCCGCCCGCGCCTGGGAATTGTTCGCCGGCGCGCTGCTGGCGCTGGGGGCCGTGCCGGCGGTGCGGGCGCGCTGGCTGCGCGAGGCGATCGCCTGGGCGGGCTTTGTCGCGATCGCGGTTGCGGTCGTCCTTTATGACCGCACTACGCTCTTTCCCGGCATGGCGGCGCTGCTGCCGGTGGCGGGCGCGGCCGCACTGCTCCATGGCGCGCCTGGCACCAGCATGGGACGGCTGCTCGCCCTGCCGCCGCTGGTGGGCGTGGGCCTTCTCTCCTATTCGCTCTATCTCTGGCACTGGCCGCTGATCGTCTTCACCGAATATGCGACCGACATGCCGGTGGAGGGCTGGACGCGGATCGCGGTGATCGGCGGCGCCTTGCTCGCCGCCTATCTGTCGTGGCGCTTCGTCGAGCGGCCCTTCCGCGATCCCCGCCGCGTATCGGCGCGTGCGATCTTCGGCTTTGCGGCGGCCGCCATGGCTCTCCTGTGCGGCCTGTCGCTGGCCTTGCTCGCCGCCGGGCCATGGCCTTCGCGTTTCGCCCCCGCGGTGCTGGCGCAGATCGCCGGACGCGACGATGTCAGCCCGGAGCGCGGGCGGTGCCATGACAGCTTCGTGCGCGGCGTGCAGCCCTGCGCGCTGGGCGCGAGGACGGCCCCCGACGCGCTGCTCTGGGGCGACAGCCATGGGGTGGAACTGGCCTATGCGCTGGGGGAAGAGGCGCGCGCGGAGGGCCGGTCGCTGATCCAGCGCACCGCGTCGAGTTGTCCGCCGGTGCTGGGCTATGAGGCGAAGGACGCTCGCTGCGCCGCCGCCAACCGCGCCGCCTTCGCCGCGATCCGCGCCGATCCGCATATCCGCCGCGTCTATCTCGCCGCCTTCTGGGGCAATGGCGATTTCGACGATCCCGCCTTTGTCGCCCGGCTCGACCGCACCGTTGCGGCGCTGCGGGCGGAAGGCCGGGCCGTGACGATCATCGGGCCGGCGCCGCCCCAGCCCTTCGACGTGCCGCGGCGACTGGCGCACCTCGCCCGCGTGGGGAAGCTGGCGGGCGCGACCGGGGTCGAACGCGCGGCGATCGAGGGGCGCACGCGCCACCTGCGCGCGCTGTTCGCGGCGTGGCAGGCGCGGGGCGTCACCTATATCGATTCGATCGCGACGCTGTGCGACGCGTCCCATTGCGCGATCGAGCGGGACGGCAAGCCGCTCTATTTCGACAGCCATCATCTGAGCGTCGCGGGCGCGCGGCTCGTAATCGGGGGCAAGCGTTAGGTCTTGATTCTTTGTTGTCGCATCGCTTGTTGCGCAAAAGCCCATCCTTCGGCAGGCTCAGGACAGGCTTTTGCGCGCGATGCTCTATTCCGCCGCAAGGGCATAATCCGCGCGCGGCAATTCGCGCGCCAGCGCCTCGGCAATGTCCGTCACCAGCGCGCGCATCCGCTCCACCCCCGGCCCCGGCCGGTCGAGCGTCGCGTCGAGATAGAGGCTCCGGTCGATTTCCAGCTGAATCGCGTGCAGGCCCCGGCCCGGCCGCCCATGCCGGTCCAGCAGATGATCGCCGGCATAGGGATGGTTCTGCGCCGTCGCCACGTCATGCGCCTCGGCAATGTCGGCGACGAGCGCCATCAGTCGGCTCGACGCGCTGCGGCCGAAGCGGTCGCCCAGCACCATGCCCGGCGCGCGGCGGCCCGGCATCGATGGCGGCAAGGGCGGCATACTGTGCAGGTCGATCAAAATGGCATGGCCATGCGCCCGCTGCGCCGCCTGCATCAGTTGCGCCAGCATCGCATGATAGGGGCGATGCACCTGGTCGATCCGCCGCTGCACCTCAGCCCAGGGCAAGGGGCCGCGCCACAGATCCTGCGCCCCCGGCAGGCGGCGCGGCAACAGGCCGAGGCCGCCGCGCAACTTGGCGCTGCCTTGGAGCGCGACGCCGTGCGGGAGATCGCGCACCATCGTCGGGTCCACTTCCCGTTCATGCCGGTTGAGGTCGATCATCGCCCGCGGCGCGCGCGCGATCAGCAGGGTGAAGCCCCGCGCGATCAGCGGCTGGACGAGCAGATCGGCCCAGCGATCCTCCAGCCGCCGCAGCATCTCCGGCCGGACCCGCGCCTGCGCCAGCAACGCCGGCGGATAGTCGCGTCCGGCATGGGGCACCGAAAGGATGACGGGACGATCGGGCGTCGCCGGTCCGTGCAGGTCGAAGGGAGCAGATGTCGAAACAAGCGATCGGGCCGCGCGGTCGTCCAATTCACTTCCTTTCGCCGGCGCGCCAAATTTGGTTAGTCGGGTAGATAATATTTACACCTTGTCGCATATAAAAGGGCCTCGCGCCAGCCATAGGGCAGGACTTGCGCGACCATGCAACAGGACGAAAACGGGGCGATGATTCGCATATTATTGGCTGAAGATGACGACAGTATGCGGACCTATCTCGCCCGCGCGCTCGAAAAATCGGGTTATGAGGTAGTGCCGGTCGCCACCGGGCTGGAGGCGTTGCCGCATATCAATTCGGACCGGTTCGACCTGCTGCTGACCGACATCGTGATGCCGGAGATGGACGGGATCGAACTGGCCCAACATGCCGCGCAGGTCGCGCCTGACATGCGGATCATGTTCATCACCGGATTCGCCGCCGTCACGCTGAGGGCCGGAAAGGCCGTGCCGCAGGCCAAGGTGCTGTCCAAGCCCTTCCACCTGCGCGATCTGGTGCTGGAGGTCGAGCGCATGTTCGACAGCGAGAGCGCGTCGCCCGAAATCCGGCCCTAATCGGGCACCACTTCCTCCATATCGGGCGTGGGGTCGAGGGGGATGCCCGCCATCGCGGCGCTAAAGCGCTCACGGTCCAGCCCCTTCTCCCACACCGACACCGCCACCGTCGCCACGGCATTGCCGATGAAGTTGGTGAGGCTGCGGCATTCGCTCATGAAGCGGTCGACCCCCAGGATCAGCGTCATGCCCGCGACCGGCACCGTCGGCACGATCGACAGCGTCGCCGCCAGGGTGATGAAGCCCGCGCCGGTGACGCCCGCCGCGCCCTTGGACGAGATCATCGCGACCAGCAGCAGCAATATCTGCTGTTCCAGGCTGATATGGACGTTGCACGCCTGGGCGATGAACAGCGCCGCCAGCGTCATGTAGATGTTGGTGCCGTCGAGGTTGAAGCTGTAGCCGGTCGGCACGACCAGCCCGACCACCGACTTGCGGCAACCGGCGCGCTCCATCTTCTCGATCAGGCTGGGCAGCGCCGCTTCCGACGAGGAAGTGCCGAGCACGAGCAGCAGTTCCGCCTTCAGATAGCGGATGAGGTGGAGGATGTTGAAGCCCACCAGCCATCCAACCCCGCCCAGCACCACCAGCACGAACAGCAGCGAGGTCAGGTAGAAGGTCGCGACCAGCCCAGCGAGATTGGCGAGCGCGCCGACCCCATATTCGCCGATGGTGAAGGCCATCGCCCCGAAGGCGCCAAGCGGCGCCGCCTTCATCAGCAGGGCGACCAGCTTGAACACGGCATGGCTGGCCGATTCGAGCACGGTCATCAGCGGCTGCGCCCTGTCCCCGATCATGGTGAGCGCGATGCCGAACAGGATCGCCACGAACAGCACCTGAAGGATATTGCCGTCCGCCACCGCCGACACCATGGTCGAGGGGATGATGCTCATCAGGAAGCCGGTGAGCGTGCGTTCATGCGCCTGATGCGCATAGTCGGCGACCTTGCCCGCATCGAGCGTCGCGGGATCGATGTTGAGGCCGGCGCCCGGCTGCACCACATTGGCGACGATCAGCCCGACGATCAGGGCCAGGGTCGAGAAGGTCAGGAAATAGCCGAACGCCTTGGCCGCGACCCGGCCGATCGCGCCCAGTTCCTTCATCCCCGCTATGCCGGTGACGATGGTCAGGAAGATGACCGGGGCGATGACCATCTTCACCAGCTTGATGAAGGCTTCGCCGAGCGGCTTGAGCTGCTTGCCCGCATCGGGCCAGACATGGCCGATCAGCACGCCCAGTGCGATCGCCACCAACACCTGGACATAAAGCTGACGGTAGAAGGGCAGCCGGGGCGTCGTCTGCAACGGCGAGGATGGCGATGGCAGCATGATCTTGGCGTCCCCCTGTTTGCATCGCAGCATATGGGCGACCCCACCCCTGTCCAGAAGAATGTTGGGACCATGCAATTTCCCGCTTGCACGCCGCGCCGCCCCCCGCTATTGGCCCCCTCCACGGCGGGCGTGTAGCTCAGTGGTAGAGCACTGTGTTGACATCGCAGGGGTCGCAAGTTCAATCCTTGCCACGCCCACCATGACAAAGCCCGTCGCTTCTTTCGAGGCGGCGGGCTTTCTCTTTTTTTGGCTGTCAGGCGGGTCCGCCTATCCTTTCGTCATACGTCCGACGGCGGCGCGCGCGGTGCGGCAGGCCATGCGCCTGACCGTCAGGGCGCGTTCCACCCTGACCCAGGCTTCGATATCGGCGGCGGTGATGACCTCGTCATCGGCAGGATCGACGTGGACGGGATTGAGGGCTGGGGCACGCATGATCGAACTCGCAAGATAAACGGGCGCTCGACTATAGCGTGGCGGAATGTCAGGGACATGGCTCCAACATTACGGACAGGCAATGCCACGGGAGACGACGATGACGGCAGGGTGCGAACCGATCGGAAACAGGCGCGTCCTTTTCGTGATGGCGGTGGAGGCCGAATATGGCACGCATCTACGCGCGCGCTTCACGCCGCTGATGACCGGGGTCGGGCCTGTGGAGGCCGCGCTCGCCGCCGGCATGGCGCTTCACGACCTCGCCCGGCAGAACGCCCTGCCCGATCTGGTGGTATCGCTGGGCTCGGCGGGTTCGCGCATCTGCCCGCTGGGCGAGATTTTCCAGATCGCCAGCGTATCCTGGCGGGACATGGATGCCTCGCGCCTGGGCTTCACCAAGGGGGTGACGCCGTTGATCGACCATCCGGTGGACCTGCCGCTGGTGACGCCCCTCGCGCTTCCGCTGGCGCGGCTGTCGACGGGGGCCAATGTCGTCGGGGGCGACGAATATGACGCGATCGACGCCGACATGGTCGACATGGAAACCTTCGCCGTGGCGCGGGCCTGCGCGCGATTCGACGTGCCGCTGATGGGATTGCGCGGCGTGTCGGACGGGCCGGGCGAACTGGACCATATCAACAGCTGGATGGAATTGCTGGGCCTGCTTGACGAGCGGCTGGCGGCGGCGATCGACCTGCTGCCGGACGCTCTGACGCGCGCGGCCGCCTGAGAGTCCGTTTGGAAATGCGCCTTTGGCGCATCCGCACCGGCCCACACACCCACCCGACCGCCCATCAGGGTATCATATCTGGGTGGTCGGGTGGGGGTGTGGGCCGGTGCGGCATTGAAAATGCGCTCTTTCGCACATTTCCCAAACAGACTCTGAGATCAGCAGCCGCCCTGCGGATGCGCGGTTGAGGACCAGGACAGCCGGTAAGTGACGAGGAAGCCGTCATGGTCCGAGAGTTCGGGACCGCTGGGACCGCCGTCGAACATCGCCTCAACCCGGATGGGGCGGACCGATACGCGGTCGCCGGGCCAGAAAAATTGCAGATCCTGTGTATCCATCCAAGGTGCGTCGCCATCCCAGGACATGCGCACGTCGCAGCCCGACGCCGGATCGGCGCAGACGCGATGCACCAGGTTGAGCGACTGGTAGCGGGAGAAATTCTCCCAGCGCGGTTCGGAATGGCGCATGTTGAAGTCGCCGCCGAGGATCACGGGATAGAGATCGTCATGGCTGCGGTCGATGAAGGCCGAGGCTTCGAGCGACTGGCGGTCATGCGCGGCCAGATTGCGCGGGGCGGGCGCGCGGGACGCGCCGCGGCTGTTCATATGCGTGTCATATATGTCGACCGGCGTCGGCACGCCGGGGATGGCGATGCGCGCCAGCATGATGCCCTTGTTGGCGAGGCAGTCGATCCCCGCGCAGGAACGGCGACCATAGGCGTGCATGTCGACATGGACGATCGGATAGCGCGAGGCGATGGCCAGGCCGCTGCCGGTCAGGTGCAGGCCGACCTCGCCGCGCTTGATATGGGATCGGCCGGGGAGAGAATCCCTCGTCACGCCGCGCGCACGGGTGGTGCGGCGCGGGCCGGTGACGATGGCGGGATAGGAGGTGGCGGCGACCGCCTGCTTGGCGGGGCCGCTGAACATTTCCTGGAACAGGATGATATCGGGCGCCTTGCCTTCCACGCGCAGGGCCGCCAGCCGATCGCCGATGGCGCGCAACGACGGCGCGCGGCCGGATCGGGCGGGCCAGCCCAGTCCCTCGATATTATAGGTCAGCACCGAGAGGGTGGTGGAGTTGGTTTGCCCGTCCGACGCCGGGTCGATCGCCGGCGGCAGCGCGGTCCCGCAGGCCATGGACCGCAGCGGCAAGGGCGTGGCGCAACCCGACGCCAACAGGACGAGCGAAAGGGCCGCAAGCCGGACGCGCAAGATATTTCCGTTCGCCTGTGCCGCCATATGCCCTCGCCCTATGCCTGTATGGGAGCGACGCGCCTATTCGCCCTCGAACGCGATCAGCGCCTGCGCGGCGATGCCATCGGCCTCCAGCGCGGCCTTGCCGCCCAGATCGGGCAAGTCGACCGCGAACAGCGCCATCAGCACGCTCGCCCCCTGTTCGCGCAGCAGTTGCGCGGCGGCGAGCGCGGTGCCGCCGGTGGCGATCAGATCGTCGATCAGGATGACGCGCGCGCCCTGCGGCACCTGCCCTTCATGCAGCTCGAGGCGGTCGGTGCCATATTCCAGCACATAGTCGATGCCGACGGTCTTGCCGGGCAGCTTGCCCTTCTTGCGCACGGGCACGAAGCCTTTGCCCAGCGCCACGGCGAGCGCCGCGCCCAGAATGAAGCCGCGCGCCTCGATCCCGACGATCAGGTCCGGGTCGAGCGGCCGGGCGACGGTGGCGAGCCGTTCCACCAGTTCGGCAAAGCCGGGACCGTCCGCCAGCAAGGTCGTCACGTCGCGAAACATGATGCCGGGCTTGGGGAAATCGGGGATGGTGCGGATCAGGGCGGTCAGGCTGTCGATGCTCATGGGGGCCTCCATAGAGAAAGGGCGCGGTCCCCTCAAGGAACCGCGCCCCTCCTTTTTGTCCCGGGTCGTCAGACCGTCAGGCGACGGCCTTTTTCTTGTCCGCCCAGATATTCTGATAGGACATATAGGCGAGCGCCGTCGCGATCAGCAGGAAAATGACCGTCGCCAGACCCGCGCGGTGGCGGTTTTCCAGCTTGGGTTCGGCGGTCCAGGCGAGGAAGGCCGACACGTCCCGCGCCATCTGGTCCACCGTCGGCTTGGTGCCGTCGCCATAAGTGACCTGCCCATCGGCCGTCAGCGGCGGCGCCATGGCGAGGTTCAGGTTGGCGAAATAGGGGTTATAATGCAGCCCCTCAGGCGTCTTGGCGTCCGGGAACTGCTTAAGCAGTTCGGCCGGCTGTTGCTGGAAGCCCGTCAGCAGCGAATAGACATAGGCGGGACCATGGTGGCGCGCCTTGGTCATCAGCGACAGGTCCGGCGGGATCGCATTGTTGTTCGCCGCCGCGGCCGCGACATTGTTCGCGAAGGGCTTGGGGAAATGATCGGCCGGGACCGGGTCGCGGGTCGATGCCTCGCCGGTGGCGGGGTCGACGTCCGGGGTCTTGATCGCCCACTGCTTGGCGATCGCCTTCACTTCGGCTTCGTTATAGCCGAGCGCTTCCAGGTCGCGGAAAGCGACGAACTTCAGGCTGTGGCAGGCCGAGCAGACTTCCTTGAACACCTGGAAGCCGCGCTGGAGCTGCTGCTGGTCATATTTGCCGAAAGGCCCGTCGAAGGAGAAGGACACATGCTTGGGGGGCAGGTGGAACTCATGCTCCACCGTCTTGGCCGGCGGCTCCGTCACATAGGCATAGGCGCCCACGAGGAAGGAAACCAGCAGCCAGCCGGCGAAGAAGAGGCCGACGAGAAATGCGCCGATGCGAACCATGACTGTCTACCCCCCTTATTCGGCCGGGACCGCGGCGGGTTCGCCGTCAGCCTTGGCATATTTGGCCAGCACCGCATCGGTGATCGAATTGGGCAGTGGCAGCGGCTTTTCGAAGCGCGCGATCAGCGGCAGGATGATCAGGAAATGCGCGAAATAATAGGCCGCGGCGACCTGCGAGATCATCACATAGGGCTCCTCCGCCGGCGCGCCGCCACAAAAGCCCAGGATCAGCACGTCGATGACGAGAATCCAGAAGAACATCTTGAAGGTCGGGCGATAGCTGCCCGAGCGGACCGGCGACGTGTCGAGCCAGGGCAGGAAGAAGAGCAGCAGGATCGACGCGAACATCGCCAGCACGCCCAGCAGCTTGGCCGGGATGAAGAAAAAGTCGACGGTGAAGGCGCGCAGGATCGCGTAAAAGGGCCAGAAATACCATTCGGGCACGATATGCGCGGGGGTCGAGAGCGGGTTCGCTTCGATATAATTGTCCGGGTGGCCCAGATAATTGGGCGCGAAGAACAGCATGATCGCGAACAGGACCAGGAACACGCCAACGCCGAAGCCGTCCTTCGCCGTATAATAGGGGTGGAACGGGACGGTGTCCTGCGGTCCCTTCACTTCCACGCCGGTCGGGTTGGACGAACCCGGAATATGCAGCGCCCAGATGTGCAGGATGATGACGGCCGCGATCACGAAGGGCAGCAGGAAGTGCAGCGAGAAGAAGCGGTTGAGCGACGCATTGCCGGGAGCGAAGCCGCCCAGCAGCCAGGTCTGGACCGGCTCGCCCACCACCGGGATGGCGCCGAACAGGCCGGTGATGACCTTCGCCCCCCAATAGCTCATCTGCCCCCAGGGCAGCACATAGCCCATGAAGGCGGTCGCCATCATGAGCAGGAAGATGACGAGGCCCAGCAGCCACACCATTTCGCGGGGCGCCTTGTAGGAACCGAAATAAAGGCCGCGGAAGATGTGCAGATAGACGACGATGAAGAAGAAGCTGGCGCCGTTGGCGTGCGCATAGCGCATCAGCCAGCCGGCATTCACGTCGCGCATCGTGTGCTCGACGGTGCCGAAGGCGACCAGGTCATTGGCGCCATAATGCATCGCCATGACGACGCCGGTGACGATCTGGATCACCAGCGCCAGCCCGGCGAGCACGCCGAAATTCCAGAAATAGTTGAGGTTGCGCGGCACCGGATAGCCCGCGCCGATGGCGTTGTAGACGAGGCGCGGCAGCGGCAGCTTCTCGTCGACCCACTGCATCAGCGGATGCTTGGGGGTATAATGTTCGGCCCATGGAAAGCTCATGTTTTTTACCCCCCTTAACCCACGAGAATGGCGGTGTCGGAAGTGAAGCTGAACTTCGGCACTTCCAGATTCTTGGGGGCAGGCCCCTTACGGATGCGCGCGGCCGTGTCGTAGGACGAGCCGTGGCAGGGGCAGAAATAACCGCCGAATTCGCCCTTATTCTCACCCTCGCCCGCGCCGAGCGGCACGCAGCCCAGATGCGTGCAGACGCCCATGGTGATGAGCCACTGTTTCTTGCCGTCGACGGTGCGTTCCTCCAGCGTCTGCGGGTCGCGCAGCGTGGACGGATCGACCTTGTCGGCTTCGGCGATTTCCTTGGGGGTCAGGTGCCGCACGAACAGCGGCTGCGACCGGAAGGTGGTCTTGATCGCCTGACCCGGCTGGATCGCCGAGAGGTCCACTTCCGTCGACGCGAGCGCCAGCACGTCGGCGCTGGGGTTCATCTGGTCGATCAGCGGCAGGACGACGGCGACAGCGCCGACTCCTGCGAAGCTCACCGCAGCGATGTTGATGAAATCGCGGCGGCGCACCCCTTCTCCGCCGGATAGTCCTTGGCCGTCAGAATGCTCTACGCTCGCCATGCACCTCTACCCTTGCAAGACTTCCCTGCTCACCCCGGGCGCCCCTTAAAGGCCCTGATTATCAAGGGATTTGGGTTATCGGCTATAGCCGATCCCGCCTTCCCCCCGGCGTGTTCGCAGGGCGTGATAACCGGACTGCGCCCGCATTGCCAGTCGCAATATTGCCTAGCCTATTGCAAATGCTGCGGATGCACTATGGCAACGCCCCATGCGTATCGCCCTTTACCAACCCGAAATTGCCGGAAATGTCGGCGCGATCCTGCGCCTTGCCGCCTGTTTCTCGGTGCCCGTCGACATCATCATGCCGACCGGATTCGCCTTTTCCGACGCGCGTCTGAAACGGGCCGCGATGGACTATGGCGAGGCCGCCGAGGTGGTGCGCCATGTGAATTTCGCCGCCTTCGACGCGGTGCGTCGGGCCGAAGGGCGCCGCCTGCTGCTGATGAGCGCCCATGCCTCGCAACGATTGCCGGAGGTGGAATTCCAGGAAAATGACGTGCTGCTGATGGGATCGGAGAGCGCGGGCGTGCCCGACGCGGTGCGCGACCTGGCCGACATCCGCGTGCGCATTCCCATGGCGCCGGGTTTCCGGTCCTTGAACATCGCCGTTTCCACGGGCATCGCCGTCGCCGAAGCCCTTCGCCAGACCGGAAAGTTCCCCGCATGACCAACCCTATTCCTAACGTCCCCTTCGCGCTGGATGCCCGGCAGCAGGCCGCGCGCGGCTGGTTCGAATCGCTGCGCGACCGCATCTGCGCCGCGTTCGAGGCGATCGAGCGCGAAGCGGCCAGCGACGCCCGCTTCGACTTCACCGCCTGGGACCGCGAGGCCGAGGGCCAGGCGCCCGGCGACGGTGGGGCCAATGAAGGTGGGGCCAATGAAGGCGGGGGGGGCGTGCGCGGCGTGATGAAGGGCAAGGTGTTCGAGAAGGTCGGCGTCAACGTCTCCACCGTGGGCGGCGCCTTCGCCCCCGGATTCGCCCAGACCATCCATGGCGCGGCCGACGATCCCGCCTTTTTCGCCACCGGCATCAGCCTGGTCGCGCATATGGCCAACCCGCATGTCCCGGCCGTCCATATGAACACCCGCTATCTGGTGACGACCAAGAGCTGGTTTGGCGGCGGCGCGGACCTGAACCCGCCCTTGCCGCGCGAAGAGGATACGACCCATTTCCATGCGGTGATGAAAGCGGCCTGCGACGCGCACGACGCGGACCATTATCCGCGCTTCAGGAAATGGGCGGACGAGTATTTCTTCATCCCCCATCGCGGTGTCCATCGCGGCGTCGGCGGCATTTTCTACGACCATCTCGAATGCCCGGACGATGCCGCCTTCGACACGCATTTCGCCTTCACCCGCGATGTCGGCGACGCCTTCCTCGCCGCCTTCCCGCCGATCGTGCGGCGGCGCATGGGCGAGGCGTGGACGGAAGAAGAATATCGCACCATGCTGGAATGGCGCGGCCGCTATGCCGAATTCAACCTGGTGCATGATCGCGGGACGTTGTTCGGACTCAAGACCGGCGGTAATATCGACGCGATCCTGATGAGCCTGCCCCCCATGGCGAGCTGGAGCTGAGATCGTGGCGCTGACGCCGGTCGAGCCGGGCATGGTGGCGACGATCGTCACCCATCTGGAAATGTGCGAGCGGCCAAGGCCCGCGCCGGTCCCGCCCGCGCGGTTGCGGCTGGTGCGGTGGAAGACGCCCGATCTCACCGCCTATCGCACGCTTTTTCGCCGCGTGGGCGCGCCGTGGCTCTGGTTCTCGCGGCTGGTCATGTCCGATTCGGATCTGGCCGCAATCCTCCATGACCCGGCGGTCGAGGTCTATGCCGTCACCGATCCGCGCGGCGCCGAAGTCGGGCTGCTGGAACTGGATTTCCGGTCATTGCCCGATTGCGAACTGGGCTTTTTCGGACTGGTGCCGGAACTCAATGGCAAGGGGCTGGGCCGCTGGCTGATGGCGCAGGCCAAATCGCTCGCCTGGCGCAAGGGGGTGGAGCGTTTCTGGGTCCATACCTGCACGCTCGACAGCCCGGCGGCGCTGGGATTCTACATCCGGTCAGGCTTTGTGCCCTATGGGCGCGAGATCGAGACTTTCGCCGATCCGCGATTGGCGGGCGTGCTGCCGCGCGATGCCGCGCCGCATGTGCCCCTGCTGGATCAGACCGCAACCGCCTGACGATAGAGGCGCGCGAGCATCACCAGCATATAGACCTGGATGATGCTCGACACCGCCGCCCCGGCAATGCTGCCCGCGACCCGCGCGCCTTCCGTTCCGGCGATCAGGCCGCCGAGCAGGCCGACCACTACCTGCGCCACCGATGCGACGATGGTGGAGAGGATCATCACGATCAAGAGAAAGGCGAAAAGCCGCAGGAAATGGCCGCGCGTCAAGGCCCAGGCGCGGCGCAGCGAGTCCGTCACCCCCGCCTGGCTGTCGATGACCACCGGGTTGAGCAGCACCAGCCGGATGCTGGCATAGAAGACCAGCCCGACAGCGATGATGCCGAGCAACAGGCCGACCGCGGCGGCCAGTTGCTTGGACGCGAGCGAGACAAGCACGCCCACGAGCAGGGCGACGGTAAATATGCCCGCGATCACGCCCAGCACCACCAGCGCGGTGCCGATCAGCACCGGCAGGCGCGCGAAGCTGAGCCGCAGGGCTTCGCCCACGCTGATGCCGGGACGCAGCGCGAGGGCGAACAGGGCCAGCGATCCGAACCAGATGAGGATGATCGTGATCAGCATCGCCAGGCCGAAGCCCGGCGGCATGGCCGGAATCGCATCCGCCTTGGGCTGGGCGAACCAGGCCTGCAATTCGGGCGGCGTCATTTCCTGAAGGATAAGGCCGGGAAGCGCCACGAACAGCAACGCCACGGGAAAGAGCAGCGACGCTTCCCGCGCGACGAAGGCGACCGCTTCTTCCCACGCCTTGCCGATCGACATCGTCGTCATATCTATGTGCCTGCCTGTATTTTTCGGAAATTCCGGCGCGAGACTTGATCGCTCGCCCGCCCCAAGTCAAGGAAGCGCCCCATGTCCGATCCCGTTTCCAACACGCCGCTTCCCTTCCCCGCCGGCGTCGAATGGCGCGTCGCGGCGGCGCCGGTGGACTATCCGCCGGCGCTGGCCGACATGGAGGCGCGCGCCGCCGCGATCTTTGCGGGCGAAGCGCAGGAACGGATATGGCTGCTGGAGCATCCGCCGCTCTACACCGCCGGCACCAGCGCGGACCCCGCCGAACTGCTCGACCCGCGCTTTCCGGTGCATGATGCGGGGCGGGGCGGGCGCTACACCTATCATGGGC
The DNA here is from genome assembly GCF_059693745.1 of Sphingobium sp. WR1. Taxonomy (NCBI): domain Bacteria; kingdom Pseudomonadati; phylum Pseudomonadota; class Alphaproteobacteria; order Sphingomonadales; family Sphingobiaceae; genus Sphingobium; species Sphingobium sp. WR1. The sequence continues at coordinate 403,120 of NZ_JCATID010000001.1, read as the reverse complement.
CGGGCCAGCGGATCGGCTATCTCAACATCGACCTGCGCGAGCGGGGCAAGGATGTCCGCAACTTCGTCCATCATCTGGAAGGCTGGATGATCGCGGCGCTGGGCGATCTCGGCATCGCGGCCCGGCGCGTGGAGGGAAGGATCGGCATCTGGACCGACGACCCGCAGGGACGCGAAGCGAAGATCGGCGCGCTGGGCATAAGGGTGCGGCGCTGGGTCACGCTCCACGGCTTTTCGATCAACGTCGATCCCGACCTGTCCCATTTTGGCGGCATCGTGCCGTGCGGGATCAGCGAATATCCCGTCACCAGCATCGCGGCGTTGGGCGGAAATGCGTCGATGGCGGCGCTGGATAGCGCGCTCAGGGCGCATTTCCCTGCCTTTCTCAGCCGCTTGGCGCGCTGCGGCGCGGGGGTTGAGCAATGCGGGACAGGCGGCTAGGGTCCGCGCTTTCGCCGGGCGGGGGGCTGCCGGGCACTGGATTGGACTTTCAAGGAGACCCGGATGCGCCTGACTGCAAGGACCATCTGTATCGCTGCCTTGCTGCCTCTTGCCGCCTGCGGGGGCGGTGACAAGGGCGGCAACAGCGTGCAGATGAAGGATATGGAAGTGGTGGACGGCACCGCCACCGACGCCATGACCGACCTGGACGGGGTGCAGAGCGAAGGCACCGCCGTCGCCCTGCCGAACGCCGGCGCGGCGTCCAACAGCAGCGAGGCAGCGAAACCGGCCCAGCCCGCCGAAAAGGCGCCGGCGCAGGATGACGAAGTTCTTGCCGATCAATAAGAACCTCCGCTAGCAGAGGCAGGCCGGTTCAGCGGCGATACAGTCGCCGCCAGCAATGATATCGGATGCGCCCATAGGCGCATCCTGCCTGAGGGGTTTTATCGATGAAGGTCCGTTTGCCGTCGCGCCGCGCGCTGTTCAGCCTGGCGATCGCCATCATTGCGCCGATCGCGGCCCAGCCCGCTGCCGCGCAATTCTACTGGTCGCCGCCCGACATGAGCGCCCCGGCGCTGACCGACGAGGCGGCCGCCGCCGCGCTCGGCCTGCCCGGCGCGACCGCGGCGGAGATCAAGGCGGGCCTTGCCTGGAACATGCGCGCCGCGCTCAACGTGGCGGCGCTGCAATGCCAGTTCGAGCCGACCCTGCTGACCGTTGGCAACTATAACGCCATGATCGCCCATCATGACGCGGAACTGGATGCGGCGCAGGCCACTATTCTCGGCTATTTCCAGCGCACGGCCGGCAAGGGGCGGGCCGGCCAGTCGGCGTCGGACATGTATAATACCCGCATCTATTCGGGCTATTCGACGGTGCAGGCGCAGAAGGGCTTCTGCCAGGCGGCCGCCGAAGTCGGCAGGCAGGCCATCTTCGCCGATCGCGGCACGCTGAACGAGGTGGGCCGCCGGGGCCTTCCGTCGATCAAGAAGTCGCTGGTGCTGGCGGGCGAGCAATTTTACGGCACGCCGGGCTATGACTATGTAGTCGCCCTGCCCTCCTTCGATCCCAAATGCTGGAAGAAGGGCGTGCTCCAGCCCGTCTGCCATCAGGCCTGGAACGACAAGACCGGCGTGAAGCCTTGATTCTCGCGGGCGCGCTCGGCGAGCCTTGCCCGGAGAAGCGTGCAAGTTTCCAGACTATGGGGAAATTCAGCCGGTCTGGAAGCGGCCAGGAGCGGACATAGTTCCCCCTCCCGCTTGCGGGAGGGGGTTAGGGGGTGGGCTTACGCGACCTTGGTGCTATAGCCCACCCCGCTGCGACTAATTCGCTCCGCGAATAAGTCTCGCTGCCCCTCCCGTTTACGGGAGGGGAATGTCATGTTCCCACCCCAATCGGCCATTCATCCGCTTCGGGCACATGATGGACAGCGTGATCCAAAAGAAAACCCGGCGCTTGCCTGAGCGCCGGGTCAGACAGGGTCTTGGCTGGGAGCCGCCCTTTTCCGCTTATCCTGTCAGCCCTTCTTTTCGGGTGGCAGGGTGATCTTCACGCTTTCCCCATTCTGGCCGGGGAAATTGGTGAACATCGCGTCGATCAGGTTCGGGACCAGATAGGTCAGCTTGTTGGAAAGCGACTGGGCCTGCGCCTTGCCCTCGAACAGACGGCGATTGTCGGCCGCACGGTCGATTTTGAGGCTGAGGTCGCTGGTATAGACGGTGTAGCTCGACACGTCATTATAGCCGGCGCCGCCAAACAGCCAGGGATCATAGAAGCCATAGCCCCAGGGGCGACCCCAGCGACCGCGCCAGCCCCAGCCGCCGCCATACATGAACGGATCGCCGCCAAAGCCGGTCGAGCGCACCTTTTCCCGGCCATTGTCGACATCATAGGCGACGCGGACGATCAGGTCGGCGCGCGCCGGGTCGCTGGCGGCGACATAGCCGGTCTGGGTCAGACGCTGCCCGACCAGGTCGGCATAATGGGCGAACTCCAGCCCGCCGGCGAGCCGGGGATCGTCGGCGACGACGGTGTAGCTCTGCCCCGCGGGGGCGGGCAATTGCTGGAAACGGGCGACATCGGCCTTGAACGGCGTGGCGCAGCCCGACAACGCCAACAGCGCCAGTGCCGGCGCCGCGAACAGACCGATCTTGTTGAAACGAGCCATGTTTTTACGTCCTGTATCAGGCGAAGCGCCTGCGATCATCTTTGCGCGCTGTCATAGCAAAACGCAACTGAACATCGTTTGAACGCGCGAACCCTTCGAACGGGCGCAAACCATGTTCTCCTGTCTACGACGCTGTGGAGATGGCTATTCCGTAGCCAAAAGAAAAGGGCCGACCCTTTCGGGCCAGCCCTGTGACTTTGCTGCATCAGTCGCCGTCAGCGCATCAAGCCCCCTGCGCGTCAGCGCATCAAACCCATCGCGTCATAGGCCGCGCGCAGCGTCGGTTCGGCCGCCGCCGCCGCCTTGGCCGCGCCCTTGTCGAGGATCGCGTCGAGCGCGGCATCGTCGGTGCGCAGTTCCAGGAAGCGTTCGCGAATCGGGCGGAGCGTCGCCACGAGCAGTTCGCCCAGCGCCGGCTTGAACGCGCCGAAGCCCCTGCCGGCGAATTCGGCGCAGACCATATCGGGCGTCTTGCCCGACAGGGTGGCGTAGATGCCGATCAGGTTGCTCGCCTCCGGGCGGCCCGCCAGCCCTTCGGCCGTTTCGGGCAGCGGTTCGGGATCGGTCTTGGCCTTCTTCACCTTCTGCATGATGGCGTCGTCGTCATCGGTCAGGTTGATGCGGCTCATGTCGCTGGGGTCGGACTTGGACATTTTTGCCGTGCCGTCGCGCAGCGACATGATGCGCGCCGATTCCCTGGGGATGATCGGATCGGGCAGGGTGAACAGATCGACGCCGAAATCGGTGTTGAACTTAGTCGCGATGTCGCGCGCCAGCTCCAGATGCTGCTTCTGGTCCTCGCCCACCGGCACATGGGTGGCGTTGTAGATCAGGATGTCGGCCGCCTGGAGCACCGGATAGACGAACAGGCCGATCGAGGCGCCCTCGCGGTCCTTGCCCACCTTGTCCTTGAACTGGGTCATGCGATTGAGCCAGCCGATGCGCGCGGTGCCGTTCAGCAGCCAGCAGAGTTCGGCATGGGCGGGGACACGCGCCTGGTTGAACAGGACCGAACGGTCCGGGTCGATCCCGGCGGCGACCAGCGCGGCGGCCATGTCGCGGACATTGCGGATGCGCTGCTCCCGCCCTTCATGCACGGTGATCGAGTGCATGTCGGCGAGGAAGAAGAAGCATTGCGCATCGCCGGTCATTTCGTCCTGCATCCGCACCCAGTTGCGAATCGCGCCCAGATAATTGCCAAGGTGCAGATTGCCGGTGGGCTGGATGCCGGAGAGGACACGCATTCTTCTATCCATTCTCTTGATTGGTTGCGGTTGCGCCTCGTCGGCGCATCAGCGCCTTGAGGTCGGACAGCCGATAGGCGCCCGTGACGAAGGACGCCAGCCCGTAAAGCGCCACGCCCGCGCCGACGAGCAGGGCCAGCGCGACATAGCGCTGGAGCATCGCCCCGGTCAGCCAGGGGTCGAGCAGCCCCTCGCCCGCCCAGAGCGCGCCGCCCATGATCAGCGCGGCGATGGCGAGGCGCGGGATACGGCGGCGCAGCCCCGCATCGGCGGCGAAATGGCCGCGCCTGACCAAAGTCGTGTAGAGCATCGCGACATTGACGGTCGAGGACAGCGCGGTGGCGAGCGGCGGGCCGATATGGCCCAAGGTCGGGATCATCGCCAGATTGCCGATAATGTTGATGACGATCGAGAGCATCGCATAGCGCACCGGCGTCTTCGTGTCGCCGCGCGCATAATAGCCGGGCGTCAGCACCTTCACGAGGACGTAGCTTGGCAGGCCGATCGAGAAGGCCGACAGCGCCCAGCCGCAGCGCATCGCATCCTCCGGCGTGAAGCGGCCATATTGGAACAGGCCGCGCACGATAGGCTCCGCCACGGTCAGGAAGGCGACGGTGGCGGGCAGGGTCAGAAACAGGGCGAGTTCAATGCCGCGATTCTGCGTCTCCATGGCTTCCGCCTCCTGCCCTTTCGAGAGCATTCGCGAGATGGTGGGGAGCAGGATGGTGCCAAGGCCGATGCCGATCAGGCCCAGCGGCAACTGGTTCAGCCGGTCGGCATAATAGATATAGGTGATGGACCCCGACGCCAGCAGCCAGCCCGACAGGGCGGTCGAGATGAGCAGGTTGATCTGCGACGCGCCCGCCCCGGCGGCGGCGGGGACGATGAGGCGCAGCAGTTCGCGCACATCCTTGTCGAGGCGCGGGCGTTTCAGCGTCATCGACACGCCCGCGCGCCTGCATGCCCAGATCAGCCAGAGCAGTTGCAGCGCGCCGCCGATCGTCACCGACATGGCCTGCACCCGCGCCGTCTCATATTCGTCGGCGCCGTGGAAGAACCACAGCCCCGCGATCATAGCGACGTTGAGCAGAATGGGGGCGGCGGCGTTGACCCAGAATTTGTCGAGCGAATTGAGGATGCCGCCCAGCAGCGAGGCGAGGCTGATCAGAGCCAGATAGGGGATGGTGATGCGTGACAGGGTGACGGCGAAGGCGAATTGCTCCGGCGTCGGGTTCTGGTGCGCGAAACCGCCCGACAGCGCCCAGGTGATCGGCCAGGCGGCGGCGATCAGGACGGCCGTGAAGAGGATCAGGACCGGCAGCAGCATCGCGAGCGCGCGCTCGGCGAAATCATAGCCGGCGGGAAGCCCGCCTTCGCCCGCCGCCTTCTTGTTGAAGAGGGGCACGAAGGCGGCGGAAAAGGCGCCCTCGGCAAAGAGGGCGCGGAACATGTTGGGCAGGCGGAAGGCGACGCCGTTGAAGGCGTCCGACGCGAAGCCCGCGCCGACATAGCGCGCCGCGAGCGAATCGCGCACCAGCGCCAGCACCCGGCTGACGAGCGTCAGCCCGCCGACCGAGCCGAGGGCCTTGACCAGTTTCATATGATGATCCCCTCCTCCGTTCGGGCTGAGCCTGTCGAAGCCCTGTCCTTTTCTTCAAGAAAGGACGGCCCTTCGACATTCGAGCGAGACAAGAGGCTCGCTCGAACAGGGCGAACGGAGATCAAGGGCATCCTATAATCAGGCGTGGCCGGCCGGCTCGCCCGAGGTCACTTCCATCTGCTGCGCCTGCTGGAGATAGAGCGCGCCGAAGTCGATCGGATCGAGCAGCAGCGGCGGGAAGCCGCCGTCGCGGATCGCGTCGGCCAGCACGCGGCGGGCGAAGGGGAAGATGAGACGCGGCGCTTCGGCCAGCATGAAGGGCTGAACCTGATCGTCGGGCACGTTGCGCATACCGAACAGTGCGGCATAGACCAGTTCGACGGCGAAGGCAGTGCCCTGCGGTGCGACCGCCTTGACCTCGATCTTCAGCGACACTTCCAGCACTTCGTCCCCGACCTTGTCGGCGCCGATGTTGAACTGGACGTCGATCTGCGGCTGGTCCTGCCACTGGTAGACGGCGGGCGCGTTCGGATTCTCGAACGACAGATCCTTCACATATTGGCTGATCAGCGCGATCTGCGGAGCGGAGTCGGCGCCGTTGCCGGTGTTGACGGTGGTGGTGATGGTGTCGGCTTCGTCGGCCATGTTCTCTACCTTGGCTTTCGCTGTTGGCCCGCGGCAGGAAGCCGCCGGCATTGTTGACCCGCGCGCTTAGCAGGGGCGCACAGGCAGGGCAATGGCGGCTCCCCCACGCGCGCTATTTGAAGTTGACGACAAACATGCCTATGTTGGCAGGAACATTGTCCCGCGCAAAGGGTATAGCTTTCCGTGTATGTGATCGTCATCCTCGCCATGATCGCCGGTTTTCTGGCGCTGCGGCTCTATTCCGTGCTGGGCAAGCGTACCGGGCACGAGCAGGAGCCTGCGCTGCGCCCCGCCGATGAGCGCGCCAAGGTGACGGTGCTGCAACCCGGTCCGGTCGCGCAGAATGGCGGCGATTCGGTCCGGCTGGCCGAAGGGCTGATCACGCCGGGCGCGGAAACCGGGATGCGCGCGCTGATCGCCGCCGATCGCAGCTTCGACGTGCCCCAGTTCGTGGACGGCGCCAAGAGCGCCTATAAGATGGTGCTGGAAGCCTTCTGGCGCGGCGACCGGAACGAACTGGCCTGGCTGTGCGACGCCGATGTGCTCGCCTCCTTCGAGGAGGCGATCGCCGCGCGCGAGGCGGAGGGCCATGTCCTCGACAACCGTCTGGTCCGCATCGAAAAGGCGCAGATCGTCGAAGCGTCAGTCAAGGACCGCGTTGCCGAGGTGGCGCTGCGCTTCGAGGCCGACATCGCCGCCGTCACCCGCGACAAGGACGGCAATGTCGTTGCCGGGTCGCTGACCGACGCGATCGGCACTAAGGATATCTGGACCTTCACCCGCGACATTCGCAGCGCGGACCCGAACTGGAAGCTCAGCGAAACCGACGAAGCATGATGCGTCGCAAATCGGGGGGTGCGCTGCTTGCGGCGCTGCTGCTGTCCGCCTGCGCGGGCGGCGTGATCCCGCCATCCACTGGTGGTCCCGCACCGACGCGCCCCGCGCCGTCGGGCGAGAGTGCGACCCGTCCCACCCCCGCCACGCCCCGTCCCACCGTGCCGGTGGAGGTGCCGACCGAACCGGTGCTGGACCAGAGCACGGCGGCGGGCCTTGGCGTCACGCGCGGGCCGGACATCGCCAGCCTGATCCCATCGGGCGAGCGGGCGCGCGCCGCGCTCCAGGCCTTCCGCCTGTCCTGTCCGACATTGATGCGCCGCACCGACCAGAGCGGCCTGACCAGGGGATCGGACTGGAATAGCAGCTGCGCCGCGGCGTCGAGCTGGCCCGAGGCATCGGCGAGTGAATTTTTCTCCCGTTATTTCGAGGCGGTGCAGGTGGGCGACGGCACGACCTTCGTCACCGGCTATTATGAGCCGGAAATCAGCGGATCGCGCACCCGCCAGCCGGGCTATGAGGTGCCGATCTACCGCCGCCCGAACGACCTGATCGACGTCGATCTCGGTCAGTTCAGCGACAGCCTGAAGGGCAAGTCGATCCGCGGCAAGGTGAGCGGCACCAAATTCGTCCCCTATGACGATCGCAGCCGGATCGTCGCGGGGTCGCTTTCCGGGCGCGGGCTGGAACTGGCCTGGGCGGCCGATCCGGTGGAATTTTTCTTCCTCCAGGTGCAGGGCAGCGGCCGGCTGCTGCTGCCCGACGGCGGCGTGATGCGCATCGGCTATGACGGGCAGAATGGCCGCGACTATACCGGCATCGGCAAGCTGATGAAGGATCGCGGCCTGATCCAGGCCGGGTCGATGCAGGACATCATGCAGTATCTGCGCGCCAACCCGGCCGAGGGCGCGGCGATCATGAACGAGAATAAGAGCTTCGTCTTCTTTCGCGAACTGACCGGCGCCGGCCCGCTGGGCGCGCTGGGCGCGCCGGTAACGCCCGAAGCGACCGTTGCGGCCGACCCCAAATTCGTCCCCCTGGGCGCGCCGGTGCTGCTCTCGCTCGACCGGGCCGAACCCAATGGCATCTGGATCGCGCAGGATACGGGCGGCGCGATCAAGGGCGCCAACCGGTTTGACAGCTTCTGGGGCGCGGGCGCGCGGGCGCGGGGCATCGCGGGAGGCATGTCCGCGCGCGGCAGCGCCCTCATCCTGCTGCCGATCGGATCGGCGGCGCGGCTCGCGCGACCCTGACGGCCGGGCCATGGTCCGGCGCCGTCTCACGCATGAGGAAGAGGCGCTCTGGGATGCGCTGACGCGATCGGTGCGGCCGCTGCGTCCCGGCCAGCGCCGCCCCCTGTCGACCACCCCTGCACCGACGCTGCCAGCCAAAACAGGGTTAACGCCTCGGGTTAATCCGCCCCCGCCGCTCAAGCCCGCTCCCGCCCCCGCCGCCATGCTCGATTCCAGCTGGGAACGACGAATCCGTAACGGCAATCTGATGCCGGACATGAGCATCGATCTGCATGGCCACAGCCTGGCTGCAGCGCACAACAGGCTTAACCAGGCCCTGGCCCAGGCGCTGGCGCAGGACGCCCGCATCCTGCTGGTCGTGACCGGCAAACCGCCAAAAAGCGCCGAACGCGCCGGTGCGTCCCGGCGCGGCGCGATTCGCGGCGAAATCGGGCACTGGCTGGAGACAAGCCCCTATGCCGACCGTATCGCCAGCGTCCGCATCGCCCATCCGCGCCACGGCGGCGACGGTGCGATCTACCTGATTTTGCGCCGCAAAAAATAATGGCTGGCGGGCGGCCCGCTGATATTTTCTTAACCACTCTCCTTCATATCCGATGGATCGGGCTCCGTTCTGGAGCGGCAATTGGGCGGGAGGCGAATGCAGGGGGTGACGTTGAAAAGCCGCGCCACCGCCTTCGCCTGCGCCGCAGGGGCGCTGGTGTTCATCCTGTCGCTGGTGCTGGGTTATACGGCGGGTCGAGAGGACGATCTGCTGCAGATCGGCCGCGCGCTCATCGTCGCCATCCTGTGCGGGACGATGAGCTGGGCCGCGGCCAGCCGGTCCATGGCCGCCACCGCCGCCGCGATCGACACCGCTACCGAAAGGCTGGCGTCCGCCGCCCATGGCGACCTGCAATCGCCCGTGCCCCAGGCCATCGGCGCCGAGCTGCCCGAACTGTCGGTCGCGATGGAAAGCCTGTTCAGCCAGGTGCGCACCAATCTGGACCATGTGCAGACGCTCGCTTTGTTCGATCAGGTCACGGGCCTCGCCAACCGCACCAGCTTCTGCCGCCAGGTCGAACGTCATCTGGCCGAGCGGACCGACGCCGGCATGGCCGCCCTCTTCTTCATCGACCTAGATGGGTTCAAGGGCGTCAACGACACGCTGGGCCATGCCGCGGGCGACCAGTTGCTGGCGCGCGTCGCCGGCCGCCTGCGCGAAGTGGTGATGGCGCAGGTCAGCAACGGCACCGGCGACGCCGTGATCGGCCGTCTGGCGGGCGACGAATTCACCCTTTTCTTCCCCACCCTGCCCGGCCGCAGCGCCGCGTCCCGAATCGCACGCGCGATCCAGTTCGCGCTCAGCGAGCGGTTCGACCTTGGCAGCCAGCATGTCGAGCTGGGCGCGTCGATCGGCATCGCCTGCTATCCCGACCATGGCGACACGCTTTCAGCGCTGCTGCGCGCCGCCGACATCGCCATGTATCACGCCAAGCATGAAGGGCGCGGGCGCGCGGAAATCTACACCGCGCAGCTGGCGCTGGAGGCGGCCGACCGCGCGGAACTGGAGCGCGAACTGTTGATCGCCTTGCAACGCGAGGAGTTTCTGCTGGAATTCCAGCCCCAGATCGACATCGGCAGCGGCCGCGCCGTGGCGGCCGAAGCGCTGGTGCGCTGGGCGCATCCCGAACGCGACCTGGTGATGCCGGGCGCCTTCGTGCCCGTGGCGGAAGAAAGCGGCGCCATCGTCGCGCTGGGCGACTGGGTCATGAGCCGCGTGTGCGAAACCGCCGCGCAGTGGGCGCGGGCCGGGATCGACCAGCGCATCGCCATCAACATCAGCACGCGCGAACTGGCCCAGGCGGACTTCTTCCTGCGCCTGCGCCACGCCATGGCGACGCACGGAACGCCGCCCGCCATGCTGGAGCTGGAAATCACCGAATCGCTCGCCATGGACATGGAACCGCGCATCCTGACGCAACTGCACGCGCTGCGGGAGGATGGCGTGCGGATCGCGATCGACGATTTCGGCACCGGCTATTCCAACCTGGCGCGCCTTAAGGAACTGCCGGTCGACCGGGTGAAGATCGACCGCAGCCTGGTCCGCGACATCGCGACCTCGGCCGAAGCCCGCACCATCTGCTCGGCGGTCGTCGGCCTGATCCAGGGGCTGGGCATGGAAGTGGTGGTCGAGGGGATTGAGAGCGAAGCGCAGATGGACGTGCTGCGAGTGATCGGCTGCTCCCTGTTCCAGGGCTATCACCTCGCCATGCCGAGCCGCGAGCAGGCCTATCTAGACCGCTTCGCTCCGCCCGCGACAATGCTGGACCGGCGCAGCATCTGACCGGCAGGGGTGGGGAGCGGATATTCTTTCCCTCTCCCTTGAGGGAGAGGGATGTGAAGACTTGGCAGCTTGCTGCCTAGTCGTAGCTGGGTGAGGGGGATGCCACTTTGCGCAATCGCGCCGACCTACCGCCAATCCCCCTCATCCAACTCCGCCTAGCCGCTTTGCGGCAAGGCTCCGTATCCTTCTCCCTCAAGGGAGAAGGAATGTCCTGGAATGGCCGCTACCAGACTTCATCCGCCTTCGCTCCAGGGCGTGAGGCGCAGGTCATGCTTTCAATGTTGGATTTTCTCTGATCTATGCTGGGGGATGAAACAGCCCCTCGCTTCGTGCCGCATCCCAACGTCCGTGCCCCAGCAGGCGCGCTGGCGGCGCGCCGTTGTGACCCATGTGGCGCGTAGGGGGCGCTTCGCGGGCGCGTCGCTGTCGCCTCGCGGACGCTTTATGCTGCGAATCGACCCAAAATCATGTCTGGGATGATGTGAACTTCGATGCGGCGCGTCACCGATACCCTGTTCCAGACATTGCGCGCCCCGGCGCCCCGCACACCGCTTGACCCCATCGGCCCAAGCGGCAAAAGCAGCCGAGGCCCAACCCATAAGGATCGCCCCTGCCCATGTCCGTCGCCTATATGAACGGCCTCTATCTGCCGCTGGACGAAGTGCGCATCTCCCCGCTCGATCGCGGCTTCCTCTTCGCCGACGGCATCTATGAAGTCGCCGCCGTGATCGACGGCAAGCTTGTCGACAGCGCCAACCATCTCGCCCGGCTGGAACGCTCCACCGCTGCGATCGGCATCGCTCTGCCGCTGACGCTGGCGGAGATCGAGGCGGCGCAGAAGCAGCTGGTCGCCCGCAACGCCCTGACCGAGGGACTCGTCTATCTCCAGATCACGCGCGGCGCCGACACGACCCGCGACTTCATCGCGCCTGCCGACCTGCAACCGACCCTGTTCATGTTCGTCCAGGACAGGCAATTTCTCGACGCCCCGGCGGTGAAGACGGGCATCGCCGTCGCCACGATGCCCGACCAGCGCTGGGCGCGGCGCGACATCAAGAGCGTGGGCCTGCTCGCCCAGGCCATGGCCAAACAGGCCGCCAGGGAGGCCGGCGCGCAGGAAGCCTGGATGGTCGAGGACGGCTTCGTCACCGAAGGCGCCTCCTCCACCGCCTTCATCGTCACCGACGAAGGCATCATCACCCGGCCCTACAGCCAGGCGGTGCTGGCCGGCTGCACCGGCGCGGCACTGACGGCGCTGGCGGAGGAAAGCGGTCTGGCGGTCGTTCGCCGCGCCTTCACCGTCGAAGAAGCATTGACCGCGAAGGAAGCCTTCATCACCAGCGCCTCGACGCTGTGCCTGTCGGTGGTGCGGATCAACGGGCATCCGGTGGGCGACGGCGCGCCCGGCCCGGTCGCGACGCGGCTGCGCGATCTCTATATTGCCTTCGCCCGCGCCACGGGCGTGTGAGGATTGACTCCAATATGGAGGAAACTTCACCCTTGTTAAAGGAACAGGAAAATTCCTTCGGCCTGCCCCCGTTCTGGCGCCAAGCCGGAGGAAAATCGGACCGAAACCCTCATGGCCAATCGCCGCCATTACGTGCCTTCATCCACCTTCTGTCCGTAACGGCGAAGGATCGGGCTGAACCAGTCCGTTCTTGCTTTATTCTCCAGAACGAAGCTAGAACAGGATTCGGACCATGATGGAAGATTTTTCCTACGCCGCGCCTATCCAGGGCCATGCCGATCCGGTCGCGCCCCATGACGAGCGCGCCGGCCTGCTGGTCGTTGCCGACTGGATCGACCGGGACGAACTGGCGCCGGTGGCGGACGCGGCCGGCCTTCGGCTGCTCGGCGCCATCGACCTGTCCGAAGCGTCCGCCCGGCTCGATCAGCAGAGCCAGTGCGACACGCTCCTGCTCTTCTGCCCGACGCCCGCGCCAACGCTGGAACGACTGCTGGTCCAGATCGAAACCCAGGCGATCCAGACCGGCATGGCGGTGATCCTGGTCGCCGGTTGGGAGACGGTCGAACTCGCCTTCGCCTGCGTCCGCAGCCCTCATACCCAGTTGCTTTGTGATCCCGACCGGACCGAGCTGGCCGCTGCCCTCGTGGCGGCGGGCGAGCATCGTCCCGTCATCGGGCGCGTCCATGAAATGGATCATGAAAGCGCACGGCTCCAGCAACTGAGCGAAGAGGTCGGTCGCCTTGCCCGCACCATCGACGCGCTGACCCGGCGCAGCCGGCTCGGCGCCGCGCCATCCTTCGATCCGGGGCCGCGCATCTCCGACCGGGCCAGCGACTATATCGGTATGCCCGTGCTGGCGTCGATCAGCCCCCCGGCCCGGCCGGCGGAGATGCCCGCCGTGTCGCCGCAGCAAGTCCGCGACCTGCTTCGCGCGCGGCGTATCCGCGCCGACTTTCTCCCCGGCGACCTGTTCGCCGATCCGGCCTGGGACATGCTGCTCGACCTGCTCGCCGCCCGGCTGGAGCAGGAGCGCGTTTCGGTCTCCAGCCTCTGCATCGCGGCCGCCGTGCCGCCGACCACGGCGCTGCGCTGGATCCGCACCCTGACCGACAAGGGGCTGGTCGAACGGCAGGCCGATCCGCATGACGGGCGCCGCGTCTTCATTGCCCTGGCGCAGGAAACCGCCGAATCGCTGATGCGCTGGTTCGGCGCCAGCCGCCGTTTCCTCGGCACATGAACCACCCGCTTGACCGCCGCGCTTTTTCGCCTAGATAGGCGCTTCCCCACGGGGGCGATTAGCTCAGTTGGTAGAGCGTCTCGTTTACACCGAGAATGTCGGCGGTTCGAGCCCGTCATCGCCCACCATCTCTCATTTCATCCGGTGCGCGTCCGTAACGTTCATGCTGCAGCAAGCATGGACACGCCACTATTACTACATGCCATTCGCAGTCTTCCTTGGCGGCGGCTTCGCCCCGGTGCTGTTGATGCTTTCACCGCTCGCGGTGATGGCGGCGAGCGACTGCACCGAGTGGAAACCGGCCGTCCGGGCAGTGAAGGGCGAAAAAGCGCCCTGCCTGCCGCCCCGCTGGCCGCTCATGTAAGGCGATGGCACATATTGCAGCGCACCCTTGCCGCTGCTAACGCCGCTTTCCATGATCCAGCCGCCCGAAATCATCCGAGTCTCCAAGTCCCGCGTCTCCTGCGACGGGTCGGGGGACATTCCCGCCGCCCTTGGCCATCCGCGCGTCTTCCTGGAGATTGACGAGCATGGCTATGTCGACTGCGGCTATTGCGATCGCCGTTTCGTGCTGATCGGCGGCGCGGCGGACAATGCCGACATCGTGGTGAAACCCGACATCGCTTCGGGCGCCAGCCTCTAATAGCAAGGTTCGATGAGACTGACTCATCAAACCTTGGTCAAGCCCGCGCGGCGCTTGGGCGAAACCCGCTTGTGATCGGTCGAAGACCGAGCACGATGGTATAACGGGCGTCGCTAAAATTTCCATTGGGCTTGGGTCGCGCCGCCCCTATATCGGACGGCATGACCGAACTCGCTCCCCTGTTCACTGACGCCCGTGGCCTTCTCTATCGTCCCGGCCTGCTTGATCCCGACGGCGCGCGCCGTCTGACCGCGCAGGCGCTGGCCAATTGCGACGATGGCGAGCTTTACCTGCAATATCGGGCGAGCGAGAGCTTCGGCTTCGACGACGGCCGGTTGAAGACCGCCGACTATTCGACCGACGCCGGCTTCGGTTTGCGCGGCGTGTCGGGCGAGATGACCGGCTTCGCCCACGCCAACGACATCCGCGAGGCCGCGATCGCCAAGGCGGCGGAGACGCTGGCCCTGCTCGATCCGGCCAAAGGGCAGCCCGCCCCGCCTCCGCAGCGCACCAACCGCCATCTCTATACCGACGCCAATCCTCTGGAAATCGTTCCCTTCGCCGAGAAGGTGGCGCTCTGCGCCGAGATCGACGCCGCGGCCCGCGCCCGCGACGCGCGCGTCGCACAGGTGTCGGTCAGCCTGGCAGGAAGCTGGTCGGTGGTCGAGATCGTCCGCGCCGACGGCTTCACCGCGACCGACATCCGCCCACTTGTGCGGCTTAACGTTTCCATCATCCTGGAGGAAAATGGCCGCCGGGAAACCGGCACATTCGGCATAGGCGGCCGCTATCTCTACGATCAGGTGATGGATAAGGGCGTCTGGAATCGCGCCATCGACGAGGCGCTGGCCCAGGCGCGCGTCAACATGCGTTCGATCGCCGCGCCCGCCGGTGAGATGACCGTGCTGCTCGGCCCCGGCTGGCCGGGCGTGCTGGTGCATGAAGCGATCGGCCATGGCCTGGAAGGCGATTTCAACCGCAAGGGCACCAGCGCCTTTTCCGGCCGCATCGGCCAGCGCGTCGCCGCGCCCGGCGTTACCGTCGCCGACGATGGCGGCATCATGGATCGTCGCGGCTCGCTCTCGATCGACGATGAAGGCACGCCGACACAGGAAAATATCCTGATCGAGGACGGCATCCTCAGGGGCTATATGCAGGATCGACTCAACGCCCGGCTGATGGGCGTCGCCCCCACCGGCAATGGCCGCCGCGAAAGCTATGCCCATGCGCCGATGCCGCGCATGACCAACACCTTCATCAAGGGCGGGCAGGACGATCCCGAAGAATTGCTCAGCCGCATGAAGTCGGGCATCTTCGCCAAGAGCTTCGGCGGCGGCCAGGTCGACATCGTGTCGGGCAAGTTCGTCTTCTCCTGCACGGAGGCCTATAAGGTCGAGAATGGCAAGCTGGGCGATCCCATCAAGGGCGCGACCCTGATCGGCGACGGCCCGACCGCGCTGACCAAGGTGGTCGGCATCGGCAATGACTGGGCGCTCGACGAAGGCATCGGCATGTGCGGCAAGGGGGGACAGAGCGTGCCGGCCGGCGTCGGCCAGCCCACCCTGCTGATGGAAGGCCTGACCGTCGGCGGAACGGCGACCTGAACTAAATCAAAGACTCCGTGAGCCAGGAACCCATAAATCGAACCGGTTTCGCCTGCCTTATTTCGTCATCCTGACGAAAGTCAGGATCCATTCGGAGCAATGGCTCGAAAGAAGCGCTGAATGGATGCTGATTGTCATCAGCATGACGGCGGGTTGGAAGGAAGGAACCCAACTCTGAATGTCGATCCGTCTCAAATCAATGCGTCCAGTCGTCGGAGCGGCGACCTGAGCCCTTCGCGGCACGAATGGCGGAACCACGCCTTTCTCTGTCGATTAAGGGGACATGAACATGCTGACCGACAGCCATGATGCCGTGACCGCCGACTGGGCTGCGGCGTTGCTCGATTTCTGGTTCAACCAGGTAGGCGAAGCGGGATGGTGGGGCCATGATCCCGCGCTCGACAAGATCTGCACCGCCCGGTTCGCGGCGCTCTGGGCGGACAAACAGGCGCTGCCTCCGCAGGCCTTTCTCGACCGCGCCGACGATGCGCTCGCTGCAGTGCTGCTGTTCGACCAGATGCCCCGCAACATGTTCCGCGGCACCGCGCAAGCCTTCGCGACCGACGTGCTGGCGCGGGAAGTGGCGCGCGGCGCCATTGCCCTTGGCTATGACATCCAGATCGGCGGCGCCGGCCGCCTCTTCTTCTACATGCCCTTCGAGCATAGCGAAGCGCTGGAGGATCAACAATTGTCGCTGAGCCTGTTCGAGGGCGCGGGCGACGAAAAGGCGCTCGATTACGCACGCGCGCATCATGCGACCATCGCCCGCTTCGGCCGTTTTCCGCACCGGAACGCGGCGCTCGGCCGTGAAACGCGGCCCGAGGAAGCCGACGCCGCGGCGGAAGGCTCACATTGGTAGGCGCTTCTGCTTAATTTTTAGGCAAGGTTTCCGTCCTGCCCAATTTTTTGGCGCTGCCAGTCGCGGAGTCGCGCCAAAACCCCGCCTCATCCTGACTTCAACGATTTGGCACGCCTCTTGCTGAGTATGTCCCCGCACACCAGTAACAGGGGGCGACATGAAACTTGTCATGGCTATCATCAAGCCGTTCAAGCTTGACGATGTCCGCGAGGCGCTTTCCTCGCTCGGCATCGCCGGCATGACGGTCAGCGAAGTGAAGGGCTTTGGTCGCCAGAAGGGGCAGACCGAAATCTACCGCGGCGCCGAATATTCGACCAACATGGTTCCGAAGATCAAGATCGAGGTGGTCTGCGACGACGATCTCGCGCCGCGCGTCGTGGAAGCGACCCAGGCCGCAGCCAATTCGGGCGCCATCGGCGATGGCAAGATCTTCGTCCTCGACGTCGGGCAGGCGGTGCGCATCCGCACCGGCGAAACCGGCGAAACCGCGCTGTAACAAGGGGGGAATGATGACCTTTTCCAAGAAACTCTGCGGAGTGGCGGGGGCGCTTGGCCTTTCCCTGCTCGCCGCATCTCCGGCGCTTGCCGCCGCCGGGCCGATAAAGGCGCCGGACGCCGCCGCCATGGCCGGCATGGTCAACAAGGGCGACGTCGCCTGGATGCTGATCTCCGCCGCGCTGGTGCTGATGATGTCGGTCCCCGGCCTTGCCCTCTTCTACGGCGGCCTGGTGCGCACCAAGAATATGCTGAGCATCCTGATGCAGGTGTTCATGATCGTGTCCGTCGCGGGTCTGGTCTGGGCCTGCTGGGGCTATTCGATGGCCTTCACCTCGACCAACAGCCCGCTGCCATGGCTGGTCGGCGGCCTCGACAAGGCGTTCCTGATGAATGTCAGCAGCTCCACCTACGCTGCGACCTTCAGCAACAACATCTACCTGCCCGAACTGGTGTTCGTGGTCTTCCAGATGACCTTCGCGATGATCACCCCGGCGCTGATCGTCGGCGCCTTCGCGGAACGCGTGAAGTTCTCGGCGCTGATCGTCTTCGTTGTGCTGTGGCTCACCATCGTCTATTTCCCGATGGCGCACATGGTCTGGTATTGGGCCGGCCCGGACTTCCTGCCTGACGCGCCGACCGATGCCGGCCTGCTCTGGGGCTGGGGCGCGCTCGACTTCGCGGGCGGCACCGTGGTCCACATCAACGCCGGTATCGCCGGTCTGGTGGGCTGCCTCATCATCGGCAAGCGCATCGGCTTCCCCAAGGAACCCATGCCACCCCACTCGCTGACCATGACCATGATCGGCGCCTCGCTGCTGTGGGTCGGCTGGTTCGGCTTCAACGCAGGCTCCAATCTGGAAGCCAATGCCGTCACCGGCGTCGCCTTCATCAACACCATGCTCGCCACCTGCGCGGCGGCGGTCAGCTGGTCGCTGGTCGAACAGATCCACCATGGCAAGGCTTCGCTGCTGGGCGCCGTCACCGGCGCGGTCGCGGGCCTCGTCGCGATCACCCCGGCCGCTGGTCTGGGCGCGCCGATGACCTCGATCGTTCTGGGTCTGGCCGTCTCGCCGATCTGCTACATCTTCGTTGCCTTCGTGAAGGGCAAGCTGGGTTATGACGACAGCCTCGACGTGTTCGGCGTCCACTGCATCGGCGGCATCGTCGGCGCGATCGGCACCGGCATCGTCGCCGCGCCGTCGCTGGGCGGTCAGGGCGTGTTCGACTACACGGTCTTCCCGGCCGGCTTCAACGCCGACAGCTACTCGATCGCCACGCAGGTCGTTACCCAGATCAAGGCGGTGCTCTTCACCCTGGTCTATTCGGGCGTGCTGAGCGCGGTGCTCTATTTCGTGATCGACAAGACCATGGGTCTGCGTCCGAGCGCCGACGCCGAGCAGGAAGGTCTCGACCTCTCCAGCCACGGCGAACGCGCCTACAATTACTGAGATTGGCAGGGCGGGCCGCCCGACCGGGACATGGCCCGCCCGCCTCACCTTGTTCCTCCTGCGAACATGCCTCGGGCCGGTGCGAAAGCATCGGCCCTCTTTTTTTTTGGTCAGGCTGGGCGGGTCCAGAGCGTTGCGGGGCGCGGCCTGTCTGCCGGCCATCTTCGCGCGCGGCCGGGCACCTGAAGCGCCGCGCGCGCGACCCAGCCCAGCTTGTCGCGTCTGGACGTCACGACGCGATGGTCCCAGGCATGTTCGCCGCGCCGCGCCACCTGACGGGCGATGTCGCCGTAAATACCGGCGGCGGCCAACACCGCCCAGGCCGCCCGGGGCGGCAGCGCGCCGGTGCCGTGACGCGCGCTCTCCTCATAGGCGGCGGCCATGTCGGCCAGCCGCCGCGCCAGGATCGCCAGACGCGGCCGGACCCAGGGCTTCATATGCTCACCCGGCGGAATATCCATCTCGACCAGCCATTCCTCCGGCAGATAGCAGCGGTCGGCCGCCTCATCCTCGCTGATGTCGCGGGCGATATTGGCGAGCTGGAAGGCAAGGCCCAGGTCGCAGGCCCGGTCGAGCGTCGCCCAATCATTTGGGTCGACGCCCATCAGCACCGCCATCATGCAACCGACGGCGCCCGCGACATGATAGCAATAGCGCAGCATGTCGGCCTCGCTGCGCGGCCGCCAGTCGCGCGCGTCGAGCGCGAAGCCCTCGATCAGGTCATGGGCGTAGCGGGTCGGGATCGCACATTCGCGCATCACGACGCCGAAGCCATCAAAGGCCGGGTCGCCGGTCGGCGCGCCATGCAATGCCTTGTCGGTCAGCACCCGCATCATCGACAGCCGCGCCTGGCCATCCGCTACGCCGGTCAGCGTCCCGCCATGATCCTGTCCATCGGCAATATCGTCGCATTTGCGACACCAGGCATAAAGCAACCAGGCCCGCTCGCGCGTCACCCGGTCAAACAGCCTTGACGCCATGGCGAAGGATTTGGACCCGCGTGCGATGCTGTCGCGGGCATGGGCGACAAGGGCAGCGCGGTCGGGAAGATCGGAAGGCATGTTCAGGACATGCCCTCCCGCAAGCGGGAGGGGAATTATAATTTCAGAGCCGCGCCGCCCTCATCGCGAAAATGGTTTCGTGCGGCTGATAAGCGGCCATGGCGTCGACCAAAGCCTCGATGCTGTCTTCGTGGATCATGATCCCGGCATGTTGCGCGCGGATGAAGCCCGCCTCCACCATCTGCCGGTTGAAGCCGATCAGCTGGTCATAAAAGCCCGCTACATTGAGCAGGCCGACCGGCTTGTTGTGATAGCCCAGTTGCGCCCAGCTGATCGCCTCCCACAATTCGTCCATCGTGCCGACGCCGCCCGGCAAGGTCACGAAGCCGTCCGACAAGTCGGTAAAGAGCTGCTTGCGCTGGTGCATGGTCTGGACGACATGCAGTTCCGTGCAGCCGCGATGCGCGACCTCCGCGCCGACCAGCGCCTCGGGGATAACGCCGATCACCTCACCGCCCGCCTCCAGCGCCGCATCTGCCACCGCGCCCATCAGGCCCAGCCGCCCGCCGCCATAGACGACGCCGATGCCGCGCTGCGCCAAGGTGCGCCCGACATGCCGCGCCGCATCGATATAGGTCAGATCGGCCGGCGTCGCCGACCCGCAATACACCGCCAGTCTCTTCATAGTCTCAATCCAAATCCTGCAACATCAGCGCCGCGGTCGCCTTGGCGCTGCCCACCACGCCGGGGATGCCCGCGCCCGGATGGGTGCCGGCCCCTACCAGATATAGATTGGGAATGACATCATCGCGATTATGCGCACGGAACCAGGCGCTCTGGGTCAGCAGCGGCTCCAGGCTGAAAGCGCTGCCAAGATGCGCGTTCAGATCGCGCCCGAAATCGCGCGGCGTATAGTGGAACCGGGTGACGATGCGCGATCTTATGTCGGGAATCAGCCGGTGCTGGATCTCGTCCAGAATCCGTTCGGCATAGGCGTGCCCGAACTGATCCCAGTCGATCGGCAGCTTGCCCATATGCGGCACCGGGGCGAGCGCGTAGAAGGTCGAATGCCCCGCCGGCGCCATCGACGGATCGGTGACGGTCGGATGATGCAGATAGAGCGAGAAATCCTGCGGCAACACGCCATGATCATAGATATCGGTCAGCAGCCCTTCATAGCGCGGCCCGAACAGGATCATATGGTGCGGAATGCCGGGCCAGCTGCCCTTGATGCCGAAATGCAGCACGAACAGGCTGGGCGACCAGCGCTTCTGGCTGAGCCTGTCCGCCTGTTTCTGCCCACGGGGATGATGGCCCAGCAGGTCGCGATAGCTGTGCATCAGGTCGGCATTGGTGGCGATCGCGTCCGCCTCCCCGCGCCAGCCCGATGCGGTATGGACCGCCGTCACCCTGTCGCCATAGGTTTCGATCCGCGTCACCGCGTCGCCCAGGCGCAGCGTGCCGCCCAGCCGTTCGAAATGGGTCGCCATCCCCTGCACCAGCCGGTTGGTCCCGCCCTTGGCGAACCAGACGCCGCCATCCTTCTCCAGCTTGTGGATCAGGGCGTAGATGGCGCTGGTCTTCATCGGATTGCCGCCGACCAGCAGCGTGTGGAAGGAGAGCGCCTCGCGCAACTTCTCATTCTTCACATGGGCCGCGACGACCGAATAGACCGATCGCCAGGCCTGATGCCTGGCGAGCGCGGGCGCGGCACGGACCATGGAGGCGAAATCGAGGAAGGCGACCGAGCCGAGCTTGCGATAGCCCTCCTCATAGACGCCGGCGGCATAGTCGCAGAAGCGCTCGTAACCGGCGACATCGTTCGGATCGAGCTTGGCGATTTCCACCCGCAACGCGGCTTCGTTGTTCGAATAATCGAAATTCGTGCCGTCGCGCCAATTGAGCCGGTAAAACGGCGATACCGGGACGAGACTGACATCCTGCGCCATGTCATGCCCCGACAGGCGCCACAGTTCAGCCAGGCAATCGGGATCGGTGATGACGGTCGGGCCGGCATCGAAGGTGAAGCCGTCCCTTTCCCACATATAGGCGCGCCCGCCCGGCCGGTCGCGCGCCTCGACCAATATGGCGGCGATACCGGCCGATTGCAAACGGATGGCAAGCGCCAGGCCGCCAAAGCCCGCGCCAATGACGATCGCGGTCCTGTTCATCAGGCGGGCGGATTCCACATTGTTCGCATGGCGCCCCTTATGGGCACGGGGGGCTTTCCACACAAGATACGGATGCGGTCCGCGACGGTCGATCGCCCGGCGTAGAAACGCTGGATCAACGCCGGGCGCAGCCGGTAGAAGCGCGCGAAGATGCGCCAGCGCTGGTCCGGTTGCGCCGCGCCGAACAGCATCCTGCCCAGCAGCCGGTAATAGCCGCCCCGCCGCCAGTGCGCGGCCGCATAGGCGCGGGTCCGTGGCGCGAGATTGTCCAGCGGCTGGTCGGCGAGCCAGAGCGCGAATCGCACCGCGTCGGGTAGCGAATAGCCGGTCATCGGCTGGAACAGCCCGGCCCGGACGCCCGCGCGCGCAACGGGGTCGTGCTTCGGCCAGTAAAGGTCGAAATCCCCGCCATGGACCACGGGCAGCACGCCCTGTTCGCGATGGACGACATCGGCGCGCCAGCCCCTGGCCCGCGCATAATCCGCGATCCGGGCGTCGAGCATCGGCACGTCCAGATCGGGCCTGTCGCTGTAATAAGTGTCCTCGACGAAGATCGTCCGATCATCCCAGGGCAGCAGATAGACGAAGCGATAGCCGTCCTGCTGCGCGACCGTCGCGTCCATGATGATCGGCCGGTCGATCCCGTGGGGCGCGTCGCAGCGCAGCGCATGGCCGACGAATTTCTGCCAGCCGCAACGCAGCGCCGACAGGTCCCCCGCCCCCCGCGCATCGATGACCGCCCCCGCGCCGATCGTCCGCCCGTCGGCGAGGGTGACGCCCTTGGGCGACAGCGCCGTCACCTCGGCTCCGGTCAGCAAACGGTCGCCCAGCACGCGACCAAGATGGACAGCGAACTGGACAGTCTCGACGCTGTTATAGGGTGTCGCCAGACGGCGATCATGGCCGGGAAAGCGCACTTCATGCCCCTGCGCCCAGCGGTGCGCGACCAGCGGATCGACCAGCCACCGGTCCTTCGATGCGACATCGCCGTCGAAGAAGGACCAGATATGGTTGCCGCCGACCTGCTCCCCCTGCTCGACCAGCAGCAGCCGCACCTCCGGCCGCAGCGCCGCGAAGGCGAGCGCGATCAGCCCGCCGGCCAGGCCGCCGCCGATGATCGCCAGGTCGCAGTCCGGTTCGTTCGCCATATCCCCTGTTAGGACAAGTCGCGCCCGCCGATCCACCCCCTTGGCTTCGCGTGGAATATAGTATAGGGGGGTATCCTATGCACATTATCGCGGATCGAGACAAATTGCTGGCGCGGGTGCGCCGGATCGCGGGGCAAGTCGCCGCCGTGGAGCGGCAGCTGACGGGCGACGCGGGCTGTTCGGAAACGCTCCAGCTCGTGGCCTCCGTGCGCGGGGCAGTCGGCAGCCTGATGGAGGAGCTGATCGAACAGCATATGCGCGAGCATGTCGCCCGCCCCGGCCTGTCCGACGCAGCGCGCACCGCCGCGTCCGAGGAAATGCTGGCGCTGATCCGCCGTTACGGGAAATGACGATGCACGACGACCATAGCCGGCATGGACACAGCCACGAACATCATGATCACGAACATCATCACCATGATCCCGCCCCCGCCGTCCCTTCGGACGATGCGGAGGAAAGCCATTATTTCGACCATATCTATCTGAGCGCCGGCCACGACCAGAATGCGAAGCGGACGCTCTGGGTCGTCTGGCTGACCGCCGCGACGATGGTGGTGGAGATCGTCTTCGGCTGGCTGACCGGCTCCATGGCCTTGCTGGCGGACGGTTTCCACATGGCGACCCATGCCGGCGCGCTGGCGGTGGCGGCCGCGGCCTATGGCTATGCCCGGCGCCATGCCCGCAATCCGCGCTACACCTTCGGCACCGGCAAGGTCGGCGATCTGGCCGGCTTCGCCTCCGCCCTGCTGCTGGGCGTCACCGCCCTGTTCATCGCGGTCGAATCGACGCTGCGCTTCTTCGAGCCGATCCATGTCGCTTTCGGTGAAGCGACACTGGTCGCCGTCATCGGCCTGGTCATCAACATCATCAGCGCCCTGCTGCTGGGTCATGACCATGGGCATGACCACAAGCATGGCCATGCCGACAATAATCTGCGCGCCGCCTATGTCCATGTGTTGACCGACGCGCTGACGTCGGTGCTGGCGATCGCCGCGCTGCTGGCCGGGCGCTATCTGGGCTGGTGGTGGATGGACCCGGCGGTCGGCCTGCTGGGCGCGGTCGTGATCGCGCGCTGGGCCTGGGGCCTGATGAAGGACACCGCCGCCATCCTGCTCGACACCGCCGAACCGGCGCTGATGGCGACCGTGCGGCGCGAGGCGGAGGCGGAGGGCGCGACCATCCGCGACCTTCATGTCTGGCGTATCGGCCCCCATGCCCATGCCGCGATCATCAGCCTGGCCCCGGGGGCGGACGGCATGGCGGTCCGCAAGCGGGTGCGCGCCCTGCCGCGTATGGAGCATGTCACGGTGGAGTGCGGCTGACCGCTCCATCCCACGAAAAAGGGGGCCGCGCGACGCGCAGCCCCTTTCCATCATGGTCCGGTTCGGTCGATCAGAAGGCCATGCGCGCCATGATCTGGAACACCGGTCCGGCCTTTTCGCTTTCCAGCTCATATTCGTCGAAGTCGCGTCCGATCTGGTCGTCCAGATTGTCGAACTTGTTGAACGCCTCCTTCTTGGCGCCGTTCAGCAGGTTGGAACCGACGGCGCGGATCGTGAACTTCTTGCCGAAGCGCTTTTCGACGAAGACTTCCAGTTCCGCGCCATAGGTGGTGGTGACTTCTTCGGAGATCACCCGGCTGAAGGCCGCGCCCTGCTTGCGATAGGTCGCGCCGAAGGCCGCGCCGAAGGTCGGGAAGTCCTGGATGAAGCCGAAATTATAGACATATTTCGACTGGTTGTTGAAGCGGCGCTTGCCCAGCTCGTCGGTGATCTCGCTGTCCAGCCAGGAGGCGTTACCGAACAGGCCGGTATTGGGCAGGCCGATGAAGCCCAGGTCCGTCGACAGGTCGAACTCGATGCCATAGACCTTGCCGTCGCCGACATTGCGCGGCTGGTAGACCCAGGTGATCTCATCGTCCTCGGGATTCGCCGGATCGCCCAGATCCGTTTCCGACCCGAACTCGCCGGTGTTGACCAGCTCGATCAGGTCTTTGACCTTGCGGTAGAAAAAGTTGACGCCGACGATACCGCGCGTCCCCATGCGATGTTCGTAACCGATGTCGAAGCCCCAGGCGGTTTCGGGGTCGAGCTGGGGATTGCCCAGCAGATCGCTGTCGCCCACTTCCTCTTCCAGCGTCGCGGGAAGGATATAGTCGAATTGCGGACGGCGCAGCGTGCGGGCGACCGAACCGATGATGCGGTCGCGATCGGTGAGCGACAGCTTGAACGAGGCCGAGGGCAGGAACTTGCCATAGCTGTTGGACTGGTTCGCGATATCCTCGTCCACCGTAAAGTCGGTGGTGCGGACCTTGGTATGTTCGTAGCGGAGGCCCGCTTCCCACTTCAGGCTGCCGGTGTCGCCCTCGACCAGGGCGAAGCCGTCGCGGCGCTTTTCCTTGATGCGGCTGTCGCCGCCGGCGGTGGCTTCCAAATCCTCCCAGGGGCCTGCCAGCGAGGTCGGATTGCCGGCGAACTGATCCCAGGCAAAAGTCGGTTCCTCATTATCGTCGGACTCGGCTTCGAAGATGCCGGTGCGGCGGGTCTTGTCCTGGTAGAGGCCGCCGAACACGAACTTCATCGTCTCGCCCAGCGGGATTTCATGTTCCAGCTTGACCGAAAATTCCTGGTCCTTGATGTCGGTCTGGGTCAGCGCACCCTCGAACTCCGCTTCATCCCCTTCGAAGCTGATCTGATATTCGGTTTCGGTGCGGTCCTCGATGAACTTGGCATAGCCGACGCGCAGCGAGGTTTTGCCCGCCGACCAGTTCTGGGTCAGCTTGCCGTCGATCGAGTAATTTTCCTGGTCGATCTTTGCGACGTTCGCGTTGTCGCTCAGCAGGCGGGGCGTCGTGTCGTCCTCGTCATCGACAGAGACGGGGCCGTAATTGCCGGTGACGGCATTATATTCGAAGCTGCGCTCGGTTTCGGTGCGGTCGGTCTTCACATAGAAGCCGTTCAGCTTGAAATTGGTGTCGCCCGCGTCGATCTCATAGCTGCCGTTGAAGCTGTAATCCTTGCCGTCGCGGGTGTCGGTCTGGTCTTCGCGATTGTCGAAATCGTCGGTGGCATAATCGGGGTTGTTTTCTGGCGAATCGCCGTAGCGCAGGCTTTCCTTCTTCTTCGGATTGTGGCGGCCCTGAAGGTTGCCGCCCAGCAGCAGGCGGCCGGGGCCGACCGCGCCGCCCCAGACGAAGCCGAGGCTGGGTTCCAGTTCATTGTCGTCATAGAGGAGGCCGCCGGCGCGGACATAGCCGCCGTTCAGTTCATAGCCGTCGCGCAGGTTGATGTTAAGCGTGCCCGCGATCGCATCGCCGGTGCGGCGCGCGGAGGAGGAGCGGACGATTTCGACGCTGTCGATCAGTTCGGCCGGAATACGGTCCATGAAGAAGCTGCGGTCAGCCGAGGAACCCGGCACGCGCTCGCCATTGATCAGGATCTGGGTATAGCCCGGCGGAAGGCCGCGCATCTGCGGCGCGTCGCTTTCGATCACGTCCGACAGGAACGTGACCGACGGGACGCGCTTGAGCGCATCGCCCGCCGTCAGCGGTTCGAAACGCTGGAAATAGTCGGTGCCATATTTCAGCACCGGCTCGGGCGTGTCGGTGCGATCGCGATAGCCGATGCCGGCAATGACGACGATGTCGGCGGCCTGGGTGATCGGCCCGTCGGTCTTGGCAATATCGTCCGATGCCGCGGGCGTCTGAGCAAAAGCGTTAGTAGAAAGGAACGCCAGCGACGCACATCCAAGCATAAGCCACTTATTCGCGACCATATAAGCCCCCTTATGTCGTGAAGATAAATTGACCATCGGATCATTTCTTGTATCTGACCCGTCGAAAAGGGCGGCTAGGAGTTATTCATGACCGGATCGCGTAATAAATATTACAGTTCGATGATTTCCTGTTTCACTTTGATGACATTGGCGGCCTGCGCCACCGTCGAGCAGGAAATTCCGGTCGAAACCCGCATCGCCAACGCCACCCCCGCCGTGAACGTCACCGCGCGCGGCGAAACCACGCCGGTCGGCACGCCCAATGCCGACGCGGCGGACGATCCGGCCATCTGGCGCAACGCCGCCGATCCCGCGCAGAGCCTGATCGTCGGCACCGACAAGAAGGCCGGCCTTTACGTCTATGGCCTGGACGGCAAGACCCGCGACTTTCTGGACGCGGGGCGGGTCAACAATGTCGATCTGAAGGATGGCGTCGCGATCAACGGCACGCAGGGCATCCTCGTCGCTGCATCGGATCGCAACGATCTTGCCAATGCCAGGGTCGCCCTGTTCCGGCTCGATCCCGCCACGGCGAAGCTGACCGCGATCGGCAAGGTCGAGGGCGGCAGGGGCGAGGCCTATGGCATCTGTCTTGGCCGCGACGAAGCTGGCCTGTCCGCCTTCATCGTGCTGAAGGACGGGACCATCAACCAGGTCGCGATCGACGCATCCGGCGCGACGCCGACCGGCAGGATCGTCCGCACCATGAAGCTGGGCACCCAGTCGGAAGGCTGCGCCGTCGATGACCGCACCCATATCCTCTATGTGGCGGAGGAGGATGTCGGCCTGTGGCGCTTCGACGCGCGCGCGACCGGATCGACCGCGCCCACGAAGATCGCGGCGGCGGACGGCAAGAATCTGGTCATGGATGCCGAAGGCGTCGCGATTGCGCCGATCGGGGAAAAGGACGGCTATGTCCTCGTTTCCAGCCAGGGCGACAACGCCTATGTCGTCTACAAGATGAGCGACGACAGCTATGTCGGCCGCTTCCGCGTGGTCGATGGCGCCATTGGCGGGTCGGAGGAAACCGACGGCATCGAACTGATGCTGGGCGATTTCGGCCCGGCCTATCCCGGCGGCCTGTTCATCGCGCAGGACGGCCACAATGCAGCGGCGGCACAGAATTTCAAGCTGGTCGCGTGGGACGATATCGTGAAGGCGCTTGGCCTGCCCCAATGAAGCAAAGGGCCGGGGCATGTGCCCCGGCCTTGTCGCACCCTCTTGGTCTTGGCAATCCCATGCTCTATGGGATCAGGCCTGTCCAACCAGAGGGAAGCCGATTTGATCCTGGACCTTGCCGCCGCCGCTTCGAGCGCCATCCGCTTTGAAGATCTGGGGCTTAATCCCGTTGCCCTCGACCTCGGCTTCTTCACGCTGAAATGGTACAGCCTCGCCTATCTGGCCGGCATCCTGGTCGGCTACTGGTATCTGCTGAAGCTGGTCGCCCAGCCGGGATCGCCGATGGCGCGCCGCCATGCCGACGACATGATCTTCTACGCGACGCTCGGCATCATCATCGGCGGGCGGCTGGCCTATGTGATCTTCTACCAGCCCGAAATTCTCCGCAATCCGATCGACATTTTCAAGCTGTGGAACGGCGGCATGTCCTTCCACGGCGGCGCGGCGGGCGTGTCGATCGGCATCCTCTACATGGCGTGGAAGGAAAAGCTGAGCTGGCTGCGCATCCATGACTATGTCGCCTGCGTCGTGCCCTTCGGCCTCTTCTTCGGCCGGCTGGCCAATTTCGTGAACGGCGAATTGTGGGGCAAGGAAACGGACGTGCCCTGGGCGATCATCTTCCCGACCGGCGGCCCCTTCCCCCGTCACCCCAGCCAGCTTTACGAAGCCGCGCTGGAGGGCGTCGTCCTGTTCCTGATCCTCGCCTTCGCCTTCTGGCGGACCAGGGCGCGCTACAAGCCCGGTATGCTCGTCGGCATCTTCGTCTTCGGCTATGGCTGCTTCCGCTTCGGCGTGGAATATTTCCGCGAGGCCGACGCCCAGCTGATGGAATTCGCCGCGCGCACCGGCCTGCATATGGGCCAGTGGCTCTGCGTCCCGATGATCCTGGGCGGATTCTACCTGATCGTCACCGCCAAGGGCCGCCGCCTGCGCGTCGAGCCGGTGGCCGGCAGCGCCAGTGTCAGCTGAAAAAGTGTCGGCTGAAAAGGCGTCAGCCGGCGATCTGCCGCTAGCGCAGCGGCTGGCGCGGCAGATCGCCTCGGGCGGGCCGATCTCGGTCGCCCATTATATGGGTGAGGCGAACCAGCATTATTATGCCACCCGCGACCCGCTGGGCGCGGAGGGCGACTTCACCACCGCGCCGGAGATCAGCCAGATGTTCGGCGAACTGGTCGGGCTGGCGTTGGCAGATATGTGGATGCGATCGGGACTGCGGCCAGACGCCGCCTATGTCGAGCTGGGGCCGGGGCGCGGCACGCTGGCGGCGGACGCGCTGCGGGCGATGGAGCGCGCGGCGCTCGCGCCCAAGACGCATCTGGTCGAAACCAGTCCCACCCTGCGCGATCGGCAAAGCGCGTTGCTGCCCCATGTGATCCACCATGACAGCATCGACAGCCTGCCCGAAAAGGGGCCGTTGCTGGTCGTCGCCAACGAATTTTTCGATGCCCTCCCCGTCCGTCAATGCATTCGCGTCGGTGACGAATGGCGCGAGCGCGTGGTGATCGCACGCGAGGAGGAAGGCCGCTTCATTCCGGTCGCCGGCTATCGCCGCATCGAATCGGGCCTGCCGCCGCTGGCGGCGCAAGCGCCCGACGGCGCGATCATCGAATCGCCGATCGTCGGCGCGGAGATCGCCTATGCGCTCGCCCAACGTATCGCCAGGCAGGGCGGCGCGGCGATCCTGATCGATTATGGCTATGAAGGGCCGGCGCTGGGCGACACGTTGCAGGCAGTCAAGGCGCACAAGTTCGCCGATCCCTTCGCCGATCCGGGGGAGGTGGACCTCACCACCCATGTCGATTTCACCATGCTGGGCAATATGGCGCGGCAGGCGGGCCTGCGCGTCCATGGTCCGGTGGGTCAGGGCGATTTCCTGCGCCAGCTCGGCATCGACGCGCGTGCCGACCAGCTTGCCCGCAGTGCGCCGGCCCGCGCCGCTGAGGTGGAGGCCGCGCGCGTCCGCCTGACCGACGGGCAGGCGATGGGCACCCTGTTCAAGGCCATGGCCTGGACGCATCCCGATTGGGCCGACCCGGCGGGATTCGAGACATAGTATGAACGGCCGTTCGCTTCGAGCGTGTCGAGAAGCGGATAGCTTACCCTTGCCGTTTCTCGACTTCGCTCGAAACGAACGGCGGTGGGGACAAGCTCCCCTCAATCCTCCTGATGATAGCGGCTGAGCTTGCGGATGAAGCCGATCAGGCCGGTCTGGCGGCTGCGCTTCATGCGTTCGGCGTGGAGGATGGTCTGCACCCGCCGGAAGCAATCCTCCGCATCGACATTGCAGAGCACATAGTCATAGCCGTCCCAATGGGCGATCTCGCCCGCGGCGCGGGACATGCGCGCCTCGATCACGTCGTCACTGTCGGTGGCGCGGCCGCGCAGGCGGCGTTCCAGCTCCTCCATCGAGGGCGGCAGGATGAAGATGCGGACCACGTCGCCGCCGGCGATCTGGTGGAGCTGCTGCGCGCCCTGCCAATCGATGTCGAACAGCACGTCCTTGCCCGACTTCAGCATCGCTTCCACCGGCGCGCGGGGCGTGCCGTAGCGCTGGCCGAAGACATGCGCCCATTCGAGAAATTCATGGTCCGCCGTCATCCGGCGAAATTCCTCCAGGTCGACGAAATGATAATCCCTGCCTTCGACTTCGCCCGGCCGCATCGGTCGCGTCGTGGCGGACACCGACATCGACAGGTCCGGTTCGGCGGCGAGCAGCTTGCGCGCGATGGTGGATTTGCCCGCGCCCGAAGGCGAGGAGAGAACGAAAAGCACGCCACGGCGCTTGAAATCGGGCGTTTCGGTAGGAAAGCTGTCGGCCATGACCGCTAGTGACGCCCCCGCCGACGATTTGCAAGAGGGGAGGGAGCGGTCGGGCCGTCAGGCCGGGACGAAGCGCCGCTCCACCGCCTGCAACGCCCCGACAAGCTGACGCGGCGGCGGCGGGGCGACGAACAGCAGATTGACGATCCGGCTCCTGTGCGCGGCCAGCACCAGCAGCATCCCGGCGCACAGCGCGGTCGGGAAGGCCGCCATCGCAGCGACTTCGGCCTCCAGCCCCATCCGGCGGCACAGGCCGATGACGAGATAGATGATAGTGAAATGGGAGACGTAGAAAATCAGCGAATTCTGCCCGATGAAGATCAACGGCGCGCACCAGCGTTCGGACTGTATCCGAAACGCCGTCGCGCTGACCGTAAGGATGAAGCAAAGCGCCGGGACGGCATAGACCGGGCCATAGCTGATTTCAAAGGCGACCGAGGCGATGGACGAGGCGATCACCACCACCCAACCCAGCAATGCCGCGCGCGCCCGAAGCGCACGCATCCAGATCGTCCAGTGGCAGCCCACCCATGCGCCCAGGAAGAAAAAGGACATGAGGTAGAATAGCCGCTCGCCATTCTTGGTGCCGTCCGGGGCAAGGACGGCGATGACGAAGGCGACGGCCGCTATCGCCAGCGGCGGCACCCGGCGCAGTGGAATGGCCACCAGATAATAGACCAGGATGAAGGTCAGGAACCAGAGATAGGATTGCCCGGTCAGATATTTGCCAAGCTGCCCGACGCCATCCACCGGCGGGCCGATGATCGTCGCGTAGATAAACGACCAGACCAGCAGCGGCCAGAAAATCCGCCGCCCCTTGCCCACCAGATACAGCACGATCCCCTTGTTGAAGGACGCGGTCAGCAGCAGACCGGACAGGAAAACCAGGGTCGGCATCCGGTAGAGGACGAACAGCTGGTTGAAGTCATGCATGAGCGGCGGAACGGCATAGCGCTGGCGTTCCAATATGGTCACGGAATGAAAGACGATGACCATCAGGATGGCGATGCCCCGCAGCAGGTCCATCCATAGCTGCCGTTCCCGTGCCGGCCGCGCCGCGCTTACGACATCATTTTCGGCCACGGCGGCAGCTTCACGCATCAGAACTCCATCGGCAATGTTCCCGCAAATATGCCAGGAGCTTATGTTTTGTGCATGACGGAGAATATAGCGGTCGGGATCGAACCATAGGGGAATCGGCACGGATTGCCGCAGAGCGCGTCAGCGCTTGCTCCGGCGCCTCCGGGCCTCGTCCATCAATATCGGTTTAGCGCTGCCGTCGGGAAGCGCCTTGATCGCGCGCTTCCGGTTCGCCTCGCGCTTCGCCTCATAGAGCTTGCCCGCCATATAGGCGCCGGTCACGAACAACGCGCCGGCGGGATAGCGCATGATGAGTCGCTTCGCCCCGGCGCCGGCGAGCAGGCCGATCACGCCCTTCTTGCCAGTGTCCGCAGCCACCCGCGCCGCCACGACGGTCGCGCCGACCCGCGCCACCTTGCGCAGCAGCCCCGCCTTTTTCGGCGGACGGATCGTCACCAGCGGTGCGGCGGGAGCGGGCGCTTTCTTTTTCATACCGGATCAATGTATCGCACGCCCGCCGGTTCCGCCATGTTGATCTGGATCAGACCATATTTTCGGGCCGCACCAGCCGGTCGAAGGTCGGCTCGTCAACCAGCCCCAATTCAAGGCCCGCCTGCTTGAGCGTCAGCCCTTTTTTATGGGCATGTTTGGCGATGGCGGCGGCATTGTCATAGCCGATTTCGGGCGCCAGCGCCGTCACCAGCATGAGCGAGCGGTCGACCAGTTCGGCGATCCGCCCCTCATTGGCCACAAGCCCGTCGACACAGCGTTCGGCGAAGCTTTCCATGCCGACGCTGAGCAAGTGGATGGAGCGCAGCACATTGGCGCCGATCAGCGGCATGAAGACATTGAGTTCGAAATGGCCCTGCATACCGCCGACCGTCACCGCCTGATGATTGCCGATC
This sequence comes from Sphingobium sp. WR1, assembly GCF_059693745.1. Classification (NCBI taxonomy): domain Bacteria; kingdom Pseudomonadati; phylum Pseudomonadota; class Alphaproteobacteria; order Sphingomonadales; family Sphingobiaceae; genus Sphingobium; species Sphingobium sp. WR1. Next base: position 370,777 of record NZ_JCATID010000001.1, on the reverse strand, counting down.
ACCTGCGCCGCCACCATGGTCAGCGATTCGCACTGGGTCGGATTGACCTTGCCAGGCATGATCGAACTGCCCGGTTCATTGGCGGGCAGGTCCAGTTCGCCCAGGCCCGAACGTGGCCCCGACCCCAGGAAGCGGATATCGTTGGCGATCTTGGTCAGCGCCACCGCCAGCGTGTTGAGCGCGCCGGAGAAGAAGACGAGGCCGTCCTTGGCGGCGAGTTGCTCGAACTTGTTGGGCGCGCTTTCGAACGGCGTGCCGGCGATGTCGCTGATCGCCGCCACCATGTCGTCCGCCCAGCCTTCGGGCGCGTTGAGGCCGGTGCCGACCGCCGTGCCGCCGATCGCCAGCTTGCGGATATTGCCGTTGAGGGCGCCCTCGATCCGTGCCCGGCCGCTCACCAGCTGCGCGGCATAGCCGGAAAATTCCTGACCCAGCGTGAGCGGGGTGGCATCCTGCGTATGAGTGCGGCCGATCTTGACGATATGATCCCAGGCCTTCGCCTTGGCCGTGAGCGCGCCGGTCAGCCTTTCGAGCGCGGGGATCAGCCGGTCGCGCGTCGCCAGCACGGTGGCGACATGCAGCGCGGTCGGGAAGCTGTCGTTCGACGACTGGCTCATATTCACATGGTCGTTGGGATGGACCGGGCTCTTGCCGCCACGCGTGCCGGCCAGCTGTTCATTGGCATAGCCGGCGATCACCTCATTGACGTTCATGTTGGTCTGGGTGCCCGATCCGGTCTGCCAGATGACGAGCGGGAACTGGTCGTCGAGCGCGCCCGAGACGATCTGCTGCGCGGCATTCTCGATCCCGGCGACGATCTTCGGGTCGAGGCCATGTTTAGCGTTCACCCGCGCCGCCGCCTGCTTCACGATCGCCTGCGCATGGACGATGCCGATCGGCATCCGCTCGGTCGCGCCGAAGGGGAAATTCTCGATGCTGCGCTGCGTCTGCGCCCCCCAATATGCGTCGGCCGGAACCTCGATGGCGCCAATGCTGTCGGTTTCGGTGCGGGTAGCGGACATTGAGGACTCCCAGTTAAGAATCGGTCGCAAATACTGGCTCCCATGTAGGGCCAAACTGCCAAAATCCAAGGGCTGTTCGAAAGGATGGGGTCTATGGCAATCAGCCCCCTTCCTTTCGCCGCCTTCGATCCCCATAGAGATCAGCCATGACCGACACCGCCACCCCCGCCATCGAGATCCGCAACCTCACCAAGGTCTACAAGGGCGGCAAGCGCGCGCTCGACGGGATCAACCTCACCATCCCGCGCGGCCAGATATACGGCCTGCTGGGGCCGAACGGCGCGGGCAAGTCGACCACGATCAACATCCTCGCCGGCATGGTGAACAAGACGGCGGGCGATGTCCGCATCTGGGACTTCGACATCGACGTCAATCCGCGCAACGCCAAGAATTCGATCGGCATCGTGCCACAGGAAATCGTCTTCGATCCCTTCTTCACCCCGCTCGAGACGCTGGAGAATCAGGCCGGTTTCTATGGCGTGCCAAAGGACCGGCGCCGGTCGATGGAGTTGTTGCGCGCGGTCCATCTGGAGGACAAGGCCAACGCCTATGCCCGCACCCTTTCGGGCGGCATGAAGCGCCGCCTGCTGGTCGCCAAGGCGATGGTCCACAGCCCGCCCATCCTGGTACTGGACGAGCCGACCGCCGGCGTCGACGTGCAATTGCGCCAGCAGCTCTGGGCCTATGTCCGCGAACTCAACGCCATGGGCGTGACCATCGTGCTGACGACGCATTATCTGGAGGAAGCCGAGGAGCTGTGCGACCGGATCGGCATCATCAACCATGGCAGGGTCATCACCGACAAGCCGACCCGCGAACTGATCGCCATGGCGCAGGAGAAGGTGGTGCAGGTGACGGTCGACCGCGACGTGACGGTGGCGCCAGACGCCCCCTGTTTCGAGAAGGTCGAACTGTCGGGCGAGCGGACGCTGACCATCACCTATATGAAGGACCGCGCCAATGCGGGCCAGGTGCTGAGCGCGGTGCAGGCGAACGGCCTCGCCATCGTCGACGTGGTGACGCGCGACCCCGACCTGGAGGATGTGTTCCTGAACCTGACGGCGGCGGCGTGATGGATGATACCCATCCAGTTCCCCCTCCCGCTGGCGGGAGGGGGCCAGGGGGTGGGCCTGCGCGACCTTTCAAGCAGCGCGCAACTGCCCGCGCCAAGGAGGCACGCAATAGCGCCACCACCCCAGAGCAATTGCTTTGGCAATGTTTGAAAGGTCGGAAATTAGGGCATAAATTCAGCCGCCAGATGCCGGTGGGGCCTTACTTCGCCGACTTTCTCTGCCGTGAATTGAATTTCATCATCGAACTCGACGGCATGAGCCACGATCAAAGTGTCAAGCACGATCGTCGGCGCGACAGCTATTGCCGTTCGCTCGGCTTCAAAATCTTGCGTATTGCCAATGACGATGTGATGACGAATCTCGAAGGCGTGGTGTCGCACATCCAGGCGATCCTTGCGCAGGCCCACCCCCAACCCCTCCCGCCTGCGGGAGGGGAGTAGGTAAGAAATAGTAGAATAATGCCCACCACCACCCATGACGTCGTCATCATCGGCTCCGGCGCGGCGGGGCTGACAGCCGCCATCAACCTCGCGCAGGACCGCAAGGTGCTGGTGCTGGCCAAGGGGGCGCTCGATGGCGGGTCCACCAACTGGGCGCAGGGCGGCATCGCCGCTGTACTCGACGCGGGTGACAGTTTCGAGGCGCATGTCCATGATACGATGGTCGCCGGCGCGGGCCTCAATAATCGCGAGACGGTGGAATTCGTCGTCTCCGAAGCGCCCGCCGCGATCGAGCGGCTCGCGGATCTCGGCGTCCCCTTCAATGGCGGCGAAGCCTTTGGCAAGCGCTGGGACCTGACGCGCGAGGGCGGACACAGCCATCGCCGCATCGTCCATGTCGACGACGCGACCGGCCATGCGGTGCAGGTCGCGCTGCTCAAGGCCGCACGCGCCAATCCCAACATCACCCTGATGGAGGATATGGTCGCGATCGACCTCATCACCTCCCGCCATGGCGAGCGCTATTCGGGCGACGGCCATGTCTGGGGCGTCTATGCCTTCAACAAGCAGACCAAGCGGGTGGACGCGCTGCTGGGGCGGGCGACGATCCTGTGCACGGGCGGCGCGGGGCGCACCTATCTCTTTTCCACGGCGCCGCGCGGGGCGACCGGCGACGGCATCGCCATGGCCTGGCGCGCGGGCTGCCGCGTGTCCAACATGGAGATGAACCAGTTCCACCCGACCTGCCTCTACAATCTGGAGGTCAAGAATTTCCTGATCACCGAGGCGGTGCGCGGCGAAGGCGGGCATCTGAAGCTCCCCCCCGGCGTGCCCGGCGGCGGCGAGCGTTTCATGCCGCGCTTCGATCCCCGCGCCGAACTGGCGCCGCGCGACATCGTGGCGCGTGCGATCGACCATGAGATCAAGCGGCTGGGCCTCGACTATGTTCATCTGGACATCAGTCACAAGGAGCCGGAATTCGTGAAGCACCACTTCCCGACCATCTACGCCCGGCTGCTCGACCTGGACATCGACATCACGAAGGAGCCGATCCCGGTCGTCCCGGCGCAGCATTATACCTGCGGCGGCGTGGTCATCGACCTGGACGGCCGCACCGACCTGCCCGGCCTCTATGCCGCGGGCGAGGTGAGCGAAAGCGGTCTGCACGGCGCCAATCGCCTGGCGTCCAATTCGCTGCTGGAATGTTTCGTCTTCGGCGAGGCGGCGGCCAGGCATATCCGGGCGAACTGGGACGCGCTGCCCGCGCCGCCGCCGATCCGGCCATGGGACGAAAGCCGCGTCACCAACAGCGACGAGGAAGTCATCGTCCAGCATAACTGGAAGGAAATCCGCCGCTTCATGTGGGACTATGTCGGCATCGTCCGCACCACCAAGCGGCTGGAGCGCGCGCAGCACCGCATCGACCTGCTGGCGAAGGAGGTCGATGACTATTACGGCAATTTCCGCGTGACGCCGGACCTGATCGAACTGCGCAACCTGCTGGAGGTCGCGCGGCTGGTGGTCCGATCCGCCCTCCACCGCAAGGAAAGCCGGGGGCTGCACTATACGCTGGACTTTCCGGAAACGCTGGAGACGGCCGTGGACACGGTGCTGACGCCTTAGAGGCTGTCCCTCTCCGTTCGCTTCGAGCGAAATCGACAGGCGGCCAGAACTGCGCTTCCTGTTTCTCGACTTCGCTCGAAACGAACGAACGTCAGGATAAATTTTTGGCACGGGTCCGGGAGGACGCCGCGTCACCGTTCAACCGGCGTCAAAGGGCGAGAAAATCCTTGAGCGCCGCGTTGAAGCGGGCGGGCTGGTCGCCCATCACCATATGTCCGCTGGGGCCGATCGCCTTGAGCAGCACATTCCTCTTGGGCGCATAGGCGGCGCGGAAGCGGCTTGTGATCGCGGCAGCCTGCTGCGCGTCCGATCCGACCGCATAGACCACCTCCAGCGGCGCGGCGAGGCGCGAAAGCTGCGGGCCGAGGTCGATATTGGCGAGATCGCGCAGCGCGTTGGCGATGACGTCGGGGTCGCTGTTCGTCGCGCCGGGCGCCTGCGCGACCATCTGCGCCAGATAGCGACGCCCCGCCGCCGTGCCGGTCAGATAGCCGCTGAGCTGGTCGGCGAGGAAGCCGAGGCCGTTCGCCGTGCCGCCGACCATCGCCGCGCCGGCAGGCAGCATGTCGACCACCATGACCCGGCTCGCAATGCCCCGGAGGCCCAGCAGCATCGCCAGTGTCCCGCCCATCGAGTGGCCGACGACGGCCGGGCGCTTCAACCCGGCGGCGGCGATATAGCGCGCAATTTCGTCGGCGATCGGCTGGAGCAGCGGGCCGCTGGCATTGGCCTCGGGCGCCAGACCCGCAAAGCCGCGCACATGGACGAGGTGAAAGCGACAGTCCGGCAAGGCGCCGAGCACCCCGTTCCAGATGCCGGGACCGCTGGCGAGGCCGGGGATCAGCAACACGTCCCGTCCTGCGCCGCGCACGGTCATGGCAATCCGCCGCGAAGCGAAGGGCGCAGCCCATACCGCGCCGCCGCTTGCCGTCATCCCCGCTGCCAATGCGCCAAGCAGCAGCGCCCGCCTGTCCAGTCCGTTCGTCATGCCGTCGCTATTGCCCGTCCGCCGCTGAACCGCAACTGAGCGATCCCTGCCTTCGATCAAAGGGTTGCATCGTTCAGCCTCCTTACATCGCATTTGTGGAATCATTCGTCGCACGGGCCTTGCCGGAACGGATGGCAGGACCATCCCTTAGGTCACGAGCGAGTGCGGGGAAGACGATGAGATCGAAGATGAGCCGGGGCGGGTCAGCGCGCCTGGTGCTGTTGATGGCGGCGCTGTCCGCCTGTGTGAGCGCGCCGGAACCGCGCCGGGCGCAAGCCGCCGCCTCTGTCCCACAAAAGCCGCTGCCCGGTCGCGCCCAGCCCACGACCAACAGCTGGCCGATCCGCCCGGTCGCCAATCCGCCCCAGCCCTATCGCGACATCGACCAGCGCGAAACGCCGCCACCCGCGCTGGTCAATGTCGTGCGCAACCTGGGGCAAAGCTTCCATGGCAAGGTCGGCATCGCCGTCCGCCGCATCGGCGCCGACTGGACCGTGGCCTGGAACGGCAACGTCCTCTTCCCGCAGCAGAGCGTGTCGAAACTGTGGGTGTCGATGACCTTCCTCGACGCGGTCGACCGGGGCAAACTGCGCCTGGCCGACACCGCCACCATCACGCGCAACGACCTGACCCTGTTCCACCAGCCGTCGGCGGCGATGCTCAAAAACGGCAGCTGGACCACCAGCTATTCGGACCTGATGCGCCGGGCGATGACGCAGAGCGACAATACCGCCAACGACACGCTGCTGCGCGCGGTCGGCGGGCCGGAGGCGGTGCGCGGCTTCCTGGCGCGGCGGATGATCAAGGATATCCGCTTTGGCCCGGGCGAGCGGCTGTTGCAGTCGGCGACGGCGGGCATGGACTGGCGGCAGGATTATTCGATCGGCCGCAATTTCTACGCCGCCCGATCGCGTCTGCCCATGTCGGTGCGGGTGAAGGCGCTCGACAATTATCTGGCCAATCCGCCGGATGGTGCGGCCCCCGCCTCGATCGTCCGGGCGCTGGCGAAGCTGAAGGAGGGCGACATGCTGTCCTCCGCCTCGGCACGGCTGCTGATGTCGATCATGTCGGAAGCCAAGACCGGGCCGCAGCGGATCAAAGGCGGCGTCCCGCCGGGCTGGTCCTATCTGCACAAGACCGGCACGGGGCAGGAACTGCCGCCGCGCTCGACCGGCTATAACGACATCGGCATCATGACCGCGCCCGACGGCACCAGCTATGCGGTGGCGGTGATGATCGGGTCGACCACCGTGTCGATTCCCGAACGCTGGGCGCTGATGCAGGCCGTGTCCAAGGCGGTGGCAGCCAATCACGAGAGACGCTGAAGACGTCAGAAACGCCGCGTGACGCCGAAATAGACTTCGCTGTCGGGGCTGTCCGCGTTCAATCCGACATTGAGGCCGATGTCGAGCTGCATGGCGTCGGACGGCTGCCAGGCGAAGGACAGCCCGCCCAGCGCCTGGGTGTTGCGCCCCGCCGGGTCGTCGTCGCGCATCAGGGACGTCTCAACCGTCGCCGACACGGTATCGCCGAGCGACACGCCCAGGCCGACGACGCTGCCGTAGGCGAGATGGCGGCCGTCGCCATCCTCGTCCACCGCCGCGTCGACCTCGGGCGTCAGCCCCAGGGACAGACCGCCGCCCAGATCGAAGCTGACGGGGATCAGCAACCCCGCGCCCCAATCGCCCGCACCGATCGCTTTGCCCCCGGCCGGCAGGGTCATATAGGGCATGGCGGCGATCGAAAAGCCCGATCCATCCGGGTTACGGAAATTTTGCAGCAAGGCCAGCCGCACGTCGCCGACGCCGTCGCTGCGGTCGATCGCGCCGCTGACCCGGTCGCGGGTGCGGACATGGCCATAGGCGGTCCAGCCGAATTGCGCCTCCAGACTGTCGGTCAGTCCGACGCGGAGCGCCAGCTCGCCAATCTCGACGCTGTCGCTACGCTCCTGCGCGTCGCTTTCGCGCGTCCAGTCGCCCAGACCGAGTTCGACCATCATGCGTCCCGGCTCAACCGTGCAGGGCGGCGTGCCCAGCCCCGGCCGATCGGCGCACAAGTCCCGCGGCGCGGCCTGCTGCGGCTGGGCCAGGGCCGCCGCGGGAATCAGTCCGGCCAACATCATCGCCAGCATTCGCGCCATCATATTCCCCCCTCGCCCCATATGTGGAGCTTACACCAAGAAACCGGCTGAAAATAATCAAACACCAGCCTGCCCCATATGAACGCAAGCCTGTTTCAGGGGCCAAGCCGGCAATTGACGCCGCGCACGATCGATGAGGGCGAGTGCGGCGTGCCCATCAGCGGGACGCGGCGGGATGTGATGGAATAAACCGTCCTCGCCCCGCGTATGCCGGGCATGAAACAGTCCCTCCATTTTCCCGCCGACCGCAATGTCATCCCGCTCCGCACCGGCTTTCCCGGTCGGAAACCGGTCCGCATCGCGCTGTTTTCCGGCAATTATGACTGTGTGCGCGATGGCGCGAACCGCGCGCTCAACCGGTTGGTCGCCCATCTCCTCTACCGGGTCGGCATGGAGGTGCGCGTCTATTCGCCGACCGCGCCCCTGCCCGCCTTCCAGTCGGTGGGAGACATCCGCTCGGTTCCCTCGCTCGCCATTCCCGGCCGCCCGGAATATCGCGTCGCGATCGGCCTGACGCGCGGAGTGCGGCGCGATCTCGACCAGTTCGCGCCCGACATCATCCATCTGTCCTGTCCCGACCGGCTGGGTCGGCAGGCGCAGACATATGCCCATGCACGCGGCATCCCGGTGGTGGCGAGCCTGCACACGCGCTTCGAGACCTATCTCGATTATTATCGCCTTTCCTTCCTGCGCGGGGCGATCGAGCGCTATCTCGATCGCTTCTATGGCGATGCCGACCTGATCCTGGTCCCGACCGCGCCGATCCGCGACGAGATGGCGGAGCGCCATGGCGCGGACAGGCTGTTGGTCTGGGGCCGGGGCATCGATCCGCATGACTTTGCGCCGACCCGACGCGACCCGGCCTTCCGCGCCGCCCATGGCTATGGAGAGGGCGACTTCGTCCCGCTCTTCTTCGGGCGGCTGGTGCGGGAGAAAGGGCTGGATGTCTTTGCCGACGCGGTTGCCGCGATCCGGGCGCAGGGCCATATGGTGCGGCCGCTGATCGTGGGCGAGGGGCCGGCCCGATCCTGGCTGGCGCAGCGCCTGCCCAACGCCACCTTCCTGGGCCATCTGAGCGGCAAGGCGCTGGGCCGGGCGGTGGCCAGCGCCGACATCCTCATCAATCCCAGCGTCACCGAGGCGTTCGGCAACGTCAATCTGGAGGCGATGGCGTCGGGCCTCGCCATATTGTCCGCCGATGTGCCGAGCGCCGCCGCTTTGGTCGACCACGGCCGTACCGGTCTGCTGCTGCCGCCCGCCAACGCCCAGGCCTATGCCGATGCCGCGATCGGGCTGATGAACGATCCGGGCAGGCTGGCCACGATGCGGCGGGCGGCCGCGGACGAGGCGGCGCGGCATGTTTGGGACGATGTGCTGGACGTGGTCGCCCACGCCTATGGCGCGCTGTTGCAGCATCGGTTGCTGCCGGTCATGCGGGTCCTGACTTGCCCGCCGCGCGCCGGCACGGGATAAGCGACGGAATGGACGAACGGCGCGACATGGAGGCGGAGTTGCTGGCGATGCGGCGCTATGCCCGGTCGCTCGCCCGCGACGAACAGGATGCTGACGATGTCGTGCAGGATGCATTGTTGCGCGCGATCGAACGCAAGGCGACCTACCGGCCCGAACGCAGCCGCACCCGCTGGCTGCTGGCGATCGTCCACAATGTCTTCATTTCGGGCAAGCGGCGGCAGGCGGCCGAGACACGCCGCAACGACCGCTTCGCCGAGACTTTGCTTGCCAGCGTGGACCCGCGGCAGGAGGAGCATGTGCGGCTGGCCGAGATCGCGCGGGGCTTCGCCGCCCTGCCCGACGCCCAGCGCGCGATACTGCACCTCACCGCGATCGAGGGGTTGAGCTATCAGGAGGCGGCGAATGTGCTGGGCGTGCCGATCGGCACGGTGATGTCGCGCCTGTCGCGGGCGCGCGCGGCGCTGCGTGAGGGACAGGCTGGCAAGGCCGGGCCGCATCTGCGGCTGGTGGGAGGACAGGATGAGCAATGAGGTGAATGCGCTGGAGATCGACGCCTATGTCGACGACCAGCTGGAACTTTCCCGCCGGTTCGTGGTGGAGACGCATCTGTCCCGCAACCCCGATCAGGCGGCGCGGGTGATGGCGGACCTGTCGACCCGCAGCGCGCTGCGGCTAATGGCGCCCCGCCCCGGCGCCATGCCCGACGCGATGGCGGAGACGGCGGTGCGGTTGAAGGCGTTGCCGTCCCGGCCGCTGTGGCGGCGGTCCCTGCCTGCCGTCGGCGCGATGGCGGCCGCCGCGAGCCTGGCCATGGTCTTCCTGCGTCCGTCCGGCCCGCCCGATTATGTCGACTATGCGGTCAATTCGCACCGCATCGCGATGATGCGGGCCGCGATGGTGTCGCAGGTGGAAACGCCCCGCTATGACGCGCGCGAGATCGCGTCCAACACCCGCATCGCCATGCCGCATCTGCCGGGCGACTGGCGCGTGACCGACGTCCAGCTCTTTCCCACCGAGCGCGGCCCGGCGCTGGTGGTCGCGGTGAAGACGGAAGGCGGCAAGAATTTCTCGCTCTTTGCGCTCCGCGACCGCAGCCGCGCGCCCGAACGGCCCGATGCCGTGCGGGAAGGCGCGGAATCGGTCGCCTATTGGCGACGCGGCGACATGTCCTACGCCCTCACAGGCAGCGGCGAACCGCGCCTGATGGACGCGACGGCGGAGGCATTGACGCGCGACTGGTCCTGAAGGCTGGAGGGGATGGCGGTTAATCGCTATCCCTTCGGGCCATGACCCAGAATCATCTCTATCTCGTCGACGGCAGCGGCTATATCTTCCGCGCCTATCATCAGCTTCCCCCGCTCACCAACCAGCATGGCCAGCCGGTCGGCGCGGTCTATGGCTATACGACGATGCTGTGGAAGCTGGCCGAGGAACTGGGCAAAGCGGAAGGCCCGACCCATCTGGCCGTGGTGCTGGACAAGGGGTCGCACACCTTTCGCAACGACATGTACGACCAGTATAAGGCGAACCGCCCGCCCGCGCCCGAGGATCTGGTCCCGCAATTTCCGATGATCCGCGATGCGACGCGCGCCTTCTCCCTCCCCTGCATCGAGGAAGCGGGCTTCGAGGCCGACGACATCATCGCCAGCTATACCAAGGCGGCGGTCGCGGCGGGCTGGCATGTCACCATCGTCAGTTCCGACAAGGATCTGATGCAGCTGATCCAGCCCGGCGTCGACATGTACGACACGATGAAGAATGAGCGGCGCGGCGCGGACTATGTCATGGGCAAGTTCGGCGTGCAGCCGGAGCAATTGGGCGACGTCCTCGCGCTGATGGGCGACAGCGTGGATAACGTCCCCGGCGTCCCCGGCATCGGGCCCAAGACCGCCGCCAAGCTGATCACCGAATATGGCGGGCTGGAAGCGGCGCTCGAAGCCGCGCCTGCGATGAAGAAATCGAAGATGCAGGAAAATCTGATCGCCCATGCCGACATGGCGCGGCTGTCGCGGCGGCTCGTCGCGCTGCATGACTCCATGGACCTGCCCGAGCCGCTGGACGATCTGACGTTGAAGGGCATCCCGCCCGAGCCGTTGCAGGCCTTCCTCTCGCATCACGGCTTCAAGACGCTGCTCAACCGCCTCGGCGCGCCGGCGGCCGCCGTTGCGGTGGCCGCGACCGCCGCGGCGGCGACCGACAGCGCACCGCCCGCCGCGCCCACGCATGAGGAAGAAGCGGCGATCGACCGCAGCCTCTACGAAACGGTCGTGACCGAAGAGGCGCTGGACCGCTGGATCGCCGCCGCCCATGCCGAAGGGCTGGTGGCGGTGGACACCGAAACCGACATGCTCGACTGCGTGTCCTGCGCGCTGGTCGGCATCAGCCTGGCGGTCGGGCCGAACAGGGCCTGTTATATCCCCGTCGGCCATGGCGGCACCGACATGTTCGCCGAGCGGCCGCAGCAACTCGACAAGGCGCTGGTGCTGGCGAAGCTCAAGCCGCTGCTGGAGGACGATAGCGTCCTCAAGGTCGGCCAGAATCTGAAATATGACCTGACCGTGCTGCGGCGTCACGGGATCGAGGTCGCGCCCTATGACGACACCATCGTCATGAGCTTCGACCTCGACGCGGGCCAGTCGCTCGCCGGCCACGGCATGGACGAGGCGGCGCGCGTCCACCTCAATCATATATGCATCAGCTTCAAGGAGGTGGTCGGCACCGGCAAGAGCCAGATCAGCTTTGCCGAAGTGCCCCTGCCCCGCGCCACCGAATATGCGGCCGAGGACGCCGACGTCACCCTGCGCCTGTGGAAGCGGTTCAAGACCCGCGTCGCCAATGAAGGCGCGAACCGCGTCTATGAACTGGTCGACCGCCCGCTGGTCGGCGTGATCGCGCAGATGGAGCATCACGGGGTCAAGGTCGACCGCGAGGCGCTGTCCCGCCTGTCCGCCGAATTCACCGCCGGCATCGCCGCGCTGGAAGCGGACATCCACGAGATTGCCGGCCAGCCCTTCGCCATCGGTTCGACCCAACAGCTGGGCGCGATCCTGTTCGACAAGATGGGCTATAAGGGCGGGAAGAAGGGCAAGTCGGGCGCCTATTCCACCGATGTCACCATATTGGAGCAACTGAAGGCGCAGGGCGCGCCGATCGCCGCCAAGGTGCTGGACTGGCGGCAATTATCCAAGCTCAAATCCACCTATACCGACGCGCTCCAGGCCCAGATCAACAAGGATACGGGCCGCGTCCACACCAGCTATTCACTGACCGGCGCGCAGACCGGCCGCCTGTCCTCCACCGATCCCAACCTCCAGAATATCCCGATCCGCACCGAGGTCGGCCGGCAGATCCGCCACGCCTTCGTCGCCGAACCCGGCAATGTCATCCTGGCGGCGGACTATAGCCAGATCGAACTGCGGCTCGCCGCCCATATGGCAGACGTGCCCGCGCTCAGGGAGGCGTTCGCGAATGGCGAGGATATTCACGCCGCCACCGCGATGCAGCTTTTCGGCGAGGTCAACCGCGACACCCGCGGCCGCGCCAAGACGATCAACTTCGCCATCCTCTACGGCATTTCACGCTGGGGCCTCGCGGGCCGGCTGGAGATCAGCGCGGACGAGGCGCAGGACATGATCAGCCGCTATTATGAGCGCTTCCCCGGCATCAGCATCTATATCAACGAGACGATCGAGAAGGCGCGCGAACGGGGTTACACGGAAACCCTGTTCGGCCGGAAGACCTGGTTCCCGCGCATCAAGGCTTCGATCCAGCATGAACGGCAGGGCGCCGAGCGCGCCGCGATCAACGCCCCGATCCAGGGCACCAGCGCCGACATCATCAAACGGGCCATGGCGCGCATGGGGCCGGCGCTGGAGGCGGCGGGCCTGGGCGAGGTGAAGATGCTGCTTCAGGTCCATGACGAACTGGTGTTCGAACTGCCCGAAGGCGATGTGGAGGCGGCGAGCACGGTGATCCGCCGGGTCATGGAAACGGCCGCCGAGCCGATCGTGAAGCTGAGCGTCCCGCTGGGCGTGGAGATCGGCACCGGGCCGAGCTGGGGCGCGGCGCATTGAGAGGGTAGCGCTATTCGTAGAGCGCGCTGCGTTAAATCCGACGCAGGTCGCGCGCTCTAGTTCTTTGTTGTCGCATCGTTTTTCGCGCGAAACCGGTTCCCACTTTTGCGCACGATGCTCTAAACCTTCAGCGCGGCGGCCAGCGCGGCGCGGATGCCCTGCAATCGCGCGACCAGATCATCCGTCGATGTCGATGCCGCGGCTTTCGGTGCGGCCATGCCGTCGCCATCGCTCAGCGCTTTCTGCGCGCCCTTGACGGTGAAGCCTTCGACATGGAGCAGATGATGAATGCGGCGCGCCAGCACCACATCGTCCGGCCGGTAATAACGCCGATTGCCCGATCGCTGGAGCGGCCGCAATTGCGGGAAGCGCGTTTCCCAATAGCGCAAGATATGTTGGGGCAGACCAAGCTCGCCGGCCAGCTCGCTGATGGTAAGGAATGCCCCCTCCGCTTTTTTCATGACAGGGATGTTGCACCCATCACCGCGGAAAGGTCAACTGTGCCAAATCACGAAAAACGAGGAAAAAGTGGTAGATCGAGGCGTCGATCAGGCCACCCGGTCCCGCATCGCCTGGCTTGCGCGGAAGGTCAGCACCCGGCGCGGTTCGATCGGCACCTCGACACCCGTTTTGGGATTGCGCCCCATGCGCTGCGTCTTATCGCGCAGCACGAAAGTGCCAAAGCTCGAAATCTTCACATTCTCGCCACGCTCCAGCGCCGCCGACATATGGTCGAGGATGGATTCGACCAGCGTCGCGGCTTCCGCGCGTGACAGACCGACATGGCGATTCAGACTCTCGGCCAAGTCCGCGCGCGTCAATGTGCCAGTCATTTCCCTGTTCCCTCTCGCCTGCTTTTAGCGATCATCCCCCCGATGATCCTTCCCGAATCTGACTGATTCGCAATGATTCGGCAAGATAGCCGGAAGGGGTGTCAGACTCGCAGGACGCAGGCGCCCCAGGTGAAGCCGCCGCCCATGGCTTCCAGCACGACGAGGTCGCCGGGTTTGATCCGCCCGTCGCGCATGGCGAGGTCCAGCGCCAGTGGAACCGATGCGGCGGACGTGTTGGCGTGGCGATCCACGGTCATGATGACGCGATCCGCCGGCAGCTTCAGCTTGCGGGCGGTGGCGTCGAGGATGCGGGCATTGGCCTGGTGCGGGACCAGCCAGTCGATCTCCGTGGCGGGCAGGCCGGCCTGCGCCATCACTTCGGTCAGGACCGAAGCGAGGTTGGTGACGGCATGACGGAAGACTTCCTGTCCCTTCATGCGCAGCTTGCCCACGGTCTGCGTGGTCGACGGGCCGCCGTCGACATAGAGAAGCTGGTTATGGCGTCCGTCGGCGTGCAGCTTCGACGCCAGGATACCACGCGCGGACATGGGATCGGTGGCCGCGCTTTCCTCCACCCCCAGCACGATCGCGCCGGCGCCGTCGCCGAACAGGACGCAGGTGGTGCGGTCTTCCCAATCGAGGATGCGGCTGAAGGTTTCCGAACCAATCACCAGCGCGCGATGGGCGGCGCCCGAGCGGATCATGCTGTCGGCGACGGTGACGGCATAGAGGAAACCCGAGCAGACCGCCGCCACGTCGAAGGCGACGCAATCGTCGATGCCGAGCGCCGCCTGCACCTTGGTCGCGGCGGCGGGAAAGGTCTGGTCGGGCGTCGCCGTCGCCAGGATGATGAGGTCAATGTCCTGCGCGACAAGACCGGCGGCGTCCAGCGCGGCGCGGGCCGCGTCGGTCGCCAGTGTCGCGGTGGTCTCGCCCTCGCCGGCGATATGGCGGGCGCGGATGCCGGTGCGCTCGACGATCCATTCATCGCTGGTGTCGACCGTCCGGGCCAGTTCGTCATTGGTGACGATGCGCGCGGGCAGGGCGGAACCCGTCCCCAGGAGAATCGAACGGCGGATCACTTGACAGGCTGCTCCAGCTTGGACGCGGCGGCCGACAGGCCCTCAATCCCCGCCATGTCGGCGGCGATGCGGCGCGTGATATCCTCTTCCAGCAGGCGCGCGGCGACATGGACGGCATTGGCCACGCCCTTTTCGTCCGCGCCGCCATGACTTTTCACCACGACGCCGTTGAGGCCCAGGAACACCGCGCCATTATGGTTGTTGGGATCGAGATGATGTTTGAGCAGGTGCATCGCCGGCTTCGAGATCAGGAAGCCGATCTTCGAGCGGATCGAACTGGTGAAGGCCCTGCGCAGCACGTCGGTGACGAAGCGCGCGGTGCCCTCCGCCGTCTTGAGCGCGACATTGCCGGAAAAGCCGTCGCAGACGATGACGTCGGTGTCGCCGCGGCCGATCTTGTCACCTTCGGTGAAGCCGTCGAACTGGAGCGGCAGCGTCCCGGCGGACCGGAGCACGGTGGCGGCGTCGCGAATCTGGTCGGTGCCCTTCAGCTCCTCGGTGCCGATGTTGAGCAGCCGGACGCGCGGCCGGTCGAGGTCGAAGGCGATGCGCGCATAGGCCGCGCCCATCACCGCGAACTGGACGAGGTTGCGGGCGTCGCATTCGGTGTTGGCGCCCAGGTCCAGCATGATCACGTCATTGTCGCCCAGCGTGGGCAGCATCGCCGCCAGCGCGGGGCGATCGACGCCCGGCATGGTGCGCAGCGCCAGCTTCGCCATCGCCATGAGCGCGCCGGTATTGCCGGCGGACACGGCGGCGCCGGCCTCCCCCGCCTTCACGGCGGCGATGGCCTTGGCCATGGAGCTGTTCTTCTTGCGAATCGCGACGCTCGGCTTGTCGGAGCCGTCGACGACCGTATCGGCATGGACGATGTCCGACGCCGCCCGCAAATTGGGGTGATGGTCGAGCGCCGCCTTGATCCGCTCCTCGTCGCCGAACAGGGTGAAGCGCAGCCCATCGTGGCGGCGGCGGGCCAAGGCGGCCCCCGCCATCATCACGCGCACGCCTTCGTCCCCGCCCATCGCGTCGATTGCGATTCGCGGTTGGCTGGACACTTTAATTCACCCCTTTGCGGAGTAGAGGACGGGCTTACGCCCCGACGGCGACGATTTCGCGGCCGTTATAGTGACCGCAGGCGTCGCACAGATTATGGGGACGCTTCAGTTCACCGCAGTTCGAGCATTCCTGAAAAGCCTCGACGCGCAGCGCGTCATGGCTGCGGCGCATACCGCGGCGGGAAGGAGAAGTCTTGCGCTTGGGGACAGCCATGTCGGCACCTTATTCCATATATCAATCTGGTTGTGCGACTGGCCGGTTTCCGAACAGATGCCGACGCCAACGGCGCCGCAGACCCATGCGGCCCGGGTGATCGCGAAGCCCTGCGCCTATAGCGGTTTTTGCCGGAGGCGCAAGTCCTTCCTTGCCCCATCCGGCCGGCGCCCTAGGGTGCGGACCACCAGACAACAGGGATTTAACGATGCTACTGCCGATCACGCTGACCTTTGCCGCCGCCTGCGCGCTGCTGAACTTGTGGCTGGCGATTCGCTGCGCGCGATTTCGGATCAGGGACAAGGTGTTGCATGGTGACGCCGGCCATGGGCTGCTGGGCAAGCGGATGCGCGCCCATGCCAATTTCGTCGAATATACGCCGATCGTGCTGATTCTCTTCGCGCTGGTCGAACTGGCGACGGGCGCGTCGCTGTGGCTGTGGATCGGCGCGCTGGTCTATGTCGGGGCGCGGGTCGCCCATGCGTTCGGCATGGATGCGGACAAGCCCACCGCCCTGCGCGCGGGCGGCGCGCTGCTGACCTGGGGCGTGATGCTGGTCATGGCGATCGCGGCGCTGGACATTGCCTATATGGCGACGCAGGAATTGCCCGCGCCGCCGGTCATGGCTGTTCGTTGATTGGAAAAATGCGCGGAAGAGCGCATTTTTGATACCGCCCCGGCCCGCACCCCCACCCGGCCGCCCATAGAATACTCCCGTTGGGTGGCCGGGTGGGGGTGCGGGCCGGGGCGGATGGAATGTGCGACAGCACATTCCCAACACATCAGCGCGCCAGCACCGAATCAGCGACGAAGGGGTTCGTCCGCCGCTCATGGGCGAAGTTGCTCATCTGGCCATGGCCGGGGACGAAGGCGGTGTCTCCCCCCAGCGGCCAGAGCTTGCCGGTGATGGCGTCGATCAAATCCTGATGATTGCCGCGCGGAAAGTCGGTGCGGCCGATCGATCCCTGGAACAGCACATCGCCGACGATCGCCAGCTTGCTTGGCGCATGGTGGAAGACGACATGGCCGGGCGTGTGGCCGGGGCAATGGATGACGTCGAAGGTCAGATCGCCGACCGTCACCTGATCTCCGTCCTTGAGCCAGCGATCCGGCTCGAAACTTTCGCCCGGCACGCCCCAGCGCTCGCCATCGGCGGGCAGGCGGTCGATCCAGAAACGGTCATCCTCATGCGGCCCCTCGATCGGGACATGAAGGTCGCGCGCCAGCACCCCCGCCTGGCCGCAATGGTCGATATGGCCATGGGTGACGAGCAGCTTCTCGATCGTCACGCCATGCTGCGCCGCCGCCTGCTTGAGCAGCGGCAGATCGCCGCCCGGATCAACGAAGGCGCCGCGCATCGTTTGGGTGCACCAGAAAAGGGTGCAATTCTGCTGCAACGGGGTGACGGGGATGAGGATGGCTTTGAGCGGCGGCGTGGTCATGGCTTACGCATGTGGCGGACGGGTGAGCCATGTGCAACCCCTGCTGGGTCGGCGCTTCGGGAGGCCCGGATGTGATAGTCTGGAAGCGACCCTCGACATTGCCTCCGCGCTACCCTGTGACTGAATTATTGGGGTGGGACGCCTACCGCGCCTGTTCCAAAGCCACTTTGAGTGACAGTTCGCCCGAATTTGTCGATATAGCTAGGTGCAGCCACGCCGGGGTGATTGCCATCCTCCCCGCTCAACCGCGCAAACACCAATGCCACGTCGGCCGTATAGCAGCGCTTCGGCTTGCCTGATCGACAGGTGGACGGATGAACTGGAGCATCAATGGGTCGAGCGAATAACGTTACGCTTTCTGCGCCAGTGGAACGATTCTGACGACCTACGGCATCATGTATTTCTACATAACGATGGCCCTCTGCCCGAGCCATTTCAGCCGCCCGATAGATCGCGAAATCGGCCGCAGTCGCCCGACTATGGCCGCTGACGCTGCCCGTGATTTCCCAAAATCCGTCTTTCGCAATCTTGTTCTTATAACCATCGCCTCGCCCATCCATCGGACCATAACGACCACTATCATCATCACGAGCAATAGAAGCGGCAGGAACGGTCAGAGCAAAAACGGCGAGAAGGAGGGCGGCACGCATGTCAATCTCCAAAAAAGCACAAGACGGCTAACGCAGATTCCCTAATGTCTGGTAATGAGCTGTAAGGGGCTGGCAGCTGATCTTCTGCTCCCCAACCAATCGTCCGTCACACCGGGCGAACGGCCTTAAGTCGCCCTTATTCCGCCCCCTCGACCGCGAACGGCTCGGCCAGGCTGATGCTGTCTAGCACCTTGGCCGTTTCGTCGCGCACGCGCAGCATCACCCGGTGCAGGCGACATTCCGATTCGGGCAGGCAGTTGGTGCAGCTTTCATGCGCGAAGCGGCTGGCGCAGGGCGTGAGCGCCAGCGAGCCGCGCGTCAGCCGGACGATGTCGCCATAGCTGATGTCGACCGGCGCCAGTGCCAGCCAATAGCCCCCGTCCCGGCCCCGCTGCGTCGCCACCAGCCCTTCGCGCGACAATTCGGACAGAATCACGGTCAGGAACTTGGCCGGGATATTCTGCCGCGTGGCGATTTCGTTCAGGGGCACCGGCCCCTGGCGGTATCGATCGGCGAGATGCTGGAGGGCGCGGATGGCGTAACGGGTCTTCTGGGACAGCATGGATTCGTTATTCGCCCGCGGGGAGGCTTTGGCAAGTGAGGCTCATAAAAGAACGATTTCCAATGGATCGCGCAGTAAGCCCCCCGCCCCCGCTGATTCAGCTGGACGCGATATAATCGAAGCCTGCCAACTTCACATTGGCCAGACTCTTGTGCGGACCCAGCACGAGATTATTCCGCATATATTCCAGCATGATGGGTTGATCGGAAATTGTGGTTAGCAACAGCTTGTTTCCGGCGAAGAGGACCGGTGCAAGATTGCGGTTGGCGAACGCCATATATCGGACAAAGCCTTCAAACACGCCGGGCCAATGCGGGCTGTGGAAGTCATCCAGGAAAATCACGCCCCCGCCGACAATGACCTGCGAAGCCAATGCGAGGTCATTCATGACATGCTCCGCAGTGTGCCCGCCATCCACGCTGATGAGACGGTATCCATTGGCGCCCGAAGCCGCGAGAATATCCGCGGATCGCACACACATCGAATCCCCGGGCAGAATGCGTGCCTTTTCCGGTGCCCCGGCAAACTTCTCTATATTCGCCGTGAAAATGGCACGAAGATTATCCGCATGACCGGATTGGTCGATGTTGAGCGCCTGATCATCAAAAATGTCGATGGCCACGGCGACTTCATCGCTCCGCAGTGCAGCCATAAGTCCGAGAAAGAAGCGACCCTGGAAAACCCCGATCTCCATCGCGTCGCCCCGAACGTCGTGAAGATCATGAAAGGCCGCAACCAGATCAAGCGCGTCGACGGCCTGGTCCGCGACCCATCCACCGACCTGTTCATACGCGCCCTGGCGATATGCACTTAAAGCCTCAACGTGGGTCATAGATTCGCTCCTCCGCTCATGGGTCAGACCAGACATATCCCGCGACAACGGGGAATCCACATGAAATCACCCTACTTAGGGATAGCAAAGAGGATACCGTCTCGGCAGCCGCAGCCTATGGCCGGGTGGCTTCGGAAAGCGCCGCGCGCGCCTGCCCCGGAAAATCGCTGAAGATGCCATCCACGCCGGTCGCCGCGATCGCCTGGACGAAGCCGGCGAAGTCGCCGCGGCCCTGCGGATCGTCGGGCCGCTGGTAGGCGGCGGGCAGGAAGCTGTTTTCCATCCGCAGCGTCCAGACATGGACCTGCAACCCCGCATCATGGGCGCGGCCGACCAGCGCGGTCGGGCCTTGGGCATCGATGAGCAGCGCGGCCGACGGGCCGATGCCGTCAGCATAGGTCGCGATGTCGGCCAGCCCCTGCACGCTCAGCATGTCGGCATAGGTGGTGCCCGGCAGATCGGCGGGGCCGCCCTGCGCATCGACCAGTTGAATGAGGCGCAGGCGGGTGGCGGCGCGCAGCGCCTTGAGATTGCCGACCTCGAACGACTGGATGAAGACCGGATCAGCCTCCGTCTGATAGCCGTAGCGGCTCAGCAGATCGAGCAGGGCCGCCTGATGCGGCAGGCCGATCTTCGCGAAATAGCTGGGATGCTTGGTTTCGGGATAGACGCCGATGCGGCGGCCGGTTTCCGCCTCCTTGGCGCGGACCAGCTTCAATATCTCCTCGAAGGTCGGGATGAGGTAGAGATCGTTGAAACGCTTGTTGGCCGGGCGCAGGTCGGGCAGCCGTTCGCGGGCGCGCAGCGTGCGCAGCTCGGCGAGGGTGAAATCCTCGGTAAACCAGCCGACCATCTGAACGCCGTCGATGGTTTTCGTCGTCTTGCGGTCGGCGAACTCGGGATGATCGGCGACGTCGGTCGTGCCGCTGATCTCATTTTCATGGCGGGCGACGAGGATGCCGTCCTTCGTCAGCACCAGGTCCGGCTCGACATAGTCGGCGCCCTGATCGATCGCCCGCTCATAGGAGGCGAGCGTATGTTCGGGCCGTTCGCCGCTGGCGCCGCGATGCGCGATCAGGATCGGCTCAGCGGACGCGGTGGAGAGGGGGATGAGGCTCATGAGCAGGATCAACCCGATGCGCAGCAACCCCCGCCCGATCATGCCTTCACGCCTTGCAGCGCATTTTCATAGGTCGTCGCCTTGAACCCGACGATGGTTTCGCGGCCGGTGTCCAGAATGGGGCGCTTGATCATCGAGGGGTTGGCCATCATCAGCAGGATCGCCTTGTCCGCGTCGATATGCGCCTTGTCCCCGGCGTCCAGCGCCTTGAAGGTGGTGCCGGAGCGGTTGAGGATGGTTTCCCAGCCATGCTCCATCACCCAGTCCTCCAGCTTGGCCTTGTCGACGCCGGACACCTTATAGTCGTGGAAGCTGTAGGCGACCTGCTCATTGTCCAGCCAGTTGCGGGCCTTCTTGATCGTGTCGCAATTCTTGATGCCATACATGGTGATCATGATGCTGCGCTCCTGTTAGCTTTGGCCCATTACCCTTTGAAGGCGGTGACTTCGATTTCGATCTTCATTTCCGGTTTGATGAGGCCGGCGACGACGCAGCTGGCCGCGGGGCGGATCTCGCCGAAAACGGGTGCGGTCGCCTTGCCGAGGTCATCCCAATAGGCCGGGTCGGTGATGTAATAGGTCACGCGGACCACATCGGCGAAGGAGAAGCCGGCGTCCTCCAGCGCCTTGCCGATCACCTTGAGCGCATTGCGCCCCTGTTCCACCACGCTTTCGGGCATGGTCTTGGTTTCCGGGTCAGTGCCGGTGGTGCCGGCGACGAAGCACCAGTCGCCCTGGACGACGGCGCGCGAATAACCGACCTGCGCCTCGAAGGGCGAGCCGGAGGAAATGAGCTGGCGGGGCATGAGGGGGATTCCTGTTGCGGTGCGAAAGGATCGTCCGCGCCTTTGCCCCCTTGGCCCGCGCCTGTCCAGCGCTTTCGCCGGAACGGCGGAAAGCCGGAGCAGTCTTAACGGACCATTTGCCGATGCTTCGCTAAGGCGGTGGCATGACGAGACAAGGGATCGTACGGCAGGGACCGTCGCGCAAGAACAGGGTGCAGCAGGCATGGCTGGCGGAAGCACGGCGCGCCGGTAATGCGGCGCGGTTCCGGCCGGCGGGGCAGCGGCGGAGCAAGGGCTTCAGCGGCCCGGCGCTGATCTATACATTATGCCTTGGATTGCTGCTCGGCTGGTACGGGCCGGGCTGGATCGCGCGGTTCGATCGGCCCAGCGTCGATGTCCCGGCGCAAAGCCTGTCGGCGGACAGGCTATCGGCCGATTTCGGCCTTTGTCACAGCGGCGGTGGGACCGATTGCGTGGTCGACGGCGACACTTTCTGGTTCCGGGGCGAGAAATACCGGATCGCCGACATCGACACCCCCGAAACCCATGGGCCACGCTGCGCGGCGGAAGGGGAACGGGGCGCGCAGGCGACGCGGCGGTTGCAGGCGCTGATGAACGCCGGGCCATTCTCGCTGGAAAGCGGCGATCGCGATGCCGACCGCTATGGCCGCGCCCTGCGCGTCGTGACGCGCGAAGGCCAGTCGATCGGCGCCATGCTGGTCGCCGAAGGACTGGCCCGCAATTGGGATGGCAGCCGCCACCCCTGGTGCTGAGCGATCAGCGGCAGTTGAGATTGCCGCGGTCGATTTCCCGGCCGAGCAGTGCGCCCGCGCCGCCGCCGATCAGGATGCCCGCAACGTTGGACTGGCCCCGGTCGATCTGGCTGCCGAGCAGGCCGCCCAGCGCCGCGCCGACGATGAGGCCGGTGGTGCCGTCCGACCGGCGGCAATAATAGCGATCGTCATAACCGCGATAGATGCGGGTGCGGCGATCGACGCGGATCGGGGCATAGCCGCTGCGATAATAGCGGTCGGGCCGGTAATAGCGGCCATAGCGCGGGTCGGGCCGGTTCCAGTCATAGCTATAGACCGGGCGGCCGGGGCGAACATAACCGCGGCGGTCCTGACGCCAGTCGCGGCGGTCGTTGCGATAGTCGCGGTTCGCTTCATGCACGTCGCGGCGATAATCCCTGCGGGCGTCGCGCACGTCCCGACGATAGTCCTGGCGTGCATCGCGCACGTCGCGGCGATGCTCGCGCGCGTCGCGCCCCGGTTGCGCCAGAGCGGGGGTGGCGGTGATTCCGGTCAGGGTCATGGCGCCGAGCGAGACGGCGACAATCGCCTGTTTCAACGAAAATTTCATGGTGAGGCTCCTTCCCTCCAACAACTGATATTGGCCTTAGAACCCGCAGGCTTAGACAATGTTGCATGAACGGAACAAAACCGCGCATTCAGTCGGGGGACAGGTGGGTGCGGGCCTTTGAAACCCGGCTTGCCGCCCCAGCGCGGCGCGGGCAAAGTCGACAGCGATCTGGACAATCAAACGCGATTTTTCAGCTGTGGGCGTTGCCCGTTCGCTCCGCGCCGATTGATTGACGCGCCCGTCCGGGCGGGCGGGCATTCCGCCTGCCGGGGGAAGTTCCGGCGCAGCAGGAGGCGATATCAGAGCGCGTCTTCGATGGCCTGCCGCTGTTCGTTGGTGAGGCCGTCGGCGGCGGCGCCATTGTCGTCCTGGCCGTTCCGCGCGTCCTTGTCATCGTCGGGACCGACGATCTGGATCGCGGTCAGGATCACCAATAGCGCCCACAGCAGCGCCATCCAGCGGCTGGTGAAGAGAGAGCGAAGGCGGACGCCGAAAAGCACGGAGCCAAGGATAGGGCCATGCGGTTAAGGATGCCTCACTCCGAAGCGGTGCGGTGGGCGATTTCCGGCGCCGATAAGCTGGTCGGGCCAGTCAGGACGACGCGATCGAGACGGGCATGGCCCATGCAATTGTGACAATGGGCATGGTCGAACGCGACATCCAATATCCAGTCCTGCGCGTCGACATCCCATGTCGCCCACGCATCACGGGTGACATGATCGCTGCCGCAGACATTGCAGACATAGGCGTAGCGGGGTGCGGCTTGCTCGGTCATGCCGCAAGCATAAGCGGGGTTCGCCCCGTTTTGGCGGAAGGTTGATCCGTTATGGATGCAATGGCGTCAGGCGGCGGAACCTCACTCCGCCGCGATGCCCGCAGCCTTGAACATGTCGGGATCGCTGTCCGCATTGGCCGGTTCGCCACCCTTGATCTTCTGGCGGCGGTCGAAGGCGTCCCAGACATCGTTCCACTGGCCACGGGTGGCGGCCTTCGAATATTCGGTGGCGCGGGTTTCGAAGAAATTGGCGTGCTCCACGCCGTTCAGCAGCGGGGTCAGCCAGGGGAGCGGATGCTCGTCGATCATGTAGATGGGCTTGAGGCCCAGTTGCCCCAGCCGCCAGTCGGCGATGTAGCGGACATATTTCTTGATGTCCTTGGGCGTCATGCCGGGGACCGGACCCATTTCGAAGACAAGATCGACGAAGGCGTCCTCAATGCGGACCGTCTTCTGGCACATGTCCATGATGTCGTCCTTGACGCTGGCGGTCAGGCAGTCGCGTTCCTTCACGAAGGCGTGGAACAGGCGGATAATGCCCTCGCAATGCAGCGTTTCGTCGCGGACCGACCAGCTCACGATCTGGCCCATGCCCTTCATCTTGTTGAAGCGCGGGAAATTCATCAGCATCGCGAAGCTGGCGAAAAGTTGCAGCCCCTCGGTGAAGCCGCCGAACATGGCCAGCGTCTTGGCGATATCCTCGTCCGTGTCGACGCCGAACTGCTGGAGATAGTCGTGTTTGTCCTTCATCTCCTTATACTGCATGAAGGCGCTATATTCGCTCTCGGGCATACCGATCGTGTCGAGCAGGTGCGAGTAGGCGGCGATATGGACCGTTTCCATGTTGCTGAACGCGGTCAGCATCATCTTGATTTCGGTCGGCTTGAACACGCGGCCATATTTTTCGTGGTAGCAATCCTGCACTTCCACGTCGGCCTGGGTGAAGAAGCGGAAAATCTGGGTCAGAAGGTTGCGCTCATGGTCGGAGAGCTTCTGCGCCCAGTCGCGGCAATCCTCACCCAGAGGCACTTCCTCAGGCAACCAGTGGAGCTGCTGCTGACGCTTCCAGAACTCATAGGCCCAGGGATATTCGAAGGGCTTATAGACCTTGGAGGCTTGAAGAAGGGGCATGGTGGGTTACTCCGAGCGATCTGTTCTTCCCCTCTCCCACCGGGAGAGGGAGGGACCCGCGCCGTCAGGCGCGGGAGGGTGAGGGTGTCAGCGCCGCCGCGATTGCCGAGACGACGCCGTCGATATTGCCCAGAACCTCATGGTTCCAGAAACGCAGAACCTGGTAGCCTTGCGCCTCGAAATAACGAGTGCGGACCAAGTCCTGTTCACTGCTTTCCGCATGGGTCGCGCCGTCCACCTCAACGATCAGCTTGGCCGAGAAGCAGAGGAAGTCGGCGACATAGGCTCCATGCGGCACCTGACGGCGGAATTTCACGCCGGGGAGCTTTTCGCGCAGGGAAGTCCAGAGGCGCTTTTCCGCCTCCGTGGCGTTACGACGAAGGGCGCGGGCACGATCCACCGAACCTGAAGGCAAATCGCGATAGTTGCGCATCGCCCTCACCCTTCCGCCGCTGCGCGGCTCCCTCCCTCTCCCGATGGGAGAGGGAATGTGCTTACTGGCAGGCGAGGCACTCGTCATAGTCGGTCGTCTCGCCAATTTCGAACTTGGGGGCGTCGATCGTGTTGTCGGCTTCCACGCCGCCGGCGAAGCCCGCGCGCTGGACCGACTTGGACCGCAGATAATAAAGCGACTTGATGCCCAGTTCCCAGGCGCGGAAATGGAGCATGAGCAGATCCCATTTTTCAACATCGGCCGGGATGAACAGGTTCAGCGACTGCGCCTGATCGATATAGGGGGTGCGATCGGCCGCGAGTTCGAGCAGCCAGCGCTGGTCGATTTCGAAGCTGGTCTTGAACACATCCTTTTCTTCCTGCGTCAGGAAGTCGAGATGCTGGACCGAACCGCCCTTTTCCAGGATCGAGTTCCACACGGCGCTGCTGTCCTTCGCCTTGGCGACCAGCAGCTTTTCGAGGTAGGGATTCTTGACCGCGAAGCTGCCCGACAGCGTCTTGTGGGTGTAGATGTTGGCCGGGATCGGCTCGATGCAGGCCGATGCGCCGCCGCAGATGATGCTGATCGACGCGGTGGGCGCGATCGCCATCTTGCAGCTGAAGCGTTCCATCACACCCTGATCGGCGGCGTCGGGGCACGGGCCGCGCTCCTGCGCCAGCATCATCGACGCCTCGTTCACCTTGGCGTTGATATGCTTGAAGATGCGCAGGTTCCACGACTTGGCCATCGCGCCCTCGAAGGGGATGTTGCGCGCCTGGAGGAAGCTGTGGAAGCCCATGACGCCCAGCCCCACCGAGCGTTCGCGGCTGGCGCTATATTTGGCGCGGGCCATTTCCGGCGGGGCGCGGTCGATATAGTCCTGAAGCACATTGTCGAGGAAGCGCATAATGTCTTCCGCGAAGGTCGGGTGATCCTTCCACTCGTCCCAGGTTTCGAGGTTCATCGACGACAGGCAGCAGACCGCCGTGCGATCATTGCCGAGATGGTCGCGACCCGTCGGCAGGGTGATTTCCGAACAGAGGTTGGAGGTCGAGACCTTCAGCCCCAGATCGCGGTGATGCTTGGGCATCATCCGGTTCACGGTATCGTTGAAGACGATATAGGGTTCGCCGGTGGCGAGGCGCACCTCGACCAGCTTCTGGAACAGGGCGCGGGCGTTGACGGTGCCGCGCACCGACTGGTCCTTGGGGCTGCGCAGGTTGAATTCGGCGCCGTCGCGGACGGCCTCCATGAACTCGTCGGTCAGCAGCACGCCATGGTGCAGGTTGAGCGCCTTGCGGTTGAAGTCGCCGGACGTCTTGCGGATTTCGAGGAACTCCTCGATCTCCGGGTGGGAGATGTCGAGATAGCAGGCGGCCGAACCGCGGCGCAGCGACCCCTGGCTGATCGCCAGCGTCAGGCTGTCCATCACGCGGACGAAGGGGATGATGCCGCTGGTCTTGCCGTTGAGGCCGACGGGCTCGCCGATGCCGCGCACATTGCCCCAATAGGTGCCGATGCCGCCGCCGCGCGAAGCGAGCCAGACATTCTCGTTCCAGGTGTTGACGATGCCTTCCAGGCTGTCGTCCACCGAGTTCAGATAGCAGCTGATCGGCAGGCCGCGTCCGGTGCCGCCGTTCGACAGGACGGGCGTCGCCGGCATGAACCACAGCTTCGAGATATAGTCATAGACGCGCTGGGCATGGGGCGCATCGTCGGCATAGGCGGCGGCGACGCGCGCGAAGAGATCCTGATAGGATTCGCCGGGCAGCAGATAGCGGTCGTTCAGCGTTTCCTTGCCGAATTCGGTCAGCAGCGCGTCGCGCGACGCATCCGTCGTCACCTCGAACCGGCGCTCCAGCACCGTCGAAGAAGAGACCGGGTCGGAGGAAACAGGCTCGGCCGCCTTGGCGGGCGCCGGCTTGTTCGTCTCGATCGCTGTTTCCAACACTTCGTCCATCACCGTCGCCACGTCGCCAGCACCTGTCTGTCCACTATCCCGAAAATCCATTGCGAGTCCCCGATGTTCCTGTTCCGTTCGATTCGGTCAAGCCGGGCGCCAAACAAGCGCGCATCCTAGCATGAACCGACCCGCACGGGCACGGAAATGGGCCCAACCGAGGAGATCGCGGGGACAAAAACACCCCCGCACCAGATAAGCATCCAGTGGCGTGATCACAATCTGTTGGGGAACCCCCGTTAACCCGATACAAGGGATAGTGCCACAGCCTGTTTTACACGCAAGGGGGTAAATGACGTTTCGGCGACTCCGTTCGCCGCTGATCCGATTCACTTCATCGCTGGCGCGCCACGCCGCATCGCAGCGACGCATGGACTTTCCTGTGGTCCGAAAAAGGCAAGGGGGAGGATGACGGAGAAAAAATAAATTGGGGCTTGTCACGCAAATGCGTGAGGCCGTCAGAAAAGGGTAACACAAGATGCTGTTCGGGCGACTGGTCGTTGCATGGCGAAACGGTCCGTCAGCCCTTTATCTCCATGACAAGGCATCCGAATCCCGCACGCGAATCCATTGGCGATTCTTTCGGGAGAAGGACGACCGCCCCCTCCCCAATCGATGTGCAAGGGAGGCGGGTGGGGCAGGTCGCCGCTACTGGACTCGCAGGTCCAAAAGCCTATAGCCGCCCCTGCTAAGACCCGCCGTGCAGAGGCGGGCCGCAGACAAGGGACTTTGGGTAGATGACCGTCATCAAGACCGCCGATTTGATCGAGAGCGTCGCCGACGCGCTCCAGTTCATCAGCTATTATCATCCGATGGATTATATCCGCGCGCTGGGCAAAGCCTATGACGCGGAGGCCAATCCGGCGGCCAAGGACGCCATCGCCCAGATCCTGACCAACAGCCGCATGTGCGCCGAAGGGCATCGCCCGATCTGCCAGGACACCGGCATCGTCAACGTCTTCGTGAAGTGGGGCATGGACTGCCGCCTGGACGACAACAGCCGTTCCATGCAGGAGGTGATCGACGAGGGCGTGCGCCGCGCCTACCTCAACCCCGAAAACCGGCTGCGCGCGTCGATCCTGAAGGACCCGGCCTTTTCGCGCCAGAACACCAAGGACAACACGCCCTGCGTGCTGAATGTCGAGATGGTGCCGGGCGACAAGGTGATCGTCGACGTCGCGGCCAAGGGCGGCGGCTCGGAAAACAAGACCAAGTTCAAGATGATGAACCCCAGCGATTCGATCGTCGACTGGGTGCTGGAGATGGTGCCGCAGATGGGCGCCGGCTGGTGCCCGCCGGGGATGCTGGGCATCGGCATCGGCGGCACGGCGGAAAAGGCGGTGGCGCTGGCCAAGGAAAGCCTGATGGAACCCATCGACATGGGTGAACTGAAAGCGCGCGGGCCGCAGAATGATATCGAGCGGATGCGGATCGAGATTTTCGACAAGGTGAATGCGCTGGGCATCGGCGCGCAGGGCCTGGGCGGGCTTTCGACCGTGCTGGACGTCAAGATATATGACTATCCCTGTCACGCGGCGGGCAAGCCGGTGGCGATGATCCCGAACTGCGCGGCGACCCGCCATGCGCATTTCACGCTGGACGGGTCGGGTCCGGCCTATCTGGAGGCGCCCAAACTGTCCGAATGGCCGCAGGTCGACTGGAAGCCCAGCAAGGAAGCGATCCGCGTCGATCTCGATACGCTGACGCCGCAGGTCGTGCAGAGCTGGAAGCATGGCGACCGGCTGCTGCTCAACGGCAAGATGCTGACCGGGCGCGACGCGGCGCACAAGCGGATCGCCGACATGCTGGCCAAGGGCGAGGAACTGCCGGTCGATTTCAAGGGCCGCGTCATTTACTATGTCGGTCCGGTCGATCCGGTGCGCGACGAAGTGGTCGGCCCGGCCGGCCCGACGACCGCGACGCGCATGGACAAGTTCATGGACATGATGCTGGAACAGGGCCTGGCCGCCTGCGTCGGCAAGGCCGAGCGCGGTCCGGCCGCGACCGACAGCATCGCCCAGCACAAGAGCGCCTATCTGATGGCGGTCGGCGGCGCGGCCTATCTGGTCGCGCGGGCGATCAAGGAAGCCAGGGTCGTGGGCTTTGCGGATCTGGGCATGGAAGCGATCTACGAATTCACCGTGGAGGACATGCCCGTCACCGTGGCCGTCGACAGCGAAGGCCAGAATGTCCACCGCCTCGCCCCGCTGGTGTGGCAGGAGAAGATCAAGAAAGAGAAGCTGCTCGAAGGGGCGTGATCCGCTTAATCCTCCCCATCGCAAGATGGGGAGGGGGACCGCCAGCGAAGCTGGTGGTGGAGGGGAAATGCGATGCCGCCGAGAAGAGATACGGTTGAGAAGGCGCGTGCGTTGCGGCGGGCGCTTTCGCCGCCCGAAGTGGCGTTATGGCAATGGTTGAGGGGACGGCCGCAGGGATTGAAGTTCCGGCGGCAGCATCCGGCCGGACCATATGTGCTGGACTTTTACTGCGCTTCGGCACGGCTCGCCATTGAGGTGGATGGGACGGGGCATGATGACGCCACGCAGGTCACGCATGATGTGCGGCGTGACACATGGTTGCAGGCGCAAGGCATCCGCGTTCTCAGGATCAAGGCCGTGGATGTTCTGAGGGATTTCGACAATGTGACGGTGCATATCCTACACCATTGTTGCGCGCTTCCCCTCCACCACTCGCTACGCGAGCGGTCCCCCTCCCCATCCGACGATGGGGAGGATTAGGACTTTATTTTACAGCTTGCCGCTCAGCGACACGCCTATGATGCGGGGTTCGTTGAAGACCGGCGCCATATAGTTTTCGATCACGCCCTTCATATTCTTTTCGCCGGTGATGTTGCGGGCGAAGGCCGCGATCTCATAGGCGCCGTCGGGCGCGGTGTAGCCGATCTTCAGGCCGCCCTCGAAGTCGCCCTTCGAGTAGAACTCCTTCGTCTTGTAGAGGACGAAGTTGGTATAGCCCTGGATGTTCCAGTCGGTCGCCGCGAAGATCTTGCCGCCATTGCCCAGCGGCACATCGTAGCGGGCGGCGATGTTGGCCGTATATTTCGGCGCATTGGGCAGCGGGTTGCCGTCGATCTGGGCGAAGACGCCGCGCGCGTTGGTGACGGTCGGATCCTCAACGGTGCAGACCACCACGCCGTTCAGCGTGCAGACCTGCGCATAGACATTCTTGTCGTTGATTTCGGTGTGCAGCAGGCTGAGGCCGGCCGACAGAGTGAAATTCTCGAACGGGCGCGCTTCGAGGTCGGCTTCCAGGCCATAGGCCTTGGCCGCGTCGGCGTTGAACAACACGCCATTGCCGTTCACGTCATTGCCGTTTAGCTGAATGTCCTTCACCTTCCAGGCGAAGCCCGACAGGTTGAAGCGGACGCGGTTGTTCAGCAGGTTCGTCTTGATGCCGCCTTCATAGGACATGATCGTTTCCGAATCCGCCGTGGTGAAGTCGCTGTTGAACACCGCCGAGCGGCCCTGAATGGTCGGGCCACGGAAGCCGCGCGCGACGCGGGCGTAGAGGCTGACTTCGGGGGTCACTTCATAGAGGGCGCTGACGTCCCAGCTCGGTTCCTTGCCGGTCAGCTTCACATAGCGGCGCCCCGTGTAGGTCGAGACGCCCGCCACGTTGGCGGTGGCGCGGACCAGACGGGTTTCCTTCGTATCCTTGGTATAGCGGCCGCCCGCGGTGATGGTGAAGCCGGAGACGACTTCATAGCTGGCTTGACCGAACAGGCCCCAGCTTTCATTCTTGTTGCGCAGGCGCACCCAGTTATTGGGGTTGTTCGCCGTGCCGGTCAGGAAATAGGCGCGCTGGTAGAAGTCGGTGGTGTCGCGGCTGTCGAAATACATGCCGCCGACTTGCCATTTGAAGGCGCTGTCACCATTGCTGGCGAGGCGGACTTCCTGGGTCAACTGGTCGAGGTCGCGGACATTGCCCTGGCTCTGGCCATAGCCGTTGGCGACCCCGTTCACCGGATAGTCGGCGCCCGCGCCGCCGTCCGTGTCGCCACGGCTGTAACCCGAGGTGGTTTCATAGGCGGTGATCGAGGTCAGCGTGACCGGCCCCATGTCGATCGCGATATTTTCCGACGCGCCATAGGTCTTGTAGGCCTGCGGATTATTATGCGCCTCGTCGAGGGCGATCTTCGATCGGGGTTCGGCCGAGACGCTGTTGCTGCCCTTCACCAGGCCGCCGCGGTGGAAGATGGTCGAGGTGCCGTCATAGTCGCGCGCATGGACGCTGGTCAGCATCGACACATTCTCGGTCGGCGTCATCAGCAGCTGAAGGCGCGCGTCCTTCTCATTATAGCCGCCCATCGCGTCCTTCTTCGGGCTGACGGTGCCGTCGGCGCTGGGGCCGCTATAGACATTGTCGACCCAGTCGTCGCGATGCTGGTAGAGGGCGGAAACGCGGAAGGCGAGCTTGTCCGCGACGATCGGGCCGCCGATGCCGCCGTCGAAGGTCACCGTGTTGTAGCTGCCATAACTGGCCTGGGCGCGGCCCTGCCAGTCCATGGTCGGGCGGTTCGTGTCGAACTTGATGATGCCCGCCGTGGTGTTGCGGCCGAACAGCGAACCCTGCGGGCCGCGCAGCACTTCCACCTGGTTGACGTCGAACACGGGGTTCGACTTCAGCACGACATGCTCAAGGACGACGTCGTCCTGGATGATCGACACCGGCTGCGACGCGCCGAGATAGAAGTCGATATTGCCGAGGCCGCGAATGTAGAAGCGCGGGAAGATGCGGCCGGTGGTGGTTTCGGCATAGAGGCCGGGGACGCGGGCGGCGAGTTCGAGGATGTCGCCGCCGCCGGCGGTCAGATTGCGCAACGCATCGCCCTGCACGACGCCGACCGAGAGCGGCACCTTCTGGAGATTTTCCGAGCGGCGTTCGGCGGTAACGACGATTTCGCCCAACGCGCCGTCATCGGCGCTGGCGCCTGCATTGAGTCCGGCGTCCTGGGCATGGGCCGCGCCGGTCACGGCCAGCGCGCCCAGAGCCGAGGTCAGCAGCAGCGCCGACCGTCCGAAGGAAAGTTTGGACAAGATAATTCCCCGATAATCTGTTGATTTGCGACCAGAACGCCGGCGCCCCTGCACCCCCGCGTCCGGGATGATGCAGCGGCTAGAGCCGATTTGTGGCGGCATGGTGACAAGCCGCCGGATGCGCGGGTTCGCATCTGCAATATGTTGCCAACCGTGACAAAGCAGCAACATCAGGACATGCGGGCAAGCAATGCCCGGCATGTTTGCCCCCCATCAGAACAAATCATATTGCGCGCTGCCCTGGAGCGGCCAACTGCCGATCAATTCGTGCCGGGTGCGGCCGACATGGCTGCATATCAGCACCAGTTCCTCCACCCGCCAGCCGAAACCATCGATCGGCCGCTGGTCGGGCGGTCCGTCGCGGTAGAAGAGGGTCTGGTGCGGACTGAAGCTCCAGTCCGGGCGTGGCGTCACATCGGCCCGCCGCATCGCGTCGGCGACCTGTTGTTGCAACTGTTTCAGCGCGGCGATGCTATGCGAAGGGCGCAGCGCCGCCGATCGGCCACCCATGCTCAGCCGGTCGAGCAGCAGATCGAACGGCTCGGCCATGATGCCCGCGGCCGCGCGACGCAGGGCCTTGATCCGTTCATAGGGATAATCGGGCCAGTCGGCGGTGATGCCCAGCGTCACGTGCTGATGGTCGGGCCGGATGCGCTGCGCGCGCCGATCGAGGCACTCGGCGAAATGATCGATCTGCCGCGCGACGACTGGTGGTGGCTTCAAGGCGAAGAACAGGCGATAGAGCGGCCGGGTCCTGATATGCATGGGGAATTCCTCCGACTCGGTGAACTTGTTCATGATATGTTCTTATTGCGCCGGAGTCGAATCCGCCGGCCGGAAACCATGAGGCCTTATCCTGCGTTAGGCGCGCAGCAAGAGTAGGAAAGGAGACATATGGTGCAGCACACGATCGCCAGCCTGACCGAAAAGATGCGACATATCGATTTCGCCATGCTGTCCACCCATACTGAGGACGGGAATATCGGCGCCCGCCCCATGAGCAACGATCATGACGTCGCCCATGGCGGCGACAGCTATTATTTCACCACGGAAGACACGCTGATGGTGAAGGACATAGAGCGCGACCCACGGGTCAGCCTGTCCTTTCACGGCAGGAGCGGCCTGTTCGGCCAGCGTCCGCTGTTCATCGCGCTGGAAGGCCGCGCCGACCTGATCCGCGACCGCACATTGTTTGCCGAACATTGGAACCCCGAGCTGGAGCACTGGTTCGCGCAGGGCGCCGACACGCCGGGGCTGGTGATGATCCACATCCATGCCGAGCGCGCCCATTATTGGGACGGCGAGGATGAGGGCGAGCTTGAGATCGACGTGATGCATTGATCGCGCGCAGGCCGGACGACTGCGCGTCATTGCCGAACGGGCGGCCGCTCCGGGCCGGCTGCGGGATCGACTCCGCCCGGCGCGCGATCAATCAGGGCTTCATACCGCGATCAGCGCATAGGGCCTGCCGAACCGTTCGGACACGACGAACTGCGCGCAATTATAGACCGGCACGCCGCGCCGCGTCCTGCCTTCGAAGGCGCCGCGATGGGCATGGCCATGGACGGCGAAACGGACATTGTCGAAGCGGTCGATCGCGTCGGCCAGCCGCGAGGAACCCAGGAAGGGGAATATCTCCTGCGGCTCGCCCGCCACGGTTTCTGGGATGGGCGCATAATGCAGCACCGCCACGACCCGGTCGGTGCGCAGCGTGCGCAGCGCATTTTCCAGCTTGCGCGCCTCGTTAATCGATTCCTCGACGAAAGACTTGATCGCCGGCTCGCCGAACGCGCCCAGCTCGCCCCGGCCGAAGCCGCCGACAAAGCCCTTCACCCCGGCGAAACCGACGCCCCTTATCTCCACCGCCTGCTCGTCCAGCACGGTGACGCCCGCGCCATGGAGGATGCGCGCCACCTCCTCCGGCTGGCCGCATTCATGATCGTGATTGCCCAGCACCGCGACCGTGGGGATGGTGCAGGCGTGCAAATCCTCGGCCAATATCTCGGCCTCGCGCGTCTTGCCGAAATTGGTGAGGTCGCCGCACAGGGCCAGAATGTCCGCCTTCTCCGAAATCTCGGCGAACATGGCGCGATATTTATGTTCCGACTGATCCGTCACATGCAGGTCGCCGATCGCGGCGACCGTCAGGCCGCCTTCACTTGTTGCGGTCATGGCTTTCCTCCAGCCCCTTTCCGACGACATCGGCGAAACCCCATTCGGTGATGTCGACCAGATAGTCGCGCGGGGACAGCAGCCGCCCCCGGCAGACGCGAATCTTGGGCACCGGCAGTTCGGCGCGGGTTTCCAGCCGGCCCAATAATTCCTCGAACAGCCAGAGCGGGATGCAGTGGCGCTCGGTCGGATAGATGAAGCGGAAATTGAGCAGGTGGATCAGCAGCAACTCCCAGTGCAGCTCCATCGCGTCGAGCAGCCGCTGCCAGTCGATCGCCTCATGCTGTTTCAGGATCATGTGCGCGACATCCGCGCCGTCATAACGGTAGCGATCCTGGATGAAGAGCTTGGACAGGATAAATTCGGTCGGCGGCGTGATGCGGACGCGGGTGCCATAGACTTCGGCATGGAACACGTCGCGGAACCATTCCTCCGTCACCGGCAGGCTGGCGGACGAGATATTGTAGATGACGTCGAAGAAATTGCCGTCCTTCCAGACCTTGCCGATCCAGCGTTCGTCCTCAAACTCCACCTCATGGCCCAGATGCTTGAAATGGGCCAGGATGCGCGGCGCGTCGCCGGCCTTGCAGAAGACGTCGAGATCCTTGGTCGGCCGCACGATCCCAGTATGGCAGCCCAGCGCATAGGTGCCCGACAACATGAAGGGGATGCCCGACGCGACCAGCTCCGCCAGACTGTCGGCATAGAATTGCTTCGCCTCCGGCGGCGGATCGAAGGCGGCGGGGTCGCAGGTCATGGAGGGCACCTTCGTCGGGTGGGGAAAGGGGAACGGGCGGCCGCCGCTTCCGTTCCGCCACCCGGACGGTTGTCTTTCGGGCGCGGGGGCTTAGGGTGCGCTCCACTATCCCCCTATAGCGGCGAGGCGGCGTGACCCGGCATATTCCCTGGATTTTGACAGCCATCATCGGCGCGATCGCTCTCACCATGGTCGCGGTGTCGCGCGGCGAGACGGTGAACGCGCTCTGGATCGTGGTCGCGGCGGTCAGCTGCTTCCTGGTCGCCTATCGCTATTACGCCCTTTTCATCGCCCGCCATGTCATGCGGCTCGATCCGGCGCGGCCGACCCCGGCGCTGCGCCGCGCCGATGGCCTGGACTATGTCGCGACCGACCGCACCGTGTTGTTCGGCCATCATTTCGCGGCGATCGCCGGCGCGGGGCCGCTGGTGGGACCTGTGCTGGCGGCGCAGATGGGCTATCTGCCCGGCACGCTCTGGATCATCTTCGGCGTGGTGCTGGCCGGCGCGGTGCAGGATTTCATGGTGCTGTTCATCTCCATGCGGCGTGACGGCAAGTCGCTGGGCGAGTTGATCCGCATGGAGATGGGCCAGCTCGCGGGCACGATCGCCCTGTTCGGCGCCTTCATGATCATGGTCATCATCCTCGCCGTGCTGGCGCTGATCGTGGTCAAGGCCTTGGCCGAAAGTCCCTGGGGCATGTTCACCGTCGCCGCCACCGTGCCGCTGGCCATGGCGATGGGCGTCTATACCCGCTGGATCAGGCCCGGCCGGATCGGCGAAGTATCGATCCTGGGCCTGGTCGGCCTGCTCGCGGCGATCGTCTATGGGCAGGCGATCGCGCAATCGCCGGTCTGGGGTCCGGCCTTCACCTTCACCCCCGTCCAGCTATGCTGGATATTGATCGGCTATGGCGCGGTCGCTTCCGTTCTGCCGGTCTGGCTGCTGCTTGCGCCGCGCGATTACCTCTCGACCTTCCTCAAGATCGGCGCGATCGCGGCGCTGGCCGTCGGCATCGTCATCATGGCCCCGCCGCTCAAGATGCACGCCGTCACCCAGTTCGTCGGCGGCAACGGCCCGGTCTGGTCGGGCGGCCTCTTTCCCTTCCTGTTCATCACCATCGCCTGCGGGGCGGTGTCGGGCTTCCACGCGCTCATTGCCAGCGGCACCACGCCCAAGCTGATCGCCAGCGAAGCCCATGCGCCGCTGATCGGCTATGGCGCAATGCTGATGGAGGCCTTCGTGGCGATCATGGCGCTGGTCGGCGCGTCGATCCTGGACCCCGGCGTCTATTTCACCATGAACAGCCCGGCCGCGCTGATCGGCACCGACGCCGCCAGCGCTTCAGCCGCCGTCACCGCTATGGGTTTCCCCATCTCGCCCGACCTTATCACCCAGACGGCCAAGGATGTCGGCGAACATACGATCATCAGCCGCGCGGGCGGCGCGCCGACGCTGGCGGTGGCGATGGCGGAAATCTTCAGCCATGTCGTGGGCGGCCCGGCGATGAAGGCCTTCTGGTATCATTTCGCCATCCTGTTCGAGGCTTTATTCATCCTGACCGCGGTCGATGCCGGCACCCGCGCCGGGCGCTTCATGTTGCAGGATCTGATCGCGCTCGCCGTCCCCGCCTTCAAGGAGACGAAAAGCCATGTCCCCGGCATCGTCGCCACGGCGCTCTGCGTCGCGGCCTGGGGCTTCTTCCTCTATCAGGGCGTCACCGATCCGCTGGGCGGGGTGAACACGCTCTGGCCGGTGTTCGGCATTTCCAACCAGATGCTGGCGGCGATCGCGCTGATGCTGGGCACCACCGTCCTCTTCCGCATGAAGCAGGACAGGTTCGCCTGGGTGACGCTGGTTCCGACCGCCTGGTTGTTGGTCTGCACCCTGTCGGCGGGCTGGCTCAAGCTCTTCTCCGCCGATCCCAAGGTCGGCTTCCTGGCCCATGCCGCGAAATTCAGCGCGGCGGCGGATGCGGGTGAGATACTCGGCCCCGCCAAGTCGATGGCGGAGATGCAGCGCATCATCTTCAACGACCGGATCGACGCCGCGCTGGTGGCGCTGTTCCTGGCGGTGGTGCTGTCGATCCTTTTCTTCACGGTGAAGACCTGCCTCGCCGCGCGCCGGATCGCGGCGCCCACCGCGCGCGAAATCCCCGCCCAACTGGTGCCGGCCGAATGAGCGGCCTGTTCGACACGCTGCGCCGCACCGCGCGATTGATGGTTGGCATGTCCGATTATGACGCCTATCTGCGCCACATGGCCGACCATCATCCCGACCGACCGGTGATGGATCGCACCCAGTTTTTCCGAAACCGGCAGGAAGCCCGTTATGGCGGGAAAAATGGCGGACGCTGCTGCTGATTTTTGCAATATTATTACAAGATATTGCAATTTTACGAATGAAAAATTTAGATTACCCCCTTTTTGGGTATTGCCGTTTCTCGTGGCTCTGATACGGGCCGCCCGTCCTTGGTGCCCGACAGCCTGGGGATATGCCCTCTGCCCCACCCTTGCGGCAGGGGGCATTCCATTCACGCCCCGGCGTTGAAGCCCGCGATCATCCCCGCCGCGATCGACAGGGCGATCTCCGCCGGCCCCACTGCGCCGATGTCCAGTCCCGCCGGCCCGTCGATCCGCGCCAGCTGCGCCGCATCGAAGCCCATCGCCCCCAGCCGGTCCAGCCGCGCCGCGTGGCTGCGCCGCGATCCCAAGGCCGCAACATAGCCGGTCGGCGCGCGTAAGGCGGCCGCCAGCGCCGGATCATCGATCTTGATGTCGTGGCTCAAGGTCACGACCGCGGTCGATTCGCCGGGCAGGCGCCTCCCGACCGCCTCGTCGGGCCAACGATCGTCCAGTTCCACGCCGGGGAAGCGCTCCTGCGTCAGGAAGCGTCCGCGCGGATCGATCACCACCGGCGTCACGCCGATCGCCTGCGCCAGCGGCACGAGGGACTGGGCGATCTGCACCGCGCCCACGATCAGCAACCGGCGCGGCGGATCATAACGGTTGAGGAACGCACCTTCCTCCGTACCCTCCCGCGTCATGCCGCTCTCCAGGTCGGTGGACAGGGTCAGCGCCCGCCCCTTTCCGCTTTCGGTCAGGATGCGATCGAACAGGCCCGGCGCAAAGCCGCTGTCGTCCACCGGCTGGACCAGCACGGCAATCTCACCGCCGCAGGGCAGCCCCACCTCCCAGGCGTCGCCATCGGCCACGCCATAGCGCTGGACATGGGCAGGGCGCCCCGCAATCACCTCGGCGGCGCGCTGCAACACGTCCGTCTCGACGCAGCCGCCCGAAATGCTGCCCTCCAGCCGGCCGTCCTGATGGACCAGCATATGGCTGCCGCGCGGACGGGGCGCCGATCCCCAGGTGGAAATGACCGTCGCCAGCGCCATCGGCGCGCCACGCCATGCGATCGCCTTGCGGATCACCGCGCCATTGTCGTTCACCACATAACTCCTTCATGCCGTCCCGGCTGTCCCGCGCACGGCGCGGCCGGGAACATCCGCATGACGGCAATGGGGAGGCCATGCGCTCAATTCAAGCGGCGACCGGTCCAGACCACGCGCCCGACAATGTCCACCAGCGCGGGATCGATATCGGTCCAGTCCGGATAATGGGGATTGTCGCTGACTACGCTGAACCGCCCGCGCAGCGGCCCCATGGCGATCCGCTTGACCATCAGCACCCCGTCGAGCCGCAGCACATAGACGCCGTCGCGCAGCCGCTGCGCGTCATCATCATGGTCGACCATGATGTCGTCGCCGTCGCTGAGGGTCGGGGCCATCGATTCGCCGTCCACCCGGATGATCGACACGCGCTGCGGCCGGACGCCCAGATGCCGCAGCCAGCGCGCGTCGAACGCCATCACGCCCGCCGCCCGCTCATCCTCGTCCAGCGTGCCGCCGCCCGCCGACGCCCCCAGAGCTAGACGGGGCACGGCGACGACGGCGGGCGCGGCGCGCAGGCGCGGCGGCGGCGCGGCTTCGGCCGACGCGCCGCCGCCCAGCATCGTTTCGGCCACGCCGAAATAGCGCGCCAGCACCCGCCGGTCGTCCTCGTCCAGCTTGCGAGGCGTGCCGCGCTTGATGAACTGCTGGATATAGGCCGGGTTGCGACCGATCAGCCGCGACAGATCGGCATAATTCTCGCCCCGGTCGGCGATCAGCCGATCCAGCGCGGTCCGGGCGTTCTGCGATTCATCCATATCCAATCCATTACCGATAAGATTTTTCCTAGACAAGTAGGAAATCGAGGTTGAGATAGGAATATACCTATCGACTCGCAGCGAGCGAGTCGCATCGAACGGGGAGAAGTGAACCGATGCCTCTGCTGGTGACGATCGAAAAATTCCTGCGCCGACATGCCATGCCCCCCACCAGGTTCGGCCGCGAATGCGCGCGCGATCCACGGCTGGTCTTCGACCTGCGTAACGGCCGCGAGCCGGGCCCACGCGTGCAGAGAAGAATAGAACATTTCATGAACACTTATTGCAGGAGCGCCGGCCA
This sequence comes from Sphingobium sp. WR1, assembly GCF_059693745.1. Taxonomy (NCBI): domain Bacteria; kingdom Pseudomonadati; phylum Pseudomonadota; class Alphaproteobacteria; order Sphingomonadales; family Sphingobiaceae; genus Sphingobium; species Sphingobium sp. WR1. The sequence continues at coordinate 331,215 of NZ_JCATID010000001.1, read as the reverse complement.
ATGACAAGCATGGATCCCCTTTTCGCGCGGACGAATCTCGTCCATTCCCATGCAATAGGAAATCGCTCAGCCGATCCGCTGCCCCGGCTGCTGGCCCAGCTGGTCGCGCGCGCCGGCGGGCCGACCGCGATCGAACGGGCCACCAGCCGTCCCTGGGCCAGCGCCCTGTTCGAAGGCCGCCGCCATGTCATCCGGCTGAAGCTGGAAGGGGAGGATGCGCCTGCGCGCCGCGCGCTGCTGGCCCAGGGGCTGGAAGAAGCGGAGTGGACCTTGCCTCACCATTTCGTCGCCGACATCTGCGTCGACGCGCAGGGGGAAGAAACCGACAATCTCTGGATCGAGCTGTCGGCGCTGACGATATGCGACTGGTGAGGCAAGCGATCTGTCAGCGCGGGCGGGCCGTCATGGCGCGCAACGCGCCCAGCGCCGCACGCAGCGCCTCGTCCGCGTCGGGCGCGACCGACTCGCGCACCGGCACGCGCGCTGCGACCGGCATGTCGGCCAGGACCCCGGTGGAACGACCCGACAGGCTGCGCCGGCGCGAGGCAAGGCCGCGTTCCAGCCGATCGGTCAGCTGTGCGATCGACAGGCCATGGGTCGGCAGGGGGAGCGGCCTCGGCGTCTCCGGCGCGAAGGGTTCGGCGTCCTCCCCTGCATCTTCGGGCGCGTCGAAATATGTCCGGGCTTCATCCACCGGCGCGTCGGCCGATTCTGGGGCCGATTCCGCGACCGATTCGGCCGTCGGTTCGGCGATGGCCGGCCGCAGGAAGGCCGGTTGCGGCTGCACCTCCTGCTCCCCCGGCGCAGGAGGTGCAGCGAAGCCGGGGGCGGGCCGGACCGATTCGGGTTCCGGCTCGCTATGGACGACCAGCGGACGACGGCCCGCTTCGCGTCGCGCGAAAATCTCGACGCCGTCGAAATCGCGGCTGGCAAAGATGGGCGGACGCGGCGGCGCGTCCGGGTGCGCGTCGGCCCGACGCAGCACCGGCGCTTCGGTTTCGATCAGGGGCGTGGCGCGCCCCCGCGCCAGGGCAGTCAACTTGGAGAAGGCGAAACCCATTTTTCTTGCTCCCTGGGCGCGATCGTCGCGCCCCTCGTCTTCAATCTCTTCGTTTTCGCGCGCCGAATCGCGGCGCAATATGCTTACCAATCCCACCGCCAGCAGCCCGGCAAAGCCGGCCATCGACAGCCGCGCCGTCAACCCCAGCGGCGGCGCGGCGGCCGGCAGCGCCTCGCTGAGGCCGCTCGACGCCACGATCGTCTCCAGCAGCCCGACCGGAGTCGCGATCAGCGCGGCGGCGGCGGCGGCGCCGGCCAGCCCCGCCATTATCGCGCCGCGTCCGATCCGAGGGCCTGTCAATAGCTCGACCTTCGCTCTGGTTCAGGCCGCCGCCCGCGCCCGGACGGCGCGCGCCAACAGCCGCTGGTAAACAGGTTCGTAACGCAAAATGTTTGACGACCAGTTACGATCGCGTTCGACGAAGGCGCGCGCGACAGCGCGGCGTTGGTCCCAGCCGCTTCGATCGGCAAACAATGCCTCCAGCGCTTGCGCGATCGCCGCCGGATCGTCGGGCGCGAACAAGGAGCCGGTGACGCCATCCTCGATCAGTTCGCGATGCCCGCCGACGCTCGACGCGGCGACCAGCCGGCCCTGCGCCATCGCTTCCAGCGGCTTCAAGGGCGTCACCAGATCGGTCAGCCGCATCGCCTTGCGAGGATAGGCCAGCACGTCGACCTGCGCATAATAATTTTCGACCTGATCATGCGGCACCCGCCCGACGAAGACGATATGGTCGGTGAAAGGCGAAGCCCGCGCCTGATCGCGCAGCGCCTGCTCCATCGGCCCGCCGCCGACCAGCAGCAGCTTCGCGCTGGGCCGGGCGCGCACGAGTCGCGGCATGGCGGCGATCAGATCGTCCAGCCCCTCATAATCGTAGAAGCTGCCGATGAAGCCCACCACGTCGGCGCCCTCCAGGCCCAGCCTGGCGGTCAGCGCGGGATCGCGCGGCACGGGCACGCCGAACTGTTCCAGGTCGACGCCATTGGGCGACACGATGATCTTCGCCGGGTCGATGCCGCGCGCAATCAGGTCGCCGCGCAGCCCCTCGCAAATCACCGCCACCGCATCGGCATGGCGTACCGCGCGGGTTTCCAGCTGCCGCGTCAGCCAATAGCGCGGGCTGCCTTGCGTCCCCGTGCCATTGCCCACCGCCGCATCCTCCCAGAAGGCGCGAATCTCGTAGATCAGGGGAATGCCGTGACGCTTCGCCACACGCTGCGCGGCGATGGCGTTCAGCACCGGCGAATGGGCGTGGATCACGTCGGGCCGCCATTGCCGCGCCAGCGCGTCGATCGCATCGGCATGGGCCGAAATGTCGCGCCATTCGCGCAGCACCGCATTGCCCTTCGCCGACTCCCCCGGCGTGCGGTGGAAGGTCAGGCCGTCCACCATTTCCAGCGGCGGCCCGCCCGCGCCGTGGCGGCGGCCGGTAATGCCGCGCACTTCCCAGCCCTTGGCGATCTGCGCACGCAATATCGCCCTTGTGCGGAACGTATAACCGCTGTGCATCGGGAGGCTGTGGTCCAGCACATGAAGAATGCGAGTCATGACACGCCCTGTGTGCGCCAAAAGGTTTAACGGCCCGTCAACTCTGTCGCGCTAGGAAGAGGACCGTGCCCAGCTTTATCCTTCTCTCACGATGATCGACACCCTGTCCCTGCTGATCAGCCATGGCGCGATCCTGCTGGCTGCCTGGCGGCTGCTGTCGCGTGCGGACCTTGATCGCGATCCCGATTCGCAAGCTGCGGAAACGGCGGAGCCGCACCGCGATGCGTGACCTCTTCTTCGTCGCCTTTCTCGGCCTCTTCTTCCTGATGGGTTTCCGCCGGCCGTTCCTGCTGGTCGCGGTCTATGCCTATATCGATATCGTCTCGCCCCAGCGCCTCTCCTATTTCCTGCTCAACTCCATCCCCATTTCCTTCATCGCCTTCGCCGCGATGGTCGGCGCCTGGCTGCTGGTGGACGACAAGAAGGACTGCCGGTTTTCCGCGCGGCAGGGATTGATGCTCCTTCTCGTCGCCTGGTGCGGCTACACCACCATGACCGCCGACTTCCCGGTCGAGGCGCTGACCAAATGGAACTGGGTGTGGAAGGCGATCATCGCCGGCGTCTTCCTGCCGCTGGTCCTGCGCACGCGCCTGCGGATCGAGGCGCTGGCCGTTTTCATGATCCTGTGCGCCAGCACCATCATCATCAACGGCGGCCTGAAGACCGCGCTGTCGGGCGGCGGCTATGGCGTGCTCAACCTGATGGTCGACAATAACAGCGGCCTGTATGAAGGCAGCATCATCAGCTGCGTCGCCATCGCGCTCATACCGCTGATCCTCTGGGTTGCCCATCACGGCACCATCTTCCCACGCGACTGGAAGGTGAAGCTTTTCTGCTACTGCCTCTGCCTCGCCTGCATGTTGATGCCGGTGGGGACGGAGGCGCGCACGGGCCTCGTCTGCCTCGTCATCCTGGCGGGGATGATGCTGATGCGGTCGAAGCGCAAGTTCGTCTACGGCCCGCTGATGGCCTTCGCCGCGCTCGCCGCCATCCCCTTCCTGCCCGCCAGCTTCACCCAGCGGATGCAAACGATCGAGAATCACCAGGGCGACGAAAGCGCCTCCACCCGCGTCGCCGTGTGGATGTGGACGCTCGATTATGTGAAGCAGCATCCTGGCGGCGGCGGCTTCGACAATTATCTCCAGAACAGCTTCACCTATTTCGCCCAGAGCACCGTCACCGACGGCGGCGGCACCCGGATCGAGCGGCGGCTCGTCACCGACAAGGGCCGCGCCTATCACAGCGCCTATTTCGAGCTGCTGGGCGAACAGGGCTATTTCGGCTTCGCCATCTGGGCGCTGCTCCACCTCATCTGCTTCATCCGCACCGAATCGATCCGCCGCATGTATCGGAAGCGCGACGGACCCGATGAAGCCTGGATCGCGCCCTTCGCGGTGGCGCTGCAACAAGGACATATCATCTACATGATCGGGTCGCTGTTTGTGGGCATCGCCTATCAACCCTTCATCTTCATGATGCTCGCGCTTCAGATCGGGCTGGACACCTATCTCACCCGCAAGCGCAAGGAGGCGGCGCGCAGGAGCCTCGCCGCGACGCTCGCGGTGCAGCGGGGATTGCCGGCATGAGCGGGGAATTGCGCGCGCTGGGCCTGGCCCATGGCCTGCTGCTGGGGTTGCTGCTTGCCTCGCCGCTGGTGACGCCCGCCATGCCGTCCTGGGGGATCGAGGCTCTGTTCGTCCTTGCCGGTTTCCATCTGCGCCTCGCCGACCGCCGTTTCGCGCTGCGCGGGGATGCAAAGGACTGGATCAGCCACATCAGGATGGCGCCCGCCCGGCTGCTGCGCTGGGGCGCGACGGCGGTGGTCGCGCTGATCGCGGGCGACAGCGGGCAGGCGGGATCGATCCTGTTCGCCGCCCTGCTGTGCGAAGGCGCGGCCTATCCGCTTGGCACGCTGCTGCTCGGCCGCAGCCGCCTGCCCATCAGCGCCGGCGTACTGGCCCTGCTGCTGATCGCCGCGGGGGTGAGCGAGCCGGGTCTGGTGCGGGCGCTGCTCTGCTTCGCCGCCGGGCTCACCGCCTGCCTCGTCTGGATGCGCGGGCCGGACGGCGAGCCGCGCGCGCTGGCGCTGGCGCTGGGGGGCGGCGCGACGGCGGCGCTGACGCCGCTGCTCCTGCCCGCCGCCCTGCCCTTCGCCGCGCCGGTCGCCACCGTCTGTGCGGCATGGGGGCTGGCGCATCTGTCGGCGCTGCGCCGCCGGCCGCTTCCCTGGCGCCTGGACGCCCCGCCGATCAGGCTTCGGCCGGCCGCGCTTCGCACGCCGCTGTCCTGAAGACATGAAGGCGTGGACAGGGGCGCCGTTTAGGAACGAAGCGATGAACCGGGGGTTTGCGCCATGAGAAGGAAAATATGGCCCAACCCTCCATCGTCCATGCGGACGACAGCATCCCCGGCATCACGCGGCGTGCGCTGAAGCGCGGCTGGGCCTATCATGACGCAGATGGCAACCGCATCACCGACCGGGACGAGATCGACCGGCTGAACGCCGTCGCGCTGCCGCCCGCCTATCGCGACTGCTGGTTCTGCCCTTCGCCCTTCGGCCATATCCAGGCGACCGGCTATGACGACCGGGGCCGCAAACAATATCGCTATCATCCCGACTTCCGCGCCGCGCGGGAGGCGGAAAAATATGCCGGCTGCCCCGATTTCGGCCGCGCGCTGCCCAAATTGCGTGAGCGGCTGGAGGCCGACCTGTCGAAACGCGGCCTGCGCAAGGATCGCACCGTCGCCGCCGTCGTCCGCCTGCTCGACCTTGCCAAGCTGCGCGTCGGCAATGAACATTATGCCACCACCAACAGGAGCTTCGGCGCGACCACCTTGCGCCGCCGCCATCTCGATCTCAACGGCAGGTCGCTGACGCTGCGCTACCGCGCCAAGTCGGGCAAGCAGCATCAGCTGACCGTGACCGACAGCCGCCTGCTGCGCTTCGTGCGCCAGGTGCAGGATCTGCCCGGCCAGCATCTCTTCCAATATCTGGACGAGGATGGGGAGGCGCGGCCGATCTGCTCCAGCGACGTCAACGCCTATATCGCCGACGCCATGGGGGCGCCCTTCACTGCCAAGCATTTCCGCACCTGGGGCGCGTCGACCATCGCCTTCGAAGCGCTCGCGACGGCTCATGTGTCGCTCAAGGAGATGATCGCCCCGGTGGCGCAGGCGCTGGGCAACACCCCCGCCATCAGCCGCAAGAGCTACATCCATCCCGCCCTGATCGCGCTTTGCCGCGACGGACAGGATGAATGGCGCAAAGGGCTTCGCCTGCCGCGCCGGACCCGCTATCTTTCGCGCGAGGAGCGCGGCCTGATCGCCTTCCTCGACAGTATCGCCGATTGCGCCCCGCTTGCAGCGGCGGCCTGATCCCTTCACGCTATTCCCCCAGAACAGGACAGGCATGGCCGACAAGAAAGACCCCACGCTTCCCGACATCCATGTGACGCCCCCGAACCTGCGCGAAATGTGGCATTCCACCATCGCCTGGTTCCAGCTCCACTATGTGCAGATCCTGATCGCCATCGGCGCGGCGACGATCATCTATCTCGCGCTGGCCGCGCTGCGCGAACTGGGCAAGCGGCACCGGGGGCAGCGCGGCGATCCGCTCGGCTATACCAATGTGCTGGGCCGCGCGGCGGCGCGCACCACCCATTATTTCATGCTGCTCGTGTCGGCGCAGCTGGTGGTCGGCTATGCCGATGCGCCCGCCGCGCTGGCCAGGACCGTCACTTTCCTCTTCACCATCGCCACCGTGCTGCAAGCGGCAATCTGGGCACGGGAGATCATCCTGGGCCTGATCGAGCGCAAGACGCTGGCGGAGGATGGCGGGGGCGAGACGCTGGCCAACGCCATGGGCCTCATCCGCGTGCTGGTCAGCTTCGCGCTGTTCGCCATCGCCGCCGTCGTGGTGCTCGACAATTTGGGCGTCAACGTCACCGGCCTGGTCGCGGGCCTCGGCATCGGTGGCATCGCCATCGGCCTGGCGGCGCAGGGCATCTTCTCTGACCTGTTCGCCGCGCTGTCGATCATCTTCGACAAGCCCTTTCGGCGGGGCGAGACGATCACCTACGACACCACTACCGCCACGGTGGAGAAGATCGGCCTCAAATCCACCCGCCTGCGCGCGGTGACGGGCGAGAAGAAGGTGATTTCCAACGCCAATCTGCTGCAGAAGGAAATCACATCCTATCTCGTGCTCGATCATCGCCGCATCAAGTTCGCGATCGGCGTCATCTACCAGACCCCGCCCGATATGGCCGAGCAGATCCCCGACATATTGAAGCTGATCGTCGACGATCTGGGCGGCCGCTTCGTGCGGTCGGGTTTCATCGGCTTCGGCGCGTCGAGCCTGGATTTCGAACTGGAATTCGACGTCTACCTGCCCGACTGGGACGCCATCTATGTGATACGGCACAAGATCGGCCTCGCCATATTGCGCCAGTTCAACCAGCGCGGCATCGAATTCGCCTACCCCACCCAGACGACCTTCACCGCCGCGCCCGACGGACGGATGATCATGCCCTATGCCGATGTGCAGCCAGTCCGACGGGCGGAGGGGTGACATCACAAGGGCCGGAGCATCGCCCCGGCCCGGTCCCCTTGCATCAAAGGTCGACCTTACCCTGCATTCGCGCCGGTCAGCGCCGCGATCGAGGGCTTGTTCGTCGCGTCGATCGTGCCGTCGGCCGTCATCGCCTTGCCCATGTTGATCGCCTCGTCGCGCAGCCCTTCCGTCATGGATGTCTGGCTGGCGCCGATCAGGGCGGACAGCAGGATATTCTTGCTGACCGCGTCGGCCGGCTGCTCAGCGACCGACTTGCGCGCCAGGGGTAGCGCCTCCTGATAATAGGGGTCCGCCCCGTTGGTGTCGCTCGCGCCCAGTTTCTGATTGCCCAACTGGATCAGGATGCCGGCGAGGATGTTGCGGCTGGCCATATCGGTCGGCTTCGCCTCCACCACCTTGCGCCAGTGCGGCAGCGATTCGCCATAAAGCGCGATCACCTTGTCCATCTGGCCCAGCGCGCCATAGGCGGCGGCATCGGCATAAAGGGCGTTGGCGAGGAAGTTCACATTGTCGATCTTGGTGGGATCGACCTCCACGGCGGTGCGGATGGCGGGGAGCGCCACATCATATTTGGCGACCGCGCCGGCATTGTCGCCACTCTGCTGCGCGCTCTGCCCCGCAGTGAAGTCCGTCACCGCCTGGTTGAAGGCGGCGATCTGATCCGGGGTCATTTCCCTGGCGGCGGGGGGGGCTTCAGCGGGGGGCGCTTCGGCTGGAGCGCTCGGGGGGGCGCTCTGGGGGGCTGGGGCTTGCTGCGCCAGCGCGGGCGCGGCAAGCGCCAGCGGCGCCGACACAGTTATCAGAAAAAACTTGGCAAATTGAGCCAATGTCAGGGTCTCCTTGCATGGTTGCATCGAAAAAGTCGCTCCGACGTGAATTTCGCGCGGCCCAACTCTTTCAATGAACGAAGGAATAACCCGGTTCCCGATCTTTCATATTCGGCTCATCGCGCAAAAGGCTCCGGCCATGGAAAATTCCGCGCGGCGGTGGGCTGCCCGCGCGGACGCTTCGGCATCCTCTCCCCATTGTTCGACCTGCCAGGCTTCGTCGATCTCGACCGCCTGCCAGATGGCGTCGCGCTCATGGCCGCCCTCGATCAGCGCCAGCCCGCAGACCAGCGATCCGCTCAATGTCACCAGCGTCGACAGACCGCATAGGGTGAAGGGATCGAGCGCCGCCACCGCCGCCTCCAGTCGGGCCACCGTTTCATCCGGTTGCGCGACCGGGATGATCCCCTGCGTTACGGCGAAGGTCACGTCATAGCGCGCGCGCGCCCAATCGAGCAGCGGGTCCCACGCCGCCGCCTGTCGCGCGACCAGCGTATCGGGGCCATCGGCGCGGTAGCAGAGCAGGTCGCTCTGCGCATAGCGCGCCACCCCGGCGGCGAAGTCCGCCTTGTTGGTCGCGACATGATCGATCGCGGCATTGGCAAGGCCGGTCATCGGCATGGCGGCGGGATCGATCGTCTCGCCCTGCGCCCGCCATTCGGCCGCGACCGCATCGGCCAGCGCCTGTGTCGGCAGCGCCAGCAAGGCGCGGGCGGGAGTGCGCACCGGTCGTCCGTCAAGCTGGATCGCGAAGCCGCCTTCGGCCTGCACGATCGTCACATTTTTGTAGAAACGCTTCATTGCGGCGGCCTCTGGCGAAACAGCGCCAGCAGCAGGCGCGGAACGACGATGAACTGGAACAGGCCGGTGACGACCATGATCGCGCCGAACGCCTTCGCCTTGTCGCCCTGCACCCAATCGAACCGCTGCATGATGGCGAGGAAACCGAACATGACGATGAAGGCGCCCGACAGGCGGAACAGGCCGATGGCGAAATAACGCTGGCGCGCGACCTTGTCGGGGTCGGCCGGCGGAGGTGGCGGAGGAAGCTGGTTCATGGCGCGCCGATATGGCCGCGCAATTCCAAACTGTCCATCGCCACCGCATGGGCGCCCGCCGCGACCAGCTCGGCCGGTGCGTGATAGCCCCAGCCGACGCCGATGGTGCGTGCGCCCGCCGCCAGCCCCATGTCGATGTCGAAGCTGGTGTCGCCGATCATCACCGTGGTTTCGGGGACCGCGCCCGCTTCGACCATGGCGGTCTGGAGCATCGAGGGATGAGGCTTGGACGGATGCCGGTCGGCGGTCTGCAACGTCACGAACCGGTCGACGATGCCATGATGGGTAAGGCAGAGATGGAGGCCGCGGTCGGACTTGCCGGTCGCCACGCCCAGCAGCCAGCCGGCCGCATCCAGTTCATGCACCAGATCGGCGATGCCGGGATAGAGCGGTTCCGACACCGCATTTTCCTGACGCAAGGCGTGAAAGGCGCTCTTGTAGCGATCGGCCAGATGATCGTGGAAATCGCTCTCCGCTTCCGGCAGCAGCCGCGCCATCGCGACCGGAAGCGACAATCCCACCACCGAGAGGATCATCAGCCGCTCGGGCGGGGTCAGCTTCGCCTCCTCAAAGGCGCGCACCATGGCGGTGCAGATGCTGTGCTGGCTGTCCACCAGCGTCCCGTCACAGTCGAAAACCACAAGGTGATTGCTCATCCGCCGTCCAATGCCCCCCGCATCAGGGCGGCAATGGGCTGTTCACCTGCCGCCGCCATTCCGTCAGCCGCCGCGGCGCGCGCGGCCGCCGGCTTATTCTGGCCCAGCTTCCGTGTGCCGCGCCAATCCGTGACGGTCATCTGATAGCCGATGATTGCCCCCGTCATCCGATCGAACAGGCCGGGCGCCATTTTGTTCCGGGTCCAGACCGATTTGGGCGCCAGCCGCGCCTCGCTGTCAAGCGACAGAGCGTCGATCAGGCCGGGCAGCGCCTCGACCGGCAGCGCTTGCACGTCGCCCTCCAGTTCGGCGGCGACATAGTTCCAGGTCGGCACCTGATCCTCCAGCCCATACCAGTCCGGGCTGACATAGCCATGCGGCCCGTTCACCACGAACAACGCCCGCGCCCCGTCGATATGGGCCGCCAGCCGGTTGCCCCGCGACAGGTGAAAGCCGATCCGCCGTTCGTCCAGCCAGACCGCCGGCACATGCGCCACCGCCGGTCCGTCCGCTGTCTGCGCGAAGAGCATACCGAACCGTCGGGCGGCGACGAAGGCGCGCAGTTCACCCTCATCCCGCCAGCGGAATTTGGGATCGGGATGCACCCGCTACCCCTCAGCGCGACCCGCGCGCGCGGCGTTCGCCCTTGCGGCCCTTGCGGATCTGCTTGGCGTGCTGGCGCGCGGCCTTCTTTTCATCCTCGCGGGTCGGGGTGCGGTCGATCTCATCGTCCAGCGGCAGGTCCCCCAGGCTGAGGTCGAAGCCGAGGTCGGTGAGGCTGTTGGCGAAATGCGTGGGCAGTTGCGCCGTCACGTCGACCCGTCCGCCATCGGGATGGTCGACCCGGATGCGGCGGGCGTGCAGGTGCATCTTGCGGCTGATCGTGCCGGACAGAAAGGCTTCCTTCCCGCCATATTTGCCGTCGCCCACGATCGGATGCCCGATCGCCGCCATATGGACCCGCAACTGGTGGGTGCGGCCGGTATAGGGTTGCAGCTCGACCCAGGCGGCGCGGTTGCCCGCGCGCTCGATCACGCGATAGCGCGAACGGGCGGGCAGGCCTTCCTCCTCGTCCACATGCATCTTCTCGCCGCCGGTGCCCGGCTGCTTGGCGAGCGGCAGTTCGATCATGCCGTCCTCGATCGAGGGGACGCCCATGACCAGCGCCCAATAGACTTTCCGGGCCGTTCGGCTGGAGAAAGCCTTGGCGAAATGGGCGGCGGAGCGGCTGGTGCGCGCCAGCAGCAGCGCCCCCGACGTGTCCTTGTCCAGCCGATGGACCAGCTTGGGGCGCGATTCCGCGTCGAACAGCAGGCCGTCGAGCAGCTTGTCGACATGCTCGTCGGTCTTGGTCCCGCCCTGCGTCGCCAGGCCCGGCGGCTTGTTGATGACGATCGCCTGCGCGTCGCGATGGATCACCATCTCCTGCGCATAGGCGATCTCGTCCGGGGTCAGGTCGATCAGGCGGACGCGCCTGGGTTTCTCGGCCGCCTCCGGCTTCTGCTCGGCGGGGGGAACGCGGATCATCTGGCCTTCGGCGATGCGGTCGCCCGGCGCGGCGCGCGCGCCGTCGACGCGCAGCTGGCCTGTGCGCGACCAGCGCGACACCAGATTGAAGCTCACATCGGGCAGATGCCGCTGGAACCAGCGGTCGAGGCGGATGCCGTCATCGTCCGCCCTCACCCGGAACTGGCGCACGTCCAGCGAGACGCCCTTGGCGGGGTTGGCCTTGACCGCCGCAGGCTTGGGCGCGGCGGGCCTAGCCGCAGCCGACTTGGCCGCGGCCGGCGCTTTGGGCTTGAAGGCCGGCTTCTCCCCGTCCCCCTTGCGCGGGCCGGATGGCTTGCCGCGACCGGGCGCGCCGGTCGGCTTGCGATCCGAAGTGCGGCCGCCCGAAGGCTTGCCACCAACGCTGCGCGAACGCGCGCCGTCCCTGCCGGGAGGACGCCCCTTCATGCCGCGACACTCCGCGCGAGCTGGAGCCCCAATGCCAGCGCCGCCACCGCACCGATCACCGACGCCAGCACATAGCCCAACGCAAGCGCGATCCGCCCGCGCTCGATCATCAGCATCGTCTCCAGGCTGAAGGCGGAAAAGGTGGTGAAGCCACCGAGCACGCCCACCCCCAGCAGCAGCCGGATCGGCTCACCCGACGCTGTTCCGATTGGGGCGCTGCCCCGCGCCAGCCATCCGGCGAGCAGCCCCATGGCGAAACCGCCGATCAGATTGGCGGCGAAGGTGCCCCAGGGCCAGGCCGCGCCCGGCGTCATCTGCCCGGCGAAGCGGCCCAGCTGATAGCGCAGCGCCGCGCCGAGCGCGCCGCCGCCCATCACAAGAAACATATTGGTCATGCAATCCGCCCTATAGCGAATCCGCCAAGGGGGAAAGGTCGCAATCAGGCCGCGACCGTCGCGTCCGCCGCCACCGGCCGGCGATGCGCGGCGATGCAGGTGACGACACTCGACACGACCAGCACGAAGGCCAAGCCTTCCAGCGGGGTCGGCAACCGCCGTTCCCACAGAAAGCCGTAGATCAGCGCAAAGCCGGTTTCGAACAGGATCATCTGCCCGACCATGGTCAGCGGGAGCAGCCGGCTCATCCGATTCCACAGCGCATTGCCGACGATCGAGGCCAGCAGCGCGATGCCGATCGTCACGCCCGCAAAGCGGCTCCAGGCGGCTCCGTCATGCTGGCCCATGCCCAGCAGGAAAACAACCGGCAGGAACAGCAGCGCCTGCACTCCCGTCGCCAGGCCGATCAGGAAATTCCAGTCCTGCGCGCGCATGTCGCCCATCCGCCGCAGCCAGTGATTATTGCCGATGGCGAAGAGGGTCCAGGAGATCAGCGCCCCGACCGCGCAAACAAAGCCCGCCAGCCGCGTCATGACAGACCCCGATCCGGGCATCGCCACGGCCTGCCAGCCGATGCAGAGCGCGCCCGCCATGCACAGCAGCAGCGACGGCGCCAGCAGGCGCAGCGGCACTGCGCCCGCCTGACGGCTGCCCACGATCGTCACCGCCACGGGCAGAAAGCCGACCACCAGCGACGTCATGGCGATCCCGCCCATCTGCACCGCGCTCGCCAGCAACACATAGTAAAAGAGGTTGCCGGCCAGCGCGAGCCAGGCGAGCGCCCACAGGATGCGCGGCGTCATCAGCGCCGCGAGCGTCCGCCAGCGCGGCGCGATCAAAAGCGCCGACATGGCGCCATAGGCCAGATAGCGGCCGACCGCCTGCTCCAGCGGGCTGAAACCGCGCACCACTTCGGGCGCCAGGAACACCAGCCCCCAGAGCGCGCCCGCGCCCGCGCCGAACAATATGCCCGCCAGCGTGGCGCCGTTCGATCCCCTGTCCATCGCCTGCCGCCTTCCCGATTAGCCTGGTCGACGGGCAATATCATCGCACATACGGGAAATGCGCTCTTGATTGCGGGGATGAATGCAACAATTACTCGCGGACATGCCGGATCATGGTTCATCTCCTCGCCTGCTCGACGCGTTCGACAAAGCGATCCTGCGAATCCTCCAGCGCGACAACCGCACACCCCAGCGCGCCATTGCCGAGGCGGTGAACCTGTCGACCGCCGCGGTCCAGCGCCGCATCGCGGCAATGGAGAAGAGCGGCGTCATCGCGCGCAACGTCGCGATCGTCGATCCCGATGCCGTGGGCCTGGGCGTCACTTCGATCGTCGAGGTCAATCTGGTGGACGAGAAGGCGACGACGGTCGACCGGGCAAAGAAATTGTTCCGCGACGATCCCGACGTGCAGCAATGCTATTATGTCACCGGCGGCCGCAGCTTCATCATGCTGATCGTCGCGCCCGACATGCGCAGCTACGAAGCCACCACCCGCCGCCTCTTCGCCGAGAATGAGTCCGTGGCGAGCTATCACAGCTATCTGGCGCTCAACCGGGTGAAGGCGGGAATGGAACTGGTCATTCCGTGAAAAGGGCGGGCGGGAGGCGCGCGCGCGACGCCAGGTTCCGCCATACATGCTTTGTAACATGACAGCGCTAGCATATACTCGGGACGTCGCGGCCCGCTGGACTAGGGCCTGGCTCTCCCCTAGCGATGATGCGTCATCCTTTTTCCGAATCCGGCCCCGGCCGCGATCTTCCGTCCCTTTCGCGAAAGGCGTCTCATGGCTCGCACCACCCTCACCCGCTTCCTGATCGAACAGCAGCGCACGGCCAACGCCCTGCCCGGCGAGCTTCGCCTGCTGATCGAAACCGTCGCCCGCGCCTGCAAGACCATCAGCCATTCGGTCGGCAAGGGGGCGCTGGGCGAAGTGCTGGGCAGCCTGGACAGCGAGAATGTGCAGGGCGAGGTGCAGAAGAAGCTGGACGTCATCGCCAACGAACTGCTGCTCGACGCCAATGAGTGGGGCGGCCACCTCGCCGCGATGGCGTCGGAGGAGATGGAGACCATCTATCCCATCCCCAACCGCTACCCCAAGGGCGAATATCTGATGCTGTTCGACCCGATCGACGGGTCCAGCAACATCGACGTCGATCTGTCGGTCGGCACCATCTTCTCGGTGCTCAAGGCCCCCGAGGGCTGCGCCGGACGCGACGTGACGGAGGAGGATTTCCTCCAGGACGGCCGTAGCCAAGTCGCCGCCGGTTACGCCATCTACGGCCCGCAGACGATCCTGGTGCTGAGCGTCGGCACCGGCGTCTATGAATTCACGCTCGACCGCGAAGTCGGCATGTGGGTCATGACCGACCCGGACATGAAGATGCCGCAGGGCAAGTGCGAGTTCGCCATCAACATGTCCAATCGCCGCCAATGGTCGCCGGCCATCACCCGTTATGTCGACGAGCGCGTCCTTGGCGCGGCCGGGCCGTGCGGCGCGGATTACAACATGCGCTGGACCGCATCCATGGTGGCGGACGTGCATCGCATCCTGAAGCGCGGCGGCATCTTCATGTATCCCTATGATCATCGCACCCCCGGCAAGGCGAAATTGCGGCTGATGTACGAAGCCAATCCGATGAGCTTCCTGATCGAACAGGCCGGCGGCGCGGCGAGCGACGGCTTCATTCCGATCATGGACGTGGCGGCCAAAGGGCTGCACCAGCGGGTCGGCGTGGTGCTGGGCGACAAGGCCGAAGTCGAGGCGGTGGTCGCCTATGGCCGGGAGGAACAGGTCGCGGCCTGATTTAATTCCCGTTCGTTTCGAGCATGTCGAGAAACGAGAAGCGCGCTCTATCCGCTTCTCGACTTCGCTCGAAGCGAACGGAGATTTTGACAGACCGTTCGCTTCTTCCCCTATCCCTCGATCAGGTCGAGATAGGCGACCACGTCATTGTCGGTCGCCAGGAACAGCCCGTCCTGCACTTCGGCGGGCTGCTGTTCGGCGACGTGGAGCGCCTCGCTCAAAGGGCCATACATGATGGTCATGGCCGCCCCGTCGTCGCCCAGATGGTAGAGGCGGACGGTCGCGCTGTCATAGGTGGTTCGCATCCCCCTTCCCTACCATCTTCGCCCGGCCAAGTCAGCGCCCCTCTATAGCCGGATGACATCAGTCAGAATCGTCATTGCGAGCGAAGCGAAGCAATGACGGGTGGATCAATGTGAGATCATCATAATCTAACGCCTGTCCTTGACCTTCATGCTGGGCGCCAGTTCGTTCGCGCCGATGCGCACCGGATCGTCGGTGAAGTTGGCGACGAAGGTCGACCCCCGCGCCACACCCGGCACGAAGCCCGCCCTGTTGCCCTCGATCACCAGCCCGGCGCTGTCCTGCTCGCGGCCTTCCGGCGCGACGGTGATGAAGGCGGACCAGTTATCCTTGTCCTTGCCCTGCACCATCTCATTGCCGCGGATCACCCCGCTCGCCCCGTTGCTGAGGTCGATCATGTAATTTGTGAGGTGGCCGCCGCTGTCGTCGAAGCTGTTGCCGGTGATGGTGACGCGCGCGGTGCGGGTCTTGAGATAATGGCCGCCATCGCCCTGGTCGAAACGGCTGTTGGTGACGGAAAGGCTGGCGAGCCGGCCGATATAGATGCCGTGCGCACAATCGAGGTCGCGGTCGCAGCGGCCGAGCTTGCGGAAGGTCGACTTGTCGATCGCCACCTGCCCGCCGGCATAGTCGCCGGTGAGGATGCCTTCCTCGCTGTTGCGGAACAGGCTGTTGCTGACCGAAAGATTGCCGCTTTCGAGGCGGATGCCCGCGCCATTGCCGTCGGGCACGCGGATATTCTGGAAGATGATCCCCTCGACCGTGCTCGACCGGCCGCGCAGGACCAGCGCCGCCTTGCCCTCGCACGGCACGCCGTCGAAGATCGCCGTGCCCGGCGTCGCGGCGCGGATGGTGACGTCCCCGCCCTGCTGCACCGCGCATTGATGATAAGTGCCCGGCGCGACGATGACCGTGCCGCGCCCGTCGCCGATCGCGGCGATGGCGTCGGCCAGCGAGCCGAAGGCGCGGCCCGATTCGACGACGGTGAAGGCGGCGGGCGCCCCTTGCGCGAGCGCCGTCGAGGCGATCGCGGCGGAGACGAGGAGGCTGGTGGAAAGGATGCGCATGGCGCGGACGATAGGCCGCGCAGGTTGCGCGACCAAGGCATGAATGGAGTCGATCCGGCGCTGCCCCGCTATGGGACAGGTGCGCCTTTGAAGGTTGATGGCGGGGCCGGGCCGGAGGGTCGGCAGGGTCATAATCGGGTCATCCCTCCGAAGTTCACAGCGTCGCTGCTGTTTTCCAGCGAGCGAAATCGCGGCCGATGCGCCGCCGACGCGCCCGCGACGCGCTCCCCGGGTCATGCCGACGCGCCGGTCGGGTCACAGCGGCGCGCCATCCGGGTCACACTGACGCGCCACCCGCGCATCAGCGACGCGCCTGTCGGGTCACGGGTTGGACAGGGGGTCGGGCCGGATCGGCGGCGAAGGGATCGGCGAGGCTTTGGGCATGGAGCGCGAGCGCATTGGTCCATGTCCGGTCGAACGGCGTCCCCGCCAGCCGCCGCCGCAGCCGATGCGCGCTGGCCGGCGACATGCCCGCGGCCCGCGCCGCCTGCGTGACATTGCCGGTCGCGAGCAGGGTGGTGAGGAAAAGGCGCTGCTTGTCGGGCGTCCAGCGGGCGGGGTTGGTGGGGAGCGGCGCGGCGGGCGCGGGCGGATTGGGGGTGTGGGGCTGGTCCATCTTTGAGGGTAGATCAGAGGAAATCCTATTTTGGAAGAGGAATAGGATTTTGGGGGAGATTGGGGAGCGAAGTGACAGATAGCGCCATTTTCGGTCATCTGGCATGCCGCTCCAGATGACCGAAATCCGTCTTTCGTTCATATTTCATACCGGTGTCCGCTCACGACGAAAACAGGACATGACCCCTCCGGCTAACTGCATGAAAGTTATCGCCGCAACTCACGATCTAGGTTCTCAGAGGAATATTCGAGATAGCAATTCGCTGCTCAGGATTCTCGACACCCGCGTTTCTCAGCGCCATAATGATCGCGTCGGCGACCATGACCGGATATTGCGATGGTCCGATAATAATTTTTTCCACCAGTGAATTGAGTTCGGCACCAACGAATCCTTCTTCGGGATAATCCTTGAGCGGGATTTTATAAATCCTCTGCGGCAAGCCATTTGTGCAAACGAACTCCCGCTTTACCCGGCTTTCAGCGTTGAAAATTTCGTCGCTGATATGCTCGGCATCAGGATTGGCGCTATAGGTAATTCGCCATTCGCGCTCCTCGCTGAAACCGGGATGTTTCAGCGCCAAGGCCGCATTGTCGATAAACCGCTGTAGATTTTGCTCAAACCAGCCGTCGGGCAATTGCTTCAAGGCTTCTGCATGTCGCTCCGCCCGCAGCAGTATGGAGCAATAAAGATGATTGAAGTCGCCTTGCTCAACATAGGCGACAGGATTCGTGTAGGCGCCAATGACATTGGACGGAGCCATGAGCGCCTGCGAATTGAACACCATTGCCACGCCGACGCGATCCCGCCCGTAAGCGCGCCACATTGACAGACGACCATATTTTTCTTCGCCTTGGTTAGGGATCATGCCCGGTTTCACCTCGTGGGGGCCGTGCTCGGAGACAGAAATCAGGTAAGTAAAATGCCTACGTTGGGCAGCGCGCTGCTCAAAGAACTGCGCCAGTCTATCGTGCAGGCCCGGATTAATGGAATCGAGGACGCTACGAGACATTCTCGTCGCGTCAGAATCAGAATGAAAAACATTGCGGAACAGCATTTCACCATAACCAATTTCGGAATAGTCGTTCATTGCTGAGCTATTTCTCAGCCAGACTTCTTTCTTGGTTATGATCGAAAGAGCCGCTTCCGCTGATGTGTAGTGAACAAATTTCCGGTGATTCTGCTTGGCATGCTCAATGATCGCCGCGCCGTCAGCGAATATGACCTCGGTCAGCAGCGCAATGATTTCGTCTTCAGCCATATCTCTTCCCCCAGCTATGCTGGAGATGTATTCAGCTTTGCGGCTTCTGCAACCATCTCGAACGAACGATCTGGAGACCGGGCGGGGGAGCGCGTTTCCATCATGGGCTGTTTCGGACGAACGGCAGCTATACAAACCTCATGTGGGGTGAGCTGCCAGTCCGTTACCGGCCATCTCCCCTACCCCACAAACAAATCCACCCGCTCCGCCTCCGGCAGCACCGCGTCCAGCAGCAGCGAGCGGTGGCAACCGGAGGGGTCGCGTTCGAAGCAGAGCAGGGCCGTGGGGATCTCTGCCGCCATGTCCTTCAATTGCTCCGCCTGCACGATCGCTTCGGGCAGGTCGAGCTGGCGGGCATAGATTTCGGCGAGGCGGGCGTGATGGCCCTTGCGCGCGGCCTCCCGCCCTTCGGCAGGCGTGCCCAGCGCCTTGAGGCCGACATAGGCGATCCCCGCCTCCTTGAGGCCGGCGGCGAGGATGTTCTTCGAGAAACCCGGCCGCCGCGACAGCGGCACCGCGCGCACGTCGGCGAGGAGGCGCACGCCGGCGCGCTGGAGCGTCGCGATCAGGTCCGCCTGCGTCGCGCCTTCATAGCCGATGGTGAAGATCTTCATCCGACCAAGATAGGGCCTGGAGGGCGGAACGCCAATCGCCTGTCTCGTCATTGCGAGCGCAGCGACGCAATCCAAAGTCGCTCCCGTGGATTGCTTCGCTGCGCTCGCAATGACGATGCACTATGACGTCATTCCGCCTACAGGGAGCGCGGCGCTAACGGAGGGAGGGGTTTCGACCTCGCTCGCAGCGAACGAATGTAATGACCCGGACCATATCCAAGGCTCGCTACGCTCGCCACCCACCCCGCTGCGACTAAGGCCCGCTCTGCGGACCTAAGTCTCGCTGCCTCTCCCTGGAAGGGAGGGGCGTAAAGAGGGATCAGTCCAGATTGGGCCGCAGATAGCGTTCCGCCGTGTCCAGGTCGATGCCGCGGCGCTGGGCATAGTCTTCGAGCTGGTCGCGGCCGACGCGGGCGACGCCGAAATATTCGGCCTGGGCATGGCCGAAATAAAAGCCGCTGACCGCCGCCGTCGGCAGCATGGCGAAGCTTTCGGTCAGCGTCGCGCCGGTGGCGTGATGGGCGTCGAGCATGTCGAACAGGATGGGCTTCAGGCTATGTTCCGGGCAGGCGGGATAGCCGGGCGCGGGGCGGATGCCGCGATACTGCTCCCTGATCAGCGCTTCATTGGTGAGCTGCTCCCCTTCCGCATAGCCCCAGAGCGCGGTGCGGACATAATGGTGGAGCCGCTCGGCGAAGGCTTCGGCCAGGCGGTCGGCCAGCGCCTTCAACAGGATGTCCGAATAATCGTCGATGGCGTTCTTGAAGCGGGCGAGATGCGGTTCGATGCCGTGGATCGACACCGCGAAACCGCCCATCCAGTCGCCGTTCGGGCTGATGAAATCGGCGAGGCACATATTGGCCCGTCCTTCGCGCTTGGCGATCTGCTGGCGCAGCATGGGGAGGCGATAATGCTTTTCATCCTCGACATGGACGACGATGTCGTCGCCCTCCCGCCGGCAGGGCCACAGGCCCGCGACGCCGCGCGCGGTCAGCCATTTTTCATTGACGATCCGGTCGAGCATCTTCTGCGCGTCGGCGAACAGGCTGGTCGCGCTTTCGCCGACTATCTTGTCCTCCAGGATGGCGGGATAATTGCCCGCCAGTTCCCAGGCGCGGAAGAAGGGCGTCCAGTCGATATAGTGGACCAGATCCTTCAAGTCCCAGTCGGGGAAGCGATGGACGCCGGGCAGCAGCGGACGCGGCGCTTTGAGGCTTTCGTCGATTTCGAAGGCGTTCGCACGGGCATCCTCGATGCTGAGCAGCTGGCTCTGGCCCTTGCCCTCGCGCGCCTTGCGGACATGCTCATAATCGTCCTTGGTCTTGCTGACGAAATCGGCCTTCTGCGTTTCGGAGACGAGCGCGGTGGCGACGCCGACGGCGCGGCTGGCGTCGAGCACATGGACGACCGGGCCGGTGAAGGCGGGGTCGATGCGCAGGGCGGTGTGGACCTTCGACGTGGTGGCGCCGCCGATGAGGAGCGGCATGGTCATCTGCGCGCGCTGCATTTCCTGCGCCACCGTCACCATCTCGTCCAGCGAGGGGGTGATGAGGCCGGACAGGCCGATCATGTCGGCGTCATTCTCGTTCGCGGCCTTGATGATGTCCTGCCAGGGGACCATCACGCCCATGTCGATCACCTCGAAGCCGTTGCACTGGAGCACGACGCCGACGATATTCTTGCCGATATCATGGACGTCGCCCTTGACGGTGGCCATGATGATCTTGCCCTTGCCCTTGGCGCCGGGCTCCTTGGCGGCCTCGATATAGGGGAGGAGGTGGGCGACCGCCTTCTTCATGACGCGGGCGGACTTGACGACCTGGGGCAGGAACATCTTGCCCGCGCCGAACAGGTCGCCGACGACGTTCATGCCATCCATAAGCGGGCCTTCGATCACCTCGATCGGCCTGGCGGCGGCGAGGCGGCATTCCTCCGTATCCTCGACCACATACATGTCGATGCCCTTCACGAGGGCATGTTCCAGCCGCTTGGCGACCGGCCAGCCGCGCCATTCCTGCGCCGCCTTTTCCGACGCGGCGTCCTTGCCCTTGTAGCTTTCCGCCAGTTCGACGAGGCGGTCGCCCGCTTGCGCGTCGCTGTTCAGCAGCACATCCTCGCACGCCTGGCGCAGCGCGGGGTCGATCGCATCATAGACGTCGAGCTGGCCGGCGTTGACGATCGCCATGTCGAGGCCGGCGGGGATGGCGTGGTAGAGGAAGACGCTGTGCATCGCGCGGCGGACGGGTTCGTTGCCGCGGAAGGAGAAGGAGAAGTTCGACAGGCCGCCCGAGATATGGACGTGGGGGCAGCGCTTCTTGATCTCCTTGCACGCCTCGATGAAGTCGACGCCGTAGTTGTTATGCTCCTCGATGCCGGTGGCGACGGCGAAGATATTGGGGTCGAAGATGATGTCCTCGGGCGGGAAGCCGATGGTCATCAGCAGCTTGTAGGCGCGCTCGCAAATCTCGACCTTGCGGGCCTGGGTGTCAGCCTGCCCCGTCTCGTCGAAGGCCATGACGACCACGGCCGCGCCATAGGCCATGCAGAGGCGGGCGTGGTGGAGGAAAGCCTCCTCGCCCTCCTTCATGCTGATCGAGTTCACCACCGGCTTGCCGCTGACGCATTTGAGGCCGGCTTCGATCACTTCCCACTTGGAGCTGTCGATCATGACGGGGACGCGACTGATGTCCGGTTCCGAGGTCATGAGCTTGAGGAAGGTGGTCATCGCCTCGACCGCGTCGAGCAGGCCTTCGTCCATGTTCACGTCGACGATCTGCGCGCCATTCTCCACCTGCTCGCGCGCGATGTCGATGGCCGCGGCATAGTCGCCCGCCATGATCAGCTTCTTGAACTTGGCCGAGCCAGTGACGTTGGTGCGCTCGCCGATATTGACGAAGGTGGCGGTGGTCTGGGTCATTCCCTGCTTCTCTTCCTTTCGTCATCCCCGCGAAGGCGGGGATCCATCTCCCACCTTAGCACCAGAGGCGAGGGCCGGAGATGGATTCCCGCCTTCGCGGGAATGACAGATTTATATCTTACGCCGCGATGTGCATCGGTTCGAGGCCGGCGAGGCGAGTCACTACGGGCAAGTCGGGCACCACGCGCGGCTTGTGGCCGTCGAGCGCCTTCGCCACCGCGCCGATATGGGCGGGGGTGGTGCCGCAGCAGCCGCCGACCATGTTCACCAGCCCTTCGTCCACCCACTGGCGGATCAGGCTCGCGGTCGTTTCCGGCAGCTCGTCATATTGGCCGAGTTCGTTGGGCAGGCCCGCATTGGGATAGGCCAGGATCAGCGTGTCGGCATTTTTCGACAGTTCGGCCAGATAGGGGCGCAGCAGGTCCGCCCCGAAGGCGCAGTTCACGCCGATGGTCAGCGGCTTCAGGTGCCGCAGCGAATACCAGAAGGCGTTGATCGTGTGGCCCGAGAGGTTGCGACCCGACATATCGGTGATGGTGAAGCTGAGCATCAGCGGTACCGGGCGGCCCGCCGCTGCCTCCGCCTCACGCGCGGCCATGCCCGCCGCCTTGGCGTTCAGCGTGTCGAAGCAGGTTTCGACCAGCAGGAAGTCCACCCCGCCCGCGATCAGCGCGTCGCACTGTTCACGATAGTCGGCCTTGAGCGTGTCATAATCCACTTCGCGATAGGCGGGGTCGTTGACATCGGGCGAGATGGAGAGCGTCTTGTTGGTCGGGCCGATCGAGCCGCAGACGAAGCGCGGGCGGCCGTCCTTCGCCGTCGCCTTCTCGCAGGCGGCGTGGGCCAGTTTCGCGGCGGCGATGTTGATGTCCCACACCAGATGCTCGCAGCCATAGTCCGCCATGGCGATCTTGGTCGAGCTGAACGTGTTCGTCTCGATCATGTCGGCGCCATTGTCGAGATAGGCCGTGTGAATGCCCTCGACGATGTCCGGCCGGGTCAGGCAGAGCAGGTCGTTATTGCCCTTCTGGTCTTTTTCCAGATTCAGGTCGCCGCGATAATCGGCTTCGGTCAGGCCATGTTTCTGGATCGACGTGCCATAGCCGCCGTCGAAGATCAGGATCTTTTCGGCGGCAAGTTTACGCAATTGGTCTTCGGCGGTCATAAATTCCCTCTCCCCGTTCGGTTCGAGCCTGTCGAGAACCCTCGCGCGACGGTTCTCGACAAGCTCGAACCGAACGGAGGGAGTTAGTCCGTATCAGGCGTCCGCCATGACCTTGGGCCTCAAACCCAGAAGGTGGCAGATCGCATAGCTATGTTCCGCCCGGTTGAGCGTGTAGAAATGAAAGTCGCGCACGCCGCCTTCATAGAGTTTGCGGCACAGTTCGGCCGCGATCGTCGCCGAAACCAACTGACGCGCGGACGGATGATCGTCCAGCCCCTCGAACAGGCGCGCCATCCAGGCCGGCACATCGGTATTGCACATGGCGGCCATGCGCTGGGTCGCGGCGAAATTGCTGACCGGCATGATGCCCGGCACGATGTCCGCGCTGATCCCCGCGGCCGCCGTCTTGTCGAGGAAGCGGAAATAGGTTTCGGGCGAGAAGAAGAATTGGGTGATGGCGCGGGTCGCCCCGGCGTCCAGCTTGCGCTTGAGATTGTCGAGATCGCTGTCGGCGCTCGCGGCTTCGGGATGGACCTCGGGATAGGCGGACACCGAAATCTCGAACGGATGGCGCTTCATCAGCCCTTCGACCAGATCGGCCGCGCCGCTATAACCCTGGGGATGCGGTTCGAACCGTCCGCCGGCTTCGGGCGGATCGCCGCGCAGCGCGACGATATGGCGCACGCCCGCGTCCCAATAGGCATCGGCGATCTCGGCGATCTCGTCCTTGCTCGCCGCAACGCAGGTCAGGTGCGCGGCGGCGGCCAGCGGCGTTTCCTGCGCGATCCGGGCGACCGTATTATGGGTGCGCTCGCGCGTGGAGCCGCCCGCGCCATAGGTGACGGAGACGAATTTGGGCGCCAGCGGCGTCAGCGTCTCGATCGCGGACCAGAGCTGCGCTTCCATCTTCTCCGTCTTGGGCGGGAAAAATTCGAAGCTGACATGGCAGTCGCCGGCCAGATCCGCATAGAGCGGTGCGGCGGGATCATTGAGGGTCATGCGGAAATCCGTCCTTCATGTCGCAGGATACGCGCGCCCTTGCGCCGTCCCAGCCAGAGTTGCACCGTCAGTTCCTGGCCGGGCAGCGTTTCCACCTGTTCCAGGTCCAGGCCCGCATCCGCGAACCAGCGTGAAATCTGTTCATCGGCAAAGCCCAGGCGCGCATGTTGGTCGCGCGACCGCAGCTCTTCCCGTTCATGCGCCGCGAAATCGGCGATCAGCACCCGGCCATTGGCAGTCGTCACCCGCGCGGCTTCGGCGATCACCGCCTCGGGCGCCTGCGCATAATGGAGCACCTGATGCAGCACGACCGTATCGGCGCTGCCCGGCGCCAGCGGCAGGTCCAGGAAATCGCCGAGCAGCAACGCATATTTGTCGCCGGCATCCTGCGGCAGCTTGGCGCGGGCCAGCCGCAGCATGTCGGGACTGCGGTCGAGCGCCGTCACCTGATCGGCGGCGGCGCCGAACAATTCGATCATCCGCCCCGTGCCGGTGCCGATGTCGAGCAGATGGCCGATCGGCTCGCGCGCGAGCAGCATACGCATCGCCGTCTCCACCTGCGCCTCGGGCACATGGAGGGAGCGGATCGCGTCCCATTCCTCCGCATGTTCGGCGAAATAGGCCTCGGCCGCGCTGGCGCGATCGGCGCGCACGGCCGCCAGCCGGGCAAGGTCCGCCGCCTGCCATAATTTCTCGCCGTCCGATGGCGTCAGCCGGTCGAACAGGTCGAGAAAGGGCGCGACTTCCACGCTCCGGCCCAACCGCAGAAAGACCCAGTTGCCTTCCTTGCGCCGCTCGACCAGCCCGGCCTCCGCCAGGATGCGGACGTGGCGCGACACGCGCGGCTGGCTCTGCCCCACGACCTGCGCGATCTCGCCCACGGCCAGTTCCATCGCCCGCAGCAGATGGACGATCCGCAGCCGCGTCGGGTCTCCCAAAGCACGAAAAATGTCGAGGGCGGACAGCATGACGCGATCATATAAAGAAATCTTTATATGCGTCAATGCTCCTCATTTCCGCCGCCGCAGAGGCATAGGGAGTAGCGTAACCGCCCGCATTTGCATGATTGGGATTGCCTTGCTCTTTCCAAAGCATTACGAATCGCGGCGCAGACGCAATGGGGGGTGAGCTTTTCTCCGAGAGTGGTCTGCATCTTTTTTTCTCAGAGAGGGGTTGTTGCCCATGACCAAGTCGATTGCTCTTTCGCTCGTTCTCGCCGCTTCGCTCGGCCTCGCCGCCTGCCAGGGCGGTCACACTGAAAACGCCGCGAACAATGCCGCCAACGCTGCCGAGAACGCTTCGAACGCTGCCGACAACGCCATGAACGCCGCGCTGAACGCCGCCGACAACGCTGCGAACGCCGCGTCGAACGCGACCAACAACGTCGCGAACGCGATGTAAGTCCCGTTTACGGGAAGATTTCGGAAAAGGGTCGCACCGGCAACGGCGCGACCCTTTTTCATTGGGAGAAAAGGCATGGCTGCTCGTCTGGCGATCCTGCCGGTCCTGCTGGCCCCCGCCCTGTTCGGCCTGGCCGGCTGCGGGTCGGGATCGGACGATGGCGTGGGCGGTGTCAGCGCGGGCGAGGCGCGCGCCCTGAATGAAGCGGCCGCGACGCTCGACGCCCGGACCGGCACGGCGCAAGACGCGCAGGAGGGCTTGAATCCCGCAGCAAGGACGGCTGCGGCCGCGGACCGTGGGCGCATTGCGCCGACGATGACCGCGAATGAGGCGGACGCACGATAAAAGGGCCGCCCCTTTCGGAACGGCCCTCCTTTGGTGATCGACGTTTCAATATTAGCAGTTGCGGTCGATCGCGCGGCCGGCCAGCGCGCCCACACCGGCGCCGATGATGGCGCCCGTGGTGCCATCGCCACGGCCATAGCGGCCCGAACCCCTGCCGACCTCATTGCCGAGCAGGCCACCGGCAATCGCGCCGATGATGGTGCCGCCCGTGCCATTGTCCCGGCAGCGATAGCCGCCGCGATAATAGCGGTCGCCGCGATAATAGTTGTTGCGATAGTAACGGTCGCCGCGATAGCCGCGATAATAGTCGCCGCGATAGCCACGATCCCCGCGCCAGCCGCGATCACCACGATAGCCGCGATAATGATCGCCGCGATCATAGCCGCGATAATGGTCGCGGGCCATGGCCGGCGTCGCGGTCACGGCCAAGGAAGCAACGCCCATCGCCAGAGCGGCTCCCATGTTCACCAGAAACTTCATCTTCATGGCGGTGCTCCTTCATAAAGCCATCATCATGGGCGAAGATCCGAAAGGACGGGATTCGCCATTGATTGACGTCCTTATGAGTGATTCGCCTTGAGCGGGTCCTGAATAGGGCTGTCAGCCGCCGTTCACCTGAAAACGGTTCGGCACTGCTTTGCTGCGTCCTGCCGGATAATCCCCTATGGCCATTCGCGATGACGCGAATCCTGATCGTGCTGGCGCTCGCCATCCTGCTGCTGCCAGCTCCGCCCCCAAGCAAGCCGGAAATCGTCCATCCCGGCGCGCTTCTGGTCACGGCCCGGCCCCTGGCGCTGAGCGCCGGCGATCCCACGCTGCGCCGCGCCGGCGACCTCGCCTATCTGGGCGGCTGGGAATTGCGGAGCCGCAACGCCGGGTTCGGCGGCATTTCCGCGCTGCTTGCCTCCCCGTCGGGCGACATTCTGGGCCTCAGCGATTCCGGCATATTGATGGGCTTCCACGTCGGGGAGAGCGAAGCGCGGCGGCGCCCCTTCATCGCGCCGCTGCCGGTGCGCCCGCAGGACCGCCATCGCCCCTGGTGGGCCTGGGATTCCGAATCGCTGACCCATGACCCCGAAACCGACCGCTATTGGGTGGGGTTCGAATTGCAGCAGGCCATTTGCCGCTACTCCCCCAGCTTCGCCCATGTCGAGGGCTGCCGGATCTGGCCCGAGATGTTCGCCTGGCCCGAAACCGGATCGATCGAATCGCTCGCGCGCCTGCCCGACGGCCGCTTTCTGGCGATCGGGGAAATGGGCATGACGCCCGATGGCCGGCATGAGGTGCTGCTGTTTCCGGGCGACCCGGCCGACCATGGCACGGCCAATCCCATTCATCTTCGCTATGCCCCGCCACAAGGCTATCGCCCGACCGATGCGGTGGCGCTGGACGCGCGGCATCTGCTGGTGCTGAACCGCCGTCTGACCTTGCAGGAACTCTTCACCGCGACGATCGCCATCGTCGACCTGCCGGAGCGTCTGGAACCGGGCGCGCTATTGGAGGCGCGAACCCTGGCCCGGCTCGCGCCGCCGTTGCTGGCGGACAATTTCGAGGGGATGGCGGTAACGCGCGCAAGAGGGCGGCCGATCCTCTGGGTCGTGTCGGACGACAATCATGAATTCTTCCAGCGCACGCTGCTGCTGAAATTCGAATTGCCCGACGGCGTGGAGTGAGGAAAGGGATGGTCGGGTCGCGGCCACGAGCGGATCTAAAATCCTCCCCTGCAAGCGGAGGATGAAAAAGCGGCCGGGCTGCAAGCCACCCCGAAACCGTCCCCTCAGTCCATAAACGAACGACGCACACGCAAAAAAGCGGCCCAGTGAGGGGCCGCTCCTTATACCGAAACGAATCGAAGCGAATCAGGCCGCAGCGGCCGCCTTCTTCTTGACGATGTCGCGCTTCAGGCGGCGCGCCTTCAGCGACAGCTTGTCATCGCTGGTCTTGACCAGCCAGTTGTCCAGGCCGCCATTATGTTCGACCGAGCGCAGACCATGGGTCGACACGCGCAGCTTCACGGTGGTTTCCAGCGCTTCGGAGATCAGCGAGACGTTCTGCAGGTTGGGCAGGAACACACGCTTGGTCTTGTTATTGGCGTGGGAAACATTGTGACCCACCTGGCGACCCTTACCGGTCAGCTCGCAAATGCGCGACATAGTCAATCAACCTTTGAAAATTCGGGTTCGTTCGGAAAGCCGCGCCGATAACGGGATTCCCTGTCCCCGTCAAGCCGAAGCAAGGCGGGATCGCAACCCTTGGCAATCCCGCGCGTTGAAAGGCCAACTAGCCCAAAGGAGGCGGACATGCGAATCATTGGTGGATTGCTGCTCATCATCCTGCTCGTCCTGGCCGGCGGCATCGCCACCGGCTTCATCGACGTGCAGAAGACGCAGGAGGGCCGCCTGCCCGAAATTGCGGTGAAGGAAGGCGCGCTGCCCAAATATGAGGCGAACGTGGCGAAGGTCGAGGTCGGCAGCCGCAAGGAAACGGTCGATGTGCCCACGGTGGACGTGAAGAAGCCCTGATCCTTTCGTCGGATGCCATGATCCTGTAACGGCGGGGCATGGCTCCACCCTTTCCCCTGCCCGCGCCGATGCGCCGCGCGCTCGACCTTGCCCGTGCGGCGCAGGCGGCGGGCGAAGTGCCGATCGGCGCGGTGGTGACGAAGGATGGCGCCATCATCGGCGAGGGCGAGAATCGCAACCGGCGCGACAATGATCCGACTGCCCATGCCGAAATCGTGGCGATGCGCGCGGCGGCGGTGCATCTGGGCGACTTCCGCCTGACCGGCTGCGACCTGTGGGTCACGTTGGAACCCTGCCCGATGTGCGCGGGTGCCATCTCCCATGCCCGGATCGCGCGGCTCTATTATGCCGCGGCCGACCCCAAGGGTGGCGCGATCGAACAGGGACCGCGCCTCTTCACCCAGCCGCAATGCCTGCACCGGCCGGAGGTCTATGGCGGCATCGCCGAGGCCGAAGCCTCAGCGCTGCTGCGCGGTTTTTTTGTCGTCCGGCGCTGAATAGAGAATCCGGTAGACCTGATAGGGCATGGTCATCGCTGTCTTGAGCGTCACCGGCGCCAGCCAGTCGGGCCGCTCGCCCCGCATCAGGCCGGCATAGAAGCCGCGCGGGCTGCGCGACTGGTAGATGGTCCCTTCGGGGAAATTGGGGCAGATCAGCAAATAGGTCGCATGATGCTTCGCGGCGATCGCGCGGAAGCCGCTCGCCGGGCCGTCAAAGGCGTGATGGATGTCGAGGATCGTCGCGCCGTTGCGATGATAGGGACCGGCGAGCGCGCTGTGATGGGTCGTCGCCAGGATGCGCGGTCCCAGGTCGACCATGGTGAAGATGGTTGCAGGCGGAAGCTGGTTCAGCAATTCCAGCGCCGGCAGCGTGCGGCAGCGGCCATTGGCCTTCTTGATCGCCTCGGTCCGCGCGACGGCCGAAGGACGCCATGGCTTGGGCTTGTCGCCGGTCGCGTCCTGATAGAATTTCACCACCTGCGGATAGAGCGGATAAGCGCAGGCGATCGCCGCGAGCAGCGCGACGCCCGCCCCCGCCGCGATCCGCACCCGGCGCGTGCCGGTCAGCACCGCCACGACCAGCCGGTGCGCGGCCCAGGCGGCGGGCGGGATCGCCAGCAATTGCGCCGCCGGTCCCGCGCGCAGCTGCCAGAAGAGCAGGGCGGTCGAAAAGAGCATCATCAGCCCGACCGTCGCCCAGGCCCAGAGCCGTTCGCTGTCGCGCCGCGAATCCCACAGCGCCCAGAGCAGGCCGATGAGGCCGGCCGCCGGGACCGCCAGCAGCGGCACGACCAGGCTCTGCGCCTGCACGGTGATGGGCTTGGCTTCGCGGATATTGGCGAGCCAGAGCCGCTGCAACTCGGGCGAAATCTGATAGGGGCTGAGGCATTGCGGCCAGTTGAGCCAGAAGAAGAGCGCCACCGCCCCGCCCACGACCGCGCCCGCCGCGAGCCGCGCCGGCCAGCCGCGCAGGGGCGCCAGCGAGAGGATCACCATGCCCGCGCCCGCCGCGCCGAACACCGACACCCAGATGGGCGAGAGCGCGTCGCAGACCATGGCCCGGTTGGCGTAGCTGGCGAAGAGCAGGTAGAGGAGCGAGGTCGCGCCCGCGAGGCTCAGCGCATAGGGCAGCATCCGCCGCTCCGCGCCCGGCCGGAACACCCAGCGCAGCGCGATCAGGCCCCCGCCCGCCGCCAGATAAACGATCATCTCCATGCCGATCGCGATGGAGAGCGCGCTGCTCACCCCGGCCATCACCCCGCCGCGCAGGCGGTTGCCGTCGATCACGCCCGCCAGCATGGTCAGCGCCAGCGCAAGCTGCCAGCCATGATGGTCGATGCGCATCGGCGCATACATGCCAAGGCCCATCTGCGCCGCGAGCGGCGCCAATATGGCCAGGAACCAGCCATTCGGCCCCGCCAGCCGCCGGCCGATGAAGCCCAGGCTGAGCATCAGCAGCAACAGGGGCAGCAGCGGCGCGATGGCGCAGGCGAGGCGATCGGCCAGCCCCTGATCGACGAAGGCGCGGAAGAAGAGGATCAGCCCGGCGATCGGAATGTCGACGAGGCGCGACCAGTGGATGTTCGCCCCGCCCGGCGGATCGAGCCGATATTGGCGCAGATCATACCAGCCCTGCCCCGCCAACCAGTCCTTCACCTGCACATAGCGGATATTGTCGTCGGTATCGCTGAGCACCAGCCAGTGGACGGCCGCCCAGCGCGACACGATCATCGACACCGCGATCACGATCCAGATCAGGAAGGTGAGCCATTTCCAGTGTCGCGCCGCATGGACGGACAGCAGGGCCGCCCATCGGCCGGCACGATCGCGCAGGGTTTCGCCGCTATGCAAGGTCATGGGCGTCGATTAGACGCTCCGCATCAAAGCGCAACGGGGCCATATGAAAATCCTCTCCCGCCTGTCGCCCGATCATCGGGCGCTGTTCTGGCAAATCGTCCGCTATGGCCTGACCGGCCTGTTCGTCACCGCCTGTCAGGCGGCGATCTACTGGAGCCTTGCCGCGCTGGCCGGACTGCATGTGCAGATCGCCAATCTGATCGGCTATGGCGCGGCGGTCTGCGTCGGCTATGTCACCCACAGCGCCTTCACCTTTCGCGGCCATGGGCAGGGCGAACAGGGCCATGCCACGCGCGGCGCTAAGTTCGTCGCGGCGTCGCTGGTCAGCTATGCGCTCAATGCGCTGTGGGTGTGGCTCTGCGTCACCCATATGCGCTGGCCGGAATGGTCGCCCATCCCCGCCATGGTCTTCGTCACGCCGGCGGTGGTGTTCGTGCTGAACAGGAAGTGGGTGTTTCGTTGATACGAGTCGGGCAAACCAAGTCCCGTTCGTGTCGAGCGACGTCGAGACACGGTTAGAGCAGGCGCTTCTCGACTGCGCTCGAAGCGAACGGCGGTGGCTTTACCCCGGATCGCGCGCCAGCAGGGCGTCGCGTCGCGCCAGCACCACCAGGGACAATCCCGCTTCGGCCGCCCGTTCCGCCGCCAGTCGGGTCGGCGCGGAGATGGTGACGAGCAGCGGACAGTTCGCCAGCACCGCCTTTTCCACCAGCTCATAGGAGCAGCGCGAGGAGAGCAGCGCGAAGCCGCCATCCCAGCCCGCGTCCGTTCGCGCCATCGCGCCGATCAGCTTGTCGAAGGCGTTGTGCCGCCCGACATCCTCGCGCGCCAGCCGGATCGCGCCGTCCGCGCCCACAAGCGCGGCGGCGTGCGCGGCGCCCGTCGCTTCATTCAACGGCTGGTGATCGCCCAGCGCCGCCAGCGCGCGAAAGATCGCGGCGCGATCCGCCCCCGAGGTCGCCGTGACGCGGGGCAGCGGCCGGATCGCCTGTTCCAGATTTTCGATGCCGCACAGGCCGCAGCTACTGTCGGTCGCCCGATGCCGCACCCGCGCCAGCAGCGCCTCGGTCCGCTCGGGCGGCAGGGTAGCCCGCGCGACGATGCCCTGCGCGGTGCGATGGACATCGACGTCGAAGGGCGCATCTGCCGGTCCGGTCAGGCGTTCGGCCAGCGCAAAGCCCAGCACCAGGTCGCCGATATCGGCCGGCGTCGCCATCAGCACCGCATAGCCGATGCCATTATATTCGATCGCAATCGGCACCTCCTCGGCCAGCGGGCGGTCGACCGGCTGCGTCGCGCCGTCGGGCGTCAACCGATCGAACGACAGGCTGGCGAGCGGCGCGGCGTCCTCATTCTCCGGGTTGGTCATGGGGGAGCGTTCAACCAGCGTCGCAATGCCCCGCCTCATCCACCGCGTTGAACCGGGTCGCGCCGGTCTGGTGCGCGGGCGCGCCGTCGGCCAGCAGCGCGACGGAGGCCGCCACCAGCGGCGTGAGGCGATCGGGCTGGTCGCGGGCGATCGCGATGATCTGCGCCTTCATGCGCGGGTCCCAGAAGCTGGCGAGATGATCGGCCACCGCCACGACCGCCCGCTCCTCGCCCATCGAGGCCAGGTTGCGCGCGATCTGATGCGCCATATAGACCAGCCGGTCGGTGGTGGACATGACATGGGTGTCGTCGTTCATGCAGCCATCCTATTCCGCCGCTTCGAGCCGGGCAATGCGGCGGCTGTTCCGCGCCTGCGCGGCATAGTCACGCTGCCAGTCGCTGGGGCCGTTGCTGGCAGACACCTGCACCGCCGTCACCTTATATTCGGGACAGTTTGTGGCCCAGTCCGAATAGTCGGTGGTGATGACATTGGCCTGTGTTTCCGGGTGGTGGAAGGTGGTGTAGACCACGCCCGGCGCGACCCGCTCGGTGATAAGCGCGCGCAAGGTCGTCTCCCCCGCCCGGCTGCGCAACGTCACCCAGTCGCCATCCTTGAGGCCGCGATTTTCCGCGTCGCTGGGATGGATTTCCAGCCGGTCCTCCGGGTGCCAGGCGGTGTTGGCGGTGCGCCGCGTCTGGGCGCCGACATTATAATGGCTGAGGATGCGGCCAGTGGTCAGCAGCAGCGGGAAGCGCGGCCCGGTCTTTTCGTCGGTCGGGACATAGTCGGTGACGACGAACTTGCCCTTGCCGCGCACGAAGCCGTCGATGTGCATGGTCGGCGTGCCGTCGGGCGCGGCATCGTTGGCCGGCCATTGCAGCGACCCTTCCGCCTCCAGCCGGTCATAATGAACGCCCGCGAAGGTCGGGGTGAGCGCCGCGATTTCGTCCATGATCTGAGCGGGATGGTCGTAGGTCCAGTCGAGGCCCATGGCGTTGGCGACCAGTTGGACGATCTCCCAGTCGGCGTAACCGTTCAGCGGGGCCATCACCTTGCGCACGCGCTGGATGCGCCGCTCGGCATTGGTGAAGGTGCCGTCCTTTTCCAGGAAGGTCGATCCGGGCAGGAAGATATGGGCGTAATTGGCGGTTTCGTTGAGGAACAGATCCTGCACCACCACGCATTCCATCGCGGCGAGGCCCGCGGCGACATGATGGGTGTTGGGATCGGACTGCAGAATATCCTCGCCCTGGATGAAGATGCCCTTGAAACTGCCGTCGGTCGCGGCGTCGAGCATGTTGGGGATGCGCAGGCCCGGCTCGCGGTCCAGCGTCACGCCCCATGCCCGCTCGAACAGGGTGCGGGTGGCGTCGTCCGACACATGGCGATAGCCGGAAAATTCATGCGGGAAACTGCCCATGTCGCAGGCGCCCTGGACGTTGTTCTGGCCCCGCAGCGGGTTCACGCCCACGCCTTCGCGCCCGACATTGCCGGTCGCCATGGCGAGATTGGCGATCGCCATGACGGTCGAGCTGCCCTGGCTATGTTCGGTGACGCCCAGACCGTAATAGATGGCCGCATTGCCGCCGGTGGCGTATAGCCGGGCGGCGGCGCGCACATCCTGCGCCCTTACGCCGGTCAGCGGCTCGATCGCTTCGGGCGAGCGCGCCGGTTCGGACACGAACGCCGCCCAGTCCATGAACTCGTCCCAGTCGCAGCGTTCGCGGATGAAGGCCTCATCATAGAGCTTCTCGGTCACGACCACATGGGCCAGCGCGGTCAGCATCGCGACATTGGTGCCGGGGCGCAGCGGCAGATGATGCTCCGCCTCCACATGCGGAGATTTCACCAGATCGGTGCGGCGCGGATCGATGACGATCAGCTTGGCGCCCTGCCTCAGGCGCTTCTTCATGCGGCTGGCGAACACCGGATGCCCGTCGGTGGGATTGGCGCCGATGACGAGGATCACGTCCGACTGCATCACACTGTCGAAATCCTGCGTGCCCGCCGATGTGCCGAAGGTGGTCTTGAGGCCATAGCCGGTGGGCGAGTGGCAGACGCGCGCGCAGGTATCGACATTGTTATTGCCGAAGCCCTGCCGGATCAGCTTCTGGACGAGGAAGGTTTCCTCATTGGTGCAGCGGCTGGAGGTGATGCCACCGATGCTGCGCGCGCCATATTGGGCCTGGATGCGGCGGAATTCGCTGGCGGTGTGGGTGATCGCCTCCTCCCACGATACCTCCCGCCACGGCTGGTCCACCGATGCGCGGATCATGGGGTTGAGGATACGGTCCTGATGCTGGGCATAGCCCCAGGCGAAGCGGCCCTTGACGCAGCTATGGCCGCGATTGGCCTTGCCCTCCTTCCACGGCACCATGCGCACCAGTTCCTCGCCCCGCATTTCCGCGCGGAAGGTGCAGCCGACGCCGCAATAGGCGCAGGTGGTGACGATGGCGCGATCGGGCGTGCCCG
Organism: Sphingobium sp. WR1; assembly: GCF_059693745.1. NCBI lineage: Bacteria > Pseudomonadati > Pseudomonadota > Alphaproteobacteria > Sphingomonadales > Sphingobiaceae > Sphingobium > Sphingobium sp. WR1. Next base: position 296,929 of record NZ_JCATID010000001.1, on the reverse strand, counting down.
TCTCCACCACCTTCTTCTCGATCAGGCTGGCGGTCGGGCAGGCCTGCACGCAGGCGCCGCAGGACACGCATTCGGAGCCGAGAAAATCCTCGCCCTGCGACGGCGCGACCTTCGATTCGAAGCCCTTATTCTCGATGGTGAGGGCAAAAGTTCCCTGCACCTCCTCGCAGGCGCGCACGCAGCGCGAACAGACGATGCACTTGCTGGGATCGAAGTCGAAATAGGGGTTCGACTGGTCCTTCGCCTGCCCCATATTGGTCGCGCCGTCATAGCCGTAGCGCACGTCGCGCAGGCCCACGGCGCCGGCCTGTTCCTGCAATTCGCAGTCCCCGTTCGCGGCGCAGGTCAGGCAGTCGAGCGGATGGTCGGAGATATACAGCTCCATCACCCCGCGGCGCAGCTGTTTCAGCCGCTCGGTCTGGGTGCGCACGACCATGCCCTCCGCCACCGGCGTGGTGCAGGAGGCGGGATAGCCGCTCCGCCCCTCCACCTCGACCAGGCAGAGGCGGCAGGAGCCGAAGCTCTCGACGCTGTCGGTGGCGCAGAGTTTGGGGATGGAGCCGCCCAGCAGCGATGCGGCGCGCAGGATGCTGGTGCCTTCTGGCAGGGTGACGCTCTGGCCGTCGATGGTCAGGGTGACGCTCTTGCCGGTCGCCAATGCGGCCGGCGTGCCGTGATCGGTTTCGCGGGCGAAGCTCATTCCGCGGCCTCCTTGATGGGCGCAGTTGCGCCGAAATCCTCGGGAAAATGGTCAAGCGCGCTCAGCACCGGATAGGGGGTGAAGCCGCCCAGCGCGCAGAGCGAGCCATATTTCATCGTGTCGGCGAGGTCGCGCAGCAGGCTGATCTGCGCTTCGATCGACACGTCGAGCCGGTCGGGCGCGCGGGAGTAGAGCGCCTTGCCCAGATAGCCCGCCTCCGTTCGGGCGGAGCCTGTCGAAGAGAAGGAAAGCCCTTCGACAGGCTCAGGGCGAACGGAAATTGCGTTATCCCGCGCCGCGACGATCAGGTCCATGATCTCCACCCCGCGCGTCGATCCGATCCGACAGGGCGTGCATTTGCCGCAGCTTTCCGCCGCGCAGAATTCCATCGCGAAGCGCGCCATATGCGCCATGTCGACACTGTCGTCGAAGACGGTGATCCCGGCATGGCCGATGAGTCCTCCGGCCTGGGTGAAGGCTTCATAGTCGAAGGGCAGATGGAACATGCTCGGCGGGAAATAGGCGCCCAGCGGCCCGCCCACCTGCACCGCGCGCACCGGCCGGCCGCTCGCCGTGCCGCCGCCGATATCATTCACCAGTTCGCCCAATGTTATGCCGAAACCGATCTCGTAGAGGCCGCCATGCCGCACATTGCCCGCCAGCTGCACCGGCATCGTCCCACGCGACCGGCCGAAACCGACCGCCGCATAGGTCTCCGCGCCCTCCGTCAATATGAAGGGCACGGCGGCCAGCGACAGCACATTGTTGATGACGGTCGGCTGGCCGAACAGGCCTTGCAGCGCGGGCAGCGGCGGCTTGGCGCGGACCTGACCGCGCTTGCCCTCGATACTGTCGAGCAACGCGGTCTCCTCGCCGCAGACATAGGCGCCCGCGCCTTCCCGCACCTCCAGCGTGAAGGGCGCGACGATATGCCCCGATGCCTCGATCGCCGCGCGCATGGTGGCGATGCAATAGGGATATTCGGAGCGGATATAGATATAGCCATGGCCCGCGCCCACGGCATGGGCGGCGATCGCCATCCCCTCGATCAGGCAGAAGGGATCGCCTTCCATAAGCATCCGGTCGGCGAAGGTGCCGCTGTCGCCCTCATCGGCGTTGCAGACGATGAATTTGGTGGCGGACGGCGCATCGAGCACCGTCTGCCATTTGATTCCGGTGGGAAAGCCCGCGCCGCCGCGCCCGCGCAGGCCCGATGCCCTGACGATGTCGACCACCCGCTGCGGCGATTGGTCGCGCGCCTTCTCCAGCCCCGTCCATCCGCCATGCGCCGTATAATCGGCAACGCTCAGCGGATCGATGACGCCGCAACGTGCGAAAGTGAAGCGTTGCTGGCTGGCGAAGAAGGGCAGTTCGTCCACTTTGCCCAAGCGCGCGGCATGGGTGCCGTCCAGCACCGCCGCCACATCCTGCGGCCCGATCGGACCAAAGCCGATGCGGCCTTCCGCCGTCTCCACCTCGACCAGCGGCTCGATACTGAACAGCCCGCGCGATCCGGTGCGCACCACGTCGCATCCCGCATCGGCAAAGGCGCGCGCCACATCGTCCGCGCCCACCGCGACCGAAGCCATGTCGCGACTGACATAGACTTTCATGCCGCCACCTCCAGCGCGATCCGCTCCAGCGCGGCGGCGTCGATCCGCGCCACCGGCCGCCCGTCGACCAGAGCATTGGGACCGATCGCGCACAGGCCCAGGCAATAGACCGGCTCCAGCGCGACCTGCCCATCGGCCCGCGTCTCACCCATGGCCACGCCCAGCCGCTGCGCCGCCGCCGCCTCGATCGCGGCACCGCCGCGCGCCTGGCAGCTTTCCGCCCGGCACAGTTTCACCACATGGCGGCCCGGCGCGGCGCGGCGAAAATCATGGTAGAAGGTGACGACGCCATGCACGTCCGCGCGGCTGAGATTGAGCGCCTTCGCGATCATGGCTACCCACGCATCGTCGATATATCCCGCCTCCTCCTGCACCGCATGGAGCAGAGGCAACAGCCGGTCGCGCGTCGCGCCATGGCGCGCGGTCCAGCCGGCGATAAATTCTTCCATAACTACCCTGCCTTTTCCGGCCGATTTTGCCGATGATCCTGCGCGCGGACCGCCATCGGGTCAAATCGAAGTCGAGCATATTTGATAGACAATCTCTATCAATCGACTCGGAACCCGGACGGCAGACGCAGCGTGCGCGCGACCCCCAGCACCGCCTGCGCCAGCGGCCCCATCGGCGCGCTGTCCGACACGATCACCCCGACCCGGCTTCCTTCCCCCATTTGCGGCAAGGGCCGCAGTCGCGCCCAGGTCAGCCCGTCCAGCAAGCTCGCATGGCTGTCGGGAATGATCGAGCAGAGCCGCCCCTGCTGCACCAGCCCGAGCAGCGCGACATAGGAATCCGCCGTCACTAGCGGCCGCAGCGCCAACCCGCGCTCGGCCAGCCGCGCGTCGAGGATACGCCGGTTCTGCATCCCCTGGTGCAGCAGACAGAGCGGCAAGCGGGCGAGATCCGTCCAGTCGAGCGGATCGGGGATCGCCACGCCATCGACTGCGCTGACCAGCATCGTCCGCTCGACATAGAGGGGCGCCGACAGCGCATGGGCGGGCGGTTCGAAGTCGAGATAGGTAAGGCCCGCGTCCAGCTCGAACGCCGCCAGTTCCCGCTCGATCTGGCGGGAGGTCAGCGCTCTGACGGAGATATTGAGGCCAGGATGCCGCGCCAGCATCGCGGCCGCCAGACAGCCGATCGCCGGCATGGCGGCGGGGATCGCGCCCAGCCTGAGTTCCCCCCTGAGCGGGCCGCGCGCCGTTTCCGCCGCCTGCCCCAGCGCATCGGCCGCCGCGACCAGCTGCCGCGCCCAGGGCAGGATCGCCTCCCCCTCCGCCGTCAGCCCGGCATATTTGCGGTCCCGCCGGATGAGGCGCTTACCCAGTTGCCCCTCCAGCGCGGCGATGCCCGCCGAAAGCGTCGGCTGCGACACGTTGCAATGCGCCGCCGCACGCGCGAAATGGCCTTCGCGTTCCAGCGCCAGAAAATATTCGACAAGGCGGGTCTGCATCGAATCTGCTATAAGGGAGATGGCCCTCTCTTTATAGAGGAGAGCTATCAAGGAGGCGCATATGCGCAAGGGACCGATATTGGGCGCGGTGCTGGCCGGCGGCCGCTCCAGCCGCTTCGGCAGCGACAAGGCGATGGCCCTGCTCGACGGAAGGACATTGCTGGACCATGCCAGGGCGGGACTGGCGCCCCATGTGGCGGAGGTGGTGGTGTGCGGCCGCGACGACGGACTGACCGACCGGCCGCATCCCGACATGGGACCGCTGGGCGGCCTCAACGCCGCGCTCCATCATGCGCTGCGTCATGACTTTGTCGGCGTGCTCACCACCGGCTGCGACATGCCCTTCTACCCTGCCGAGCTGCCCGCCGCGCTGATCGGCGACAAGGCCGCGGTCCTGCACGGCCAGCAACTGCTGGGCTGGTGGCCGGCCACGCTGGCATTCGAGCTGGATGCCCATCTGGGCGAGGAGAATAACCGATCGGTCCATGGCTGGCTCGACCGCGTCCATGCGCGGGTGGTGGAGATGCCGGGGCTGGTCCTGCCCAATATCAACCGGCCGGAGGATCTGGCGAGCCTCGCGCAATAGCCAAAGTTCCGTTCGTTTCGAGCGTGTCGAGAAACGGGAAGCGCAGTTCTATCCGTTTCTCGACTTCGCTCGAAACGAACGGATGTTTTCAAACGGCCAAAGCCTCCCCCGCCGCCACCTCCGCCGGACAATGCATCCCCGCCACCGCCTCGCCGATCAGCAGCAGGGTCGGGTCCTCATCACTGATTGTCGCGACCAGAAAGGCGAGCGCCGACAGCTTGCCCCGAATCAGCCGCTCATCGGGCAGCGAGACATTGACCGCGACCATCACCGGCGTTTCGGGGTCGCGCCCGGCGGCGATCAGTTGACGGCTGATCTCCCCCGCCGCCGCCCGGCCCATATAGATGCCGAGCGTGCCGCCCGGCCGCGCCAGCGCGTCCCAGTCGAGTTTCAATGGCTCGCCTGCCTTGAGATGCGCCGTCACCAAAGTCAGCCCGCGCGCGACACCGCGCAGGGTGAGCGACGCGCTGCCGCTCGCCGCCGCCGCGCTCGCCGTGGTGATGCCGGGGCAGATGCGGAAGCGCACGCCGTCCGCCGCCAGATGCGCCATCTCCTCCGCCGACCGGCCGAAAACCGACGGATCGCCGCCCTTCAGCCGCACGACGCGCTTGCCCGCCTTCGCCGCGGCGAGCAGCAGGTCGTTGATGCTGTCCTGCGCCTTGCTGTGGCGGCCGGAGCGCTTGCCGACGCTGATCCGCTCGACGCCTTGCGGGATCAGGTCAAGCACGCCCGGCCCCACCAGCGCATCGTAAAAGACGATCTCGGCGCAGGCGATCAGCTTTTCCGCCTTGCGGGTCAGCAGGTCCGGGTCGCCGGGGCCCGCACCGACCAGCCAGACGTCACCGGGGGCGATCAACTCATTCGGCTGCATGGAGCGTCTCCTGCGTGGCTTGGGCGAGGATGTTGGCGAGCGCGGGACGGCACGATCCGCAATTGGTGCCCGCGCCCAGCGCCTTGCCGATGGCCGGCACGTCGACCAGTTGCTGGTCACGGATGGCGGCGACGATCTGGTTGAGGCCGATGTCGAAGCAGACGCAGATGGTTACGCCCTTGTCGGGCTGGCTGCCCGGCCCGCGCGCGGCGAGCACGGAGGCGCCCACTTCTTCGGCCTCCAGCTGGCCGATCAGCCAGTCGCGCGAGGGCAGCAGGCCGGTGCGGGTGACGAACAGCACCGCCGCCAGCCTGCCGTCGCGGAGGATGGCGACCCGGCGGCTGCCGCGCGTCAGGTCGATCGCCTCGACCCGATCGCCCTTGGGCAGGCAGGCTTCCAGCCGCGCCGCGTCGCCATTGCCGGCAATTTCGTACAGCGCCCCGCCCGGCACGGCGACGCGCGTCGACCAGAGGCAGGGAAGCCGCACCGGCTCCTGCCCGCGCAGGATCAGGAAGCCCTTCCATTCGGCCGCGACGCGCTCGACGCTGGCCGGGGTCGACTTGAAGCCGGGCTGGCCCGAATGGGGATCGACCAGCGGCCGGGGCAGCAGGCCGGTGCGCCCGCCGCTCGATATCTGGTCGGTCCAGTGGATCGGGGTGAAGATTTCACCGCGCCGCTGGCCTTCGCTATGGGCGACGCGGAAGATGCTGTTGCCCTGCGCCGTCCACACCCGCGCCAGATCGCGGTCGGCGATGCCCAGTTCCGCGGCGTCCTGCGGATGGATTTCCACCAGCGGCTCCTCCCGATGCCGCGCCAGCCTGGGCGCAAGGCCGGTGCGCGTCATCGTGTGCCACTGGTCGCGATAGCGGCCGGTGTTGAGCGTCATGGGCCATTGTTTGAGCGGCCCCTGCAATTCCATCTGCTTCGTCAGCACCAGCCGCGCCTTGCCGTCGGGCGTCGGAAAACGGCCGTCAGAAAAGGGCGTGCCGCCCCAGCGGAACGGCTCCATCGCAGCATAGGCGTCGTTGCCGATGGTGGCGTGACTGCGCAGGTTGAGCAGCCGCGCGCCGTCATTCTGATAGGCGGTGAGGCGCGCATGTTCGCGCCAGATGTCGGCGGGCCGATCATAGGCGAAGGCGTTGCGCCAGCCCATGCGGCGGGCGACCTGCGTGACGATCCACCAGTCGGGCTTTACCTCGCCGGGCAGCGCCAGGAAGGGGCGCTGGCGGCTGATCGTGCGGTCCGAATTGGTGACGGTGCCGTCCTTCTCGCCCCAGCCGGCCGCGGGCAGGCGGACATGGGCATGGGTCGAGCTGTCCGTGTCGGCGATGATGTCCGACACGACGAGAAAGGGAACCGCCTCCAGCGCCTCGCGCACCCGGTTCGCGTCGGGCAGCGAGACGGCGGGGTTGGTCGCCATCACCCACAGCGCCTTGATCCGGCCTTCGTTGATGGCGCGGAACAGGTCGACCGCTTTGAGGCCCGGCTTGGTCGCCATGCGCGGCGCGGCCCAGAAGCGGCCGACGCGCTCCACATTGTCGGGCGCGAAGTCCATATGCGCGGCCAGCGTGGACGCGAGGCCGCCGACTTCCCGGCCGCCCATGGCGTTGGGCTGGCCGGTGATCGAGAAGGGGGCGGCGCCGGGCTTGCCGATGCGGCCGGTGGCCAGATGGACGTTGATGATCGCATTGACCTGATCGGTGCCGCGGATCGACTGGTTGATGCCCTGGCTGAACAGGGTGACGGTGCGCGGGGTCGCGGCGAACAGTTTGTAATATTGCTCCAGCAGCGCGGGCGCGATGTCGCAGGTCTTGGCCGTCGTCCAGAGGTCATGCCCGGTGCGGATATGCTCCCAGAAGCCGTCGGGGGCGTTCACATGATCCGCGACGAAGGCGGGATCGGTGACGCCCTGCGCATCACACCAGGCGAGCAGCCCGTTCATCAGCGCAACGTCGGTGCCCGGCTTCACCGGCAGATGCAGGTCGGCGCCCTCGCAGGTTTCGGTGCGGCGGGGATCGATGACGACCAGCTTGGCGCCGCGCGCGGCGCGGGCGGCCTGGATACGCTGATAGACGATCGGGTGGCACCAGGCGGTGTTGGAACCGACGAGGACGATCAGGTCCGCTTCCTCCAGATCGGCATAGCTGGCGGGGACGATGTCCTCGCCAAAGGCGCGGTTGTGGCCGGCGACCGCGCTCGACATGCAAAGGCGGCTGTTGGTGTCGATGTTGCCCGAGCCGATGAAGCCTTTCATCAGCTTGTTGGCGACATAATAATCCTCTGTCAGCAACTGGCCCGAGACATAGAAGGCGACGCTGTCGGGACCATGGCGGTCGACGGTTTCGCGGAATTTCTTCGCGACGAGGTCGAGCGCCTTGTCCCAGCCGGCGCGCTTGTTGCCGATCATCGGATGGAGCAGGCGGCCGGTCAGCCCCACCGTCTCGCCCAGATGCGTGCCCTTGGAACAGAGCCGCCCGCCATTGGCCGGATGCGCCGCGTCGCCCTTGATGACGACCGAGCGCGGCCCGGTCGGCGTGGCCGAAATGCCGCAGCCGACGCCGCAATAGGCGCAGGTGGTGCGGATGGCCTCAGTCATGCCCTACCTCTTGATTATGAATGAAAAAGTGGGTGGAGGCATATGCCGCAAGGGATGCCCAGCTTATCCCTTCCACCCCAGTCCCCGCCGGCAAGAGCAGGAACCATAAGCTCATGCCGCCGCCTTCATTGCGACCGGGCGGGCGATCAGGATGCGGTCGCCTTCCTGTTTCACCGCGATGGTGGGCGTGCAGCCTTCGTCATTGCCCTGCGCCTCGCCCGTCTTGAGCGCGATGTTCCAGTTGTGCAGCGGGCAGGCGACGCTGTGGCCATGGACGATGCCCTGGCTCAGCGGCCCCTTCTTGTGCGGACATTCGTTGACCAGCGCGAAGACATGGTCGTCGCCGGTGCGAAAGACGGCGATTTCCTTTTCGCCCTCAATCCGAACCGTGCGGGCGCCGCGCTGGGGAATGTCGGCCAGCGTTCCGATGTCGATCCAGTCGGTCATGTCGTTCACTCCGCAGCGATGGCAATAGGGGCGAGCGGCTGGTGCAGTTCCGCATTCGCACCGGCGGCGCGTTCGGCCCAGGGGTCATCCTGACTGAAGCTCTGCGAATAGAGGAAGCGGGCGCGGAGCGCCTCGCGGCCTGCGTCATCCTCGACGATGCGCTGCTTGATATAGTCGACGCCGATCCGCTCGATCCAGGGCGCGGTGCGCTCCAGATAGCGCGCCTCCTCGCGGTAGAGCTGGATGAAAGCGGCGCAATAGTCGAGCGCCTCCTGCTCGGTCGCGACCTTGCACAGCAGGTCGGTGGCGCGGACATGGATACCGCCATTGCCGCCGACATGCAGTTCATAGCCTGAGTCGACGCAGACCACGCCGAAATCCTTGATCGTCGCCTCCGCGCAGTTGCGGGGGCAGCCCGACGCCGCGATCTTGAACTTGTGGGGCATCCACGACCCCCAGGTCATCCGCTCGATCTTGACGCCAAGGCCAGTCGAATCCTGCGTGCCGAAGCGGCACCATTCGGACCCGACGCAGGTCTTCACCGTGCGCAGCGACTTGCCATAGGCATGGCCCGACACCATGCCCGCGGCATTGAGGTCGGCCCAGACGGCGGGCAGGTCTTCCTTCCTGATGCCGAAAATGTCGAGGCGCTGGCCGCCCGTCACCTTGACCATCGGCGCGTTATATTTCTCGACCACATCGGCGATCGCGCGCAGTTCGCGCGGGTTGGTGAGGCCGCCCCACATGCGCGGGACGACCGAATAGGTGCCGTCCTTCTGGATATTGGCGTGCATCCGCTCATTGACGAAACGGCTCTGTTGGTCGTCCTGATACTCGCCCGGCAGCGCGCAGAGCAGATAGTAATTGAGCGCCGGGCGGCAGGAGGAGCAGCCGTCCGGGGTCGACCAGTGGAGCAGTTGCATCACTTCGGGGATGGAGCGCATATTCTGCGCCACGATTTCCCGGCGAACATCGTCATGGGTGAAGCTGGTGCATTTGCACATCGTCTTCGGACCCGAAGCGACATCGTCGCCCAGCACCACGCTGAGCAGATTTTCGACCAGACCCGTGCACTGGCCGCAACTGGCCGACGCCTTGCAAGAACCGCGCACCGCATCGAGACTGCAATTGCCCGCCGATATGCAGGCGACGACCTGGCCCTTGCTGACGCCGTTGCAGCCGCAAATCTCGGCATCGTCCGAGAGCGCCGCAACGGCCGCCTTAGGGTCCAGCGCGCCTCCTCCCGAGGCGTAGCCCTGACCGAAAATCAGCAGGTCGCGAATATCCGCGACATTCTCCTCCTTCTTGAGCAGGTCGAAATACCAGCCACCATCGACGGTGTCGCCATAGAGAACGGCGCCGACGATCCGGTCATCCTTGACGATGACGCGCTTGTAGACGCCGCGCGAGGCGTCGCGCAGGACGATATCCTCGCAGCCTTCACCGCCGGAAAAGTCACCGGCGGAGAAAACGTCCAGACCGGCGACCTTGAGCTTGGTGGATGTCACCGAACCTTTGTAACCCGTATGCTGGTCGGTCAGGCCGTCGGCAAGGCTGCGGCACATATCCCAGAGCGGTGCGACGAGGCCATAGACATTGCCGTCATGCTCGACGCATTCGCCGACCGCCAGCACGTCCGGGTCGCTCGTCACCATATGGTCGTCGACCCTGATGCCGCGATTGACCTCAAGTCCCGCCTCGCGGGCGAGCGCGGTCGACGGGCGGATGCCCACCGCCATGACGACGAGGCTCGCCGGGATTTCGCGGCCGTCCTTCAGACGGACACCCTCGACCTTGCCGTCGCCATAGATGGCGTCGGTGTTGGCGCCGGTCAGGATGGTCTGGCCGCGCCCTTCCAGCGCGGACTTGAGCAGCCAGCCCGCCGCTTCATCGAGCTGCCGCTCCATCAGCGTGTCCATCAGGTGGATGACCGTCACCTTCATGCCGCGCAGGGTGAGGCCGTGCGCAGCTTCGAGGCCGAGCAGGCCGCCGCCGATCACCACCGCGTCCCCGCCGGCATCGGCAGCGGCGAGCATGGTGTCGACATCCTTCATGTCGCGGAAGCTGATGACGCCGGGCAGATCCTTGCCCGGCACCGGAATGATGAAGGGATCAGAGCCGGTGGCGATCAGCAGCTTGTCATAGCCGACGCTGCGGCCCGACCGGCTGGTGACGATCTTGGCGGCGCGGTCGATGGCCGTCACCGGATCGCCCGCGATCAGTTCGATGCCATTGTCGGCATACCATTCGCGGGTGTTGATGATGATGTCGTCGAAGCTCTTTTCCCCGGCCAGCACCGGCGAGAGCATGATCCGGTTATAGTTCACATAAGGTTCCGCGCCGAAGATGGTGACGCGATAGCGCGTCCCGTCCCGCGCCAGCAGTTCTTCGACCGCGCGGCAGCCGGCCATGCCGTTGCCGACAACGACCAGATGTTCGCGGACATCCTCGAACGGCACCAGGACTTCGTCCTCTACGTCCGTCCGGCTTTCGTCCCTGACCTGCAATTCCATGCCTGTCCCTTTCGGAAAAGAAAAAGGCCGCCATCCAGACCCCCGGGGTTTGAAACCCGAAAGTCTGGATGGCGGCCTTGCCATCATATGCGCCTTGCCGGTCCTACCCTGAACCGCCGCAGCTATGAAAAGGAGGACAACCTTGTCCCTTGCACTGCACCATAAACGGAATCGCAGACCAGCTCAAGCGATTCCGTCACGGCTTCGTCATCAATAGGCCCAGTCGGCCTGCACCCAGAATTTCCGCGTGTCGGTGGCCATCGCCTTCGCCTCATATTGGGCATAGCGGATCGACAGGGCGGTCTTCTTCACCTTCGCGGATGCGATGAGGTTCCATTCATTGCCATAATGCTGGTCCAGCCGGTCGCTGTCGAAACGATGCCAGACCGCCTGCAACGACAGGCCGGTCAGCGGCCCCATCTGCTTCCAGCCATAGCCGCCCCCGACATAGAAATCGCGAACACCGTTGGCGGGCGTGGTCAGGAATTTGTCGGCCCAGCCCTGAAATTTGAAATTGGTGCCGAGCGGCGTCTGGAAGCTGGTGAAGGCGGCTCCGCTGCTGGCGCCCAGCACCTCATAACCGGCGTTGAGCTTCCAGCCCTTCACGTCCAGCAACAGGTCCGCCAGCCAATAGTCGGCGCTGTAATCGTTGGGATTGCGGTGATAATCCGACTGGCGGGCGTAGCTGAACTGGTAGCCGATCTTCGCCGCCTTCGACAAAGTCTGCGTGCCCGCCAGCCGCGCGCCATAGGTCTGGCTCGACAGGCGGAACCCCTGCACCGCCGCCTCATCCTGATCGACCAGATAGGCAAAGCCGGTCAGCGTGCCGACCGGCGTGGCGTAGGACAGGTTGGCGAGGATATTGTCGCCGCTCACCGCCTGTTGCCGCACGGCAGTGCCGTCAATGCCCCAGATTGTGCGCACCGACCAGGCATAGGCGACGTCCAGCTTCAGCCCCTTGGCCGGGGCCAGTTCGGCGCGCACCGCGTCGAAGGTCTGGGCATTGTCGCGAAAGGCGACATTGCCGACGAACCGCTCGTCATCCAGCGCGATCTTCTGCCGCCCGCCGGTCAGGGTCAGCGCCTTCGTCCGATATTGGAGCTGGGCGATGTAGAGCGCGACATTCTGCGGGTCGGCGATGATCGGCCGGGTGGCGGCGCCGTTCACCCCGTCATAATAATCGTCGATGATGGCCAGCGTCCCCTGCCCCACGACCGTGGCGGACAGCGCGCCGCTGCTGGCTGTAACGCCGGCGCGGGCACGGACGGTCAGCGCGTCGGATTTTTCCTCGGCCAGAGCTTCCTGATCCGCATGTTCATAGCGCAGCCGGGCTTCGGCGACGGGCTTGAGGCTGATCTCCTGCGCGCAAGCCGGCCCTGCGACGGCCAGCACGGCCGCCGATGCAAGATAATATTTCATGGGAAATCGTCCCCCCTCGGACGAAATGAGTCTGCGACCAGAGTTGGGGCGGCGTTCCTGAAAAAGGCCGCCGCCCTCCCTCTCCAAAATCAGATGCGCGCGCCGGTCTTCCAGCTTGCGCGCCACTTGGTCTTGACCAGCGCGACACCCAGAAAGGCCGCCATCGCCAGCCCCGCGAAGATCAGGAAGCCGGGCGCGAAGCTGCCGGTCAGCTGCTTGGCGAGGCCCAGCGAACTGGCGAGGTAGAAGCCGCCAACACCGCCCGCCATGCCGACCAGGCCGGTCATGATGCCGATTTCCGCCTGGAAACGCTGCGGCACGAGCTGGAAGACCGAACCGTTGCCGGTGCCCAGCGCCAGCATCGCCAGCACGAAGAAGCCCAGCGCGCTGACCAGTCCGGTCGCCTGCGACACGCCCGTCAGCGCCAGCGCGGCAACGACATAGACGATCATCAGCGCCTTGACGCCGCCGATCCGGTCGGCCAGCGCCCCGCCCATCGGCCGCACCAGCGAGCCGGCGAAGACGCAGCCCGCGGTGCAATAGCCGGCCACGATCGGGGTCAGCCCGAACTGGTCGGTGAAGTAGATCGGCAGCGAGGCGGCAAGGCCCACGAACCCGCCGAAGGTCACGGCGTAGAAGGCCATCAGCCACCAGGCGTCGGCCTGCTTCAGCGGCTGGAAATAGTCGACCATCTTCTTGGGCGCGGGCGCGTTGGGCGCGTCCTTCGCCATGATCATGTAGAGGAGGAAGACGATCGACAGCGGGATGCAGGCCAGGCCCAGCACCGCGTTCCAGCCGAACAGCTTGGCCAGTACCGGGGCGAAGAGCGAGGCGAGCACGGTGCCCGAATTGCCCATGCCCGCCAGGCCCATCGCCTTGCCCTGATGCTCTGGCGGATACCAGCGGCTGGCCAGCGGCAGCGCGATCGCGAAGCTCGCCCCGGCAAAGCCCAATATGACGCCCAGCGCCAGCGTGCCGGCGAAGCTGTCAATGCCCATGACCCAGGCGGTGAACAGGCCGGCGATGACGATCAACTGGCTGATCGCGCCGGACAATTTCGGACCGATCCGGTCCACCAGCAGACCGTTGACGACGCGCAGCAGCGCGCCCGCCAGCGTCGGCGTGGCGACCATCAGCCCCTTTTCGGCCGGGGTCAGCATCAGCGTCTTGGAAATCATCGGCGCGAGCGGCCCGAGCAGCACCCACACCATGAAGGCGAGGTCGAAATAGAGAAAGGCGGCGATCAAGGTCGGCGTGTGACCGGCCTTCCAGAAGCTGGTCGCGGGCGCAGGCGCGGCGTCCTGTCCTTCGCGATCCCAAAAAGTGGTTGCCATGATACGTCCCCCAATAAACGGAAATGGACATGAAAAAAGCCGCAGCCCGGACATCACCCTTGGGTGAACCCGGTCAGCGGCTTTGCTGCGAATATGGTGAGGACGGCGATCCCACCCTTGGGATGGCGCATCCGAATAAGCGCGCTTCGTCGCGCGACTCCTATATCATCACGCAGAACGCTTCATGTTGCAAGGCACAAAATAGGGCGCAGTTTCAGGCGATGCGCAATTTCCAGTTATTGGCAACTCACCGCACCGGCACAAAGCCCGCCAGAAACTCCTCGATCTTTTCCGGGTCGAACACCCGCCCGTCGAAGAAGCGGTCCGGCCCCAGGGTCAGCTCGCCCCGGCGCGATCCGACCGCGAGCGGCAGATTGACGGCGCCCTCCAGCTTCATGCTCGCCCCCGGCATGGCGACATTGCTGTCGGCCAGCGCGCGGCGGTAGATATCGGGCCGGAACACCGCGCCCGCCTTTGCTGCGGTTGCGGCATCATGGTCGACCATGGCCCAGCGGACGAGCTGCGAATAGATCCAAAGCGCCTGGCTGCGCCACGGGAAGGGGGTCGCCTCCCGGCTGAACAGCATGAAATCGGGACTGGCGATCGGCGCTTCCCCGGCGCGCGCGACGATCTGACCGGACAGCGCCCGCAGGATCAGTTCGGCCGGCTGGTCGACATAGCGCGGATCGGCCAAGAGGTCGGCCAGCGCCGCATGATTGGCCGGATCGTCGCACCAGGCCGCCGCCCGCGCCAGCGCCCGCAGCAGCCGGTCGACCGTATCGGGATTGTCCTCCAGCCAGACTTCGCGGAAGGCCAGCACCTTCTCCACCCCGCGCCGCCAGATGCGCTCGCCGATCGCCGCGGTTTCGGCCAGCCCTTCCTCGACCGCGGCGCTGCCCCAGGGTTCGCCGGCGATGAAGCCGTCAATCTCGCCCGCGCGCATCGCCTCCACCGTCAGCGACGGGGGCAGCACGCGCAGCAGCACATCCCTGTCCGGGTCGACGCCCGCGCTCGCCAGCCAGTAGCGCAGCATCAGCGCATGGCTGGAAAAGCGGTGGACGACGCCGATCACCGGCTTGCGCCGCCACAGGCCGATTGCGGCCGCAAAATCATGCGCGGTGCCCAGCGGATCGGCCAGCCGCGCGGCGACATCAGGCTCCAGCGCCTTGGCGAAGTCGGTGGCCATCACCAGCATATTGCCGTTGACGCCCAGCTTGTAGGGGGCGGCGAGCGCAGCGGGCTGCTGGCTGAGGCCCAACGTCACCGCCACGGCGAGCGGCGCCAGCATCTGCGCGGCATGGACCTGCCCGAACACCAGCCGGTCGCGCAAAGTCGCCCAGCTGGTCGTGCGGATCAGGTCGAGCGACAGCCCTTCCTCCTCCGCAAAGCCCTTCTCCCGCGCGGCCACCAGCACGGCGGCGTCGTTCAGCGGCAGGAAGGCGATCTTCAACTCGGTCGTCATATCCCTCCTCCCAGCAGGTCGCTGGCGGTGATCAGCGCCTGCGCCACATCCACGATCTTCTTGCCCTGGTTCATCGCGCTCGACCGCAGCAGCGCATAGGCGTCCTGCTCGCTCAGGGAACGCTGGTTCATCAGGATCGACTTGGCGCGATCGATGATCTTGCGGTCGGACAGCGCCGTGCGCGCCTCATCCAGTTCGGTCTGGATTTTGGCGAAGGCGTTGAAGCGCCGCACCGCCAGTTCCAGCACCGGCTTCACCCGCTCCTTGCGGAGGCCATCGACGACATAGGCGGACACCCCCGCGTCGATCGCCGCGCCGATCATGCTGTCGTCCGACTGGTCGACGAACATGGCGATCGGCCGGGCGAGCGCGCGGCTGACGGTCAGCATCTCCTCCAGCGTGTCGCGGCTGGGACTGCCCAGGTCCATCAGCACCACGTCGGGCGCCATGCGCTCCAGCCGCGCGACGAAGGCGCCGCGCGGGGGAACGATATGGATATCGTCATAGCCCGCCTCGCGCAGCCCTTCCTCCAGGACCGTCGCGCGCAACCCGCTGTCGTCGATGATGACGATTCGCATCTACCCTGCCTCTTTTGTCCCGTAAGTGGCGGCGATGCTGCGCTGCGTCAATCGCGATGGCCGACGAAGGCGGGTTTGCGACGTGCCTGGCGCGCGCTTCTTTTGCCAAATAATAAACGTCTGAAAGGCAATAAATTAGCTCATTTAGACAGCATTAACTATCGAACAATCTTTCCGTTACTATCCTAATATTCTTGCCGCGTTCGCGAAAAATGCTATCGATATCGAAATAATAATCGAGAGGAAATGAAAGGCGATTCGGATTTCAATGCGACCGTGACAGGTTCGCTTTAGGAGGCAATCATGCGTATTGGCCGACTAATCAGATCGTTACTTCCGTTTTTGCTTATCCTGACCCCGATCACGGCGTCCGCCGCTGGCGACAAATTGCCCGCGCTGGGCGCCGATCCCGCCAAAATCTCCATTTCGGGCCTGTCATCGGGCGCCTTCATGGCGATCCAATATGACGTGGCCTTTTCCGCCAGCACCATCGGCGTCGGCGTGGTCGCGGGCGGCCCCTATAATTGCGCCTATGTCAATGTCGGCGGCATCTACACCTGTATGCAGGGCGCGCCCATGGGGGCAGCCTCCTATCAGGCCGCCATCGGCTTTGCCGCGCTCGGCCAGATCGATCCGGTCAGCCATATCGCCGGGCAGAAAATCTATCTGTTCAGCGGCACTAAGGACACGACCGTCAAGCAATCGGTGATGAACGCCGTGCATGATTTCT
Organism: Sphingobium sp. WR1; assembly: GCF_059693745.1. Lineage (NCBI taxonomy): Bacteria > Pseudomonadati > Pseudomonadota > Alphaproteobacteria > Sphingomonadales > Sphingobiaceae > Sphingobium > Sphingobium sp. WR1. The sequence goes on along the minus strand of NZ_JCATID010000001.1, from coordinate 280,630 downwards.
ACAGCGCCGCGCAGGTGCCCGCCGCCAGCATCCAGTATGTGAAAGGCACCTCCGCCGGACATGCCTTCATTTCCGACGATTTTGGCAATGGCTGCGACATCACCCAGGCACCGTTCGTCAACGAATGCACGGTCGACGGCACGCTCTACGACCAGCCGGGCGCCATATTGACGCAGATCTACGGCCCGCTGAAGCCCAAGGCCAAGAGCCTGTCGGCCCAGCCGGTCGCCTTCGACCAGAGCCGCTTCGCCAGCGCGCTGACCGGCATGGCGGCGTCGGGCTATGTCTATATTCCCGCAAGCTGCCAGAAGACGTCCGCCAAATGCGCCCTGCATGTGGTCTTCCACGGCTGCCTACAGAGCGCGGATACGGTCGGCGACGCGGTCTATGCCAAGCTCGGCTACAATGAGTGGGCGGATACGAACAATATCATCATCCTCTATCCGCAGGTCGACAAGAGCAGCATCCCCTTCAACCCCCAGGGCTGCTGGGACTGGTGGGGCTATAGCGGCCTCAATTTCCAGACCAAGGGCGGGCCGCAACTGTCGGCGGTCCATGCCATGGTGCAGCAACTGATCAGCCAATAGCGTCCCAGTGGCCGCGCCGTGCCGGGCGCGGCCATTTTGCGGGTTCGGCGCCCCTCCCCTTGCGGCGCGAATCGCATTAGGCAGGGCGCCATGATCCGCATCGCCCCCTTGTTCGCCCTCTTCCTTCTCGCCGCCTGTTCGGGCCAACAGGCCGCCACCGACAATAATGCTCAGGCTCAGGCGCAGCCGCAGGCCGCCGCCCCGCTCCCGCTCGTCATCCGCACCGCAACGGGCGCGCACCGTTTCGACGTGGAGGTCGCCCGCACCCCGCAGGAGCAGGAAAAGGGGCTGATGTTCCGCAAGGAACTGGCGGCCGATAGCGGGATGCTCTTCCCCATGGACCCGCCGCGCACCGCCAGTTTCTGGATGAAGGACACGCTGATCCCGCTCGACATGCTGTTCGTCCATGCCGACGGGACCATCGCCTTCTTGAAGGCCAATGCCGAACCTTATTCGCGCATCCCGGTGTCGGCCGGGGTGCCGGTGGCGGCGGTGCTGGAACTGCGCGGCGGCCGCGCGGCGGAACTGGGGATCAAGGAGGGCAACCGGATCGCCTGGGGCGGCTGCGCCGTGCCGCAGGACAAGGTCGCGACCGACCTTAATTTCTGTCCCGCCCCGGCACCATAGCGGCCTTTTGCAAAAGGCGCGGAAGAGCGCCTTTTGGTTGCCGCACCAGCCCTCTCCCCCACCCGGCCACCCATATGATATTTCCGTTGGGTGGCCGGGTGGGGGAGAGGGCTGGTGCGGCGGAATGCACGACAGCGCATTCCCAAAACGCCTTGCCCGCGCCTCTCGCAGCGGCTAAGCGCAGGACCCATGGGAATCCTGGCTAACATCTTCACCTGGTGGAATGGCGCCACCTTCGGCACCTGGCTCTTCACGACCCGCAAGGGCACCAAGGTTGGCGAAGACCATCAGGGCAATGTCTATTATGAGGGCGGCGTCGATCCCAATGGCCTGACCCGCCGCTGGGTGATCTACAAGGGCGCCAATGATTCGAGCCGCGTGCCGGCCGAATGGCATGGCTGGCTGCATCATTCGATCGAGGGCGCGCCGGAGAGCTTCCTGCCGCCGCCGCGCATCTGGGAAAAGGAATCCACCCCCAACGCGACCGGCACCGTCAACGCCTATCGCCCGTCGGGCGCGCTCGAAAAGGGCGGCCAGCGCCAGAAGGCGACCGGCGATTATGAGGCATGGAGCCCCGACGCGGCATGACCCGGCGTCCGGCGGGGGGTTTCCCGCCGATCCTGCATGTTCTTCCCGTCCTCTCCTGCGCGCTGGCGCTGGCGGGCTGCGGGAAGAATGACCTGCCGGCCGCGAATCAGTCCGGCCCGGTGAAGGTCGAGGGCAGCCCGATCCAGACGGGTGCCAACGCTTCTGTGCAGGGCACGCCCATGGCCGAGCGCACGGCCGTCATCGGCCTGCTCAACAAGCGCAACGGCCTGACCCGCGACCTGACCATGAATCCGGGCGAGGCGCTGCGCGTCGGCGACGCGATCGTCCGCCTCCAGGCCTGCGAAACCAGCGCGCCCTGGGAGAATGTCCAGGAAACCGGCGCCTTCGTACAGTTGGACGTGCGCTCCAGTTCCGACAACAAATGGCGCCGCGCCTTTTCCGGCTGGCTGTTCCGCGAACGGCCCGACCGCAATGTCGTGCAGCACCCCATCTATGACGTCTGGGTCAGGAGCTGCGCGATGGAGTGGCCCGAAACCGGCCCCGACACGGTGAAGCTGGGCGACAAGGGCGAACCGGTGTCCGGCGACGCCTCCCCCGCAAGCGGCGCGAACGCCCGTTCGGCGGCGACGCCCGAGCCGGCCGACAACGGGTCCGCCCCCACGCCCAGCGGCACGCCGCCGACCGCCGCGCCCAACAACTGAAGATAGTCGCGCTGGCTGATTTCGATCGCGCCCATGCTGCGGAGATGATCGGTCATGAACTGGCAGTCGAGCAGGGTGAAGCCGGCAAAGCGCATCCGCGCCACCAGCCAGGCCAGCGCCACTTTCGACGCATCGGTGCGGCGCGACACCATGGATTCGCCGAAAAAGGCCCCGCCCAGCGCCACGCCATAGAGGCCGCCGACCAGTTCCTGCCCTTCCCACACCTCGACCGAATGGGCGAAGCCGCGCGCATGGAGATCGCGATAGGCGCGCTCTATCTCATGGTTGATCCAGGTCGATGGGCGGTCCGGCGCCGACTGCGCGCAGAGCGCCAATATCGCCCCGAAGGCGCGGTTGGCGGTGACATGGAAACGCTCGCGCCGGATGACCTTCGCCAGCGAATGCGACAGGTGGAAGCCGTCGAGCGGAAGAATGGCGCGATATTTGGGTTCGACCCAATAGACTTCCCGCGCGTCGCGATCGTCAGACATGGGGAAGACGCCGATGGAATAGGCCTGCAACAGGATCAGCGGGTCGATCATCATGCCCCATCAGGATTAGCAGACCCAAGCAGAAGGGCCAGCCCCCGCAATCGCTTTTGACCGCATCGCTGCGCGCGATAGGATGGGCCATGCGTCATCTGTTCCTTGCCCTGCTGGTCGTGGGCGTCGCCATTCCCGCTTTTGCCCGGTCCGATTCCCGGCCCGACCGCAGCGGCCATTATTATCTGCAAGGGGTGATGGAGACGGGATCGGAGCTGCTGCTCCGGCCCGACGGCCGTTTTCAATGGTATCTGGTGGTGGGCGCGCTCGACCTGTTCGCCGAAGGCCGCTGGAGCGAGAAGGACGGGGTCATCCTGCTGACGGCCGAGAAGACGAAGGATGTGCCGACGCCCGCATTCGAGACGCTGCAATTGACCGTGCGCGACGCCGACCTGGTCCCGCCGGACGGGCATGGCGCTTATGTGCTTCCGCCGACCAAGGAAGATTGACACGCGCCGTCTCTGCCCTAGCTTCATCGTCCATGAAAAACATATGCTTGGCGCTGCTGCCGCTTCTCTTCGCCGCCCCACCCGCTCTCGCCGCCGACACGCCCGCGACCGGCCCCTATGCCGCCCGGATCGCGAAGATATTGAAGGCGACGCCGCTGATCGACGGCCATAATGACTGGCCCGAGGCGCTGGCGGAAAAGGCGAAGGACGCCCGCTGGACGATGGACCTGACCCATCTCGACCCGGCGCAATATCATACCGACATCACCCGCCTCCACACCGGCGGCGTCGGCGGGCAATTCTGGTCGGTCTGGGTGTCGGCCGACCTGCCGCAGGTCCAGCAGGTCAAGGACACGCTCGACCAGATCGGCATGGTCCATAGCCTCGCCGCCCGCTATCCGCAGCATTTCCGGCTCGCCCGCACCGCCGCCGACATGCGCGCCGCGCACAAGGCCGGGCGGATCGGATCGCTGATCGGCGTCGAGGGCGGCGGCCAGATCGACGGCAGCCTGGCCGTGCTGCGCGCCTATCGCGAACTTGGCGCCTCCTATCTGACGCTGACCCACAGCCGCACCATCGCCTGGGCCGACAGCGCGACCGACAATCCGCAGCATGACGGCCTCACCCCCTTCGGCGAGGCGGTGGTGCATGAACTCAACCGCCTGGGGATGCTGGTCGACCTCAGCCATGTGAGCGAGGCGACGATGCTCGACGCGCTGCGCGTGACGAAGGCGCCGGTGATCTTCTCCCACTCCAACGCCCGCGCGCTCTGCAACACGTCGCGCAATGTGTCGGATGTCGTGCTTCGGCAGGTCGCGGCCAATGGCGGCGTGGTGATGGTCAATTTCGCCGCCCAATATGTGTCGGAGGCGCGCCGCGTCTGGGGATCGGATCGCAGCGCCGAAATCACCCGCAACAACGCCCCGCCCTTTGGCGGCCTGCATATCGGCGACCCGGCGGCGGCGGCGAAAGCGCTGGCCGACTGGGAAAAGGCGCACCCGGAACCGGTGACGACGATCGGCCAGGTCGCCGACCATATAGACCATATCGTCAAGATCGCGGGCGTCGACCATGTCGGCATCGGCAGCGATTTCGACGGCGTGGGCGACCTGCCCCAGGGGTTGAGCGGCGTCGAAACCTATCCCGCCTTGCTCGCCGAACTGATGCGCCGGGGCTGGAGCGACGCCGACATCGCCAAGCTCGTGGGCGAGAATGTGCTGCGCGTCATGGCGGCGGCGGAAAAGGTCGCGGCGGGGATGAAGGACGAGCCGGAGGGCCATGCGGTGGTGGTGGCTGCCAAGGGATGAGCGGTCGTCGGTCCTTGTGGAGCGGATTTGCATCAAGGCATGACTGATGTGGGGTGGATGACGGAATGACCACTTTTATCCTCCCCTGTAAGGGGAGGTGGCAGGCGCATAGCGCCTGATGGAGGGGTGTCCCGCTATCGTGAGGGTGACACCCCTCCACCACTTCGTGGTCCCCCTCGCCTTACAGGGGAGGATCTTATGTCCGCTCCTGGTCGAAGACAGTCCCCTCCAAAAAAATATCCCTTCAATCCCCCGGCGTTCCGCCCAGCGGGAAATAGGGCCGCCAGGGCCGCGCTTCCTCCACCGCGCGGGCGAAGGACGGTCGCTCCAGAAGGCGCCGGCGATAGGCGTGGACTTGGCCATGCTCCGCCGGGACCGGATGCGACCAGTGGGCGTAGAAAAGATGCGGCGCGGCGGCGCAGTCGGCCAGGCTGAACGCATCGCCCGCCGCCCATGTCCGTCCCGCCATATGCGCGTCGAGCCAGATATAGGCCTTGTCCAATGCCGCGCGCGCATCCGCGACGCCGGCAGGATCCTTCTGCCCCTCCGGCCGCAGCGCGTCGAACACCAGCTTGCCCTGCGGCGTCGCCACATGATTGTCGAAGAAGCGGTCGAGCAGCCGCACCTCCAGCGCGACCGCCGGATCATCCGGGACCAGCCGCACCGGCCCGCGATGATGAATCTGGAGATATTCGACGATGATGCTCGCCTCGAACACCGCCCGCCCCGCATCCTCCAGCACCGGGAATTTGCCGATCGGCCAGAGCTGCGCCAGCCGTGCGCCATTGTCCGCATGATCGGGATCGATCATGCGGAAGGCGAAGGGAATGTCATTTTCGTAAAGAGCGATCAGCGCCTTCTGGCAGTAGGAGGAGAAGGGATGCCCGAAAAACTGCAACATCGCCGCCCCTTCCCCTTATGGCCGGATCAGTGGACGAAGCGCGCCACGACGTCGCGATAGGAACGGCTGACCTTCACCTGCGCGCCCGATTCCAGCACCAGGAAACATTCGCCATTGGTGTGCGGCTTTACCTGCCGCACCTGGCTGAGATTGACGATGGTCGAGCGATGCACGCGCTGGAAATTGCGCGGGTCGAGCCGCTTTTCCAGATCCTTCATCGTCTCGCGCAGGATCAGGCTATTGTCGGCGGTATAGATGCACATATAGTCGCCCGCCGCGTCGATCCGCTCGATCGAATCGACGTCAACGCGGAAAATCTGCCCGCGATCCTTGATGTTGATCAGCTTCTCGAAACGGTTGGACGCCGGCGCGTCGTCATCGGCGACGAAGTCGCTCATCGCCTGGGGCGCGACCTCGGCCAGAACCTCGCGCAGCTTCTCGGCTTCCTGCACCTGCCGCTTTTCGCTCAGGCGCTGACGCACCCGGTCGAGCGCGTCGGCCAGCCGGCCTTCCTCCACCGGCTTCATCAGATAATCGACCGCCTGCGCCTCGAACGCGCGGATCGCATGGTCGCTATAGGCGGTCACGAAGATGAACAGCGGCGGCTCCACCTCCATCATCCCCTGGACGACGGAAAAGCCGTCGAAGCCGGGCATTTGAATGTCGAGGAACACAAGGTCGGGTTTATGCGTCTTGATGGCACGGATGGCTTCGCGGCCATTGGTGCAGGTTTCGATGATTTCGACATCCTCATGCGCTTGCAGACGCAGCTGAAGGCCTTGAATAGCCAGGCTTTCGTCGTCGACGAGGATTGTTCTGATGGTCATGCGGCCACTTTCGATGTTTCATCCATGTTAAGCGGAATTTCGATGATGACCGAAAAACCGCCTGGCGTGGAACGCGTTTCGAAGCTCTGTCGTTCCCCGAAGGCCTGAATTAACCGGTCCCGGATGTTCGGCAGGCCGACGCCCGTCCCCTCGCTCATAGGAATGTGCGGTTTCATCGCGCCATCGATCAATCCCGGCCCGGTGTCCGATACGACGATCCGAACATTTTCACCGGCAGGCTGCGCTATGACCGAAATCTCCGCGCCCTCCTCCTTGGGCGTCACCGCATATTTGATCGCATTTTCGACTAAAGGCTGGAGCAGCAGCGAAGGGAGCCGCGCATGGGCCACCAGGGGATCGACGGTGAACACCGGGCGCAGCCGATCCTCGAACCGCATCTTCTCGATCTCCAGATAGAGTTTCAGCGTCTCCACCTCCTGCTCGATCGTCACCTGCGCGGTCGGCTCGTTGATCAAAGTATAGCGCAGGAAGGAGGAAAGGCGCGACAGCATCGCATTGGCCCGGTCGGTCTGCTTGAGCAGCACCAGGGTCGAGATGCTGTTGAGCGTGTTGAACAGGAAATGCGGATTGAGCTGATAGCGCAGCATGGCGAGCTGCGCGCTCGACGCCTGATTTTCCAGCCGCAGCAGCTGGTCCGCCTGCTCCTCGACCGTCAGGTAGAAGTTGATGGCGTAATAGAGCGCCGACCAGGCGCCGATCAGCGTCATCGACAGGTAGAAGGCGCCCAGGAACAGTTGAAGCCCCGCCGTCTCGCTACCCCTATTCTGGGTCGAGAAGACCCAGGCGTCGATGAAGGCGACTAGCCCCGCCGCCAGCACGACCGTCACGATCGACACGCCCCAGGTGACGATCGGCCGCTGTTTCTGGAGGAAGCGGAAGACGACCGCGATCAGCAACGTCACCGAATAGCCGGTGACGGTGGAGATCAGCACCGGGATCAGGCTGGAAAAGGACTGCCCGTTGGCGATGGTGGAAGAACCGCGCAGCAGGAAGGCGCCGGCCCACCCCAGCGATTGCAGGTTCCAGAAGGCGCGGTTCTTGTCAGCGAAAAAGGGCTGAGGCTGGATGCGAGAAGCAGACATTGCCCCTAAGCCTAGAGACTTTCCGCGCCGGGGTGAAGCCGGGTCAGGCAGCCGCCGCCGGCTCTTCCGCCATCGGCGTCACTTCATCGGTGCACAGCCAGACCAGATCGCCCAGTTCCAGCGTGCGTCCGTCATGCGCCTGGATGGCGATCGGCCGGATGGGCAAGCCATCGCGCTTGTCGGCCAGCACCTGACAGGCGGGCGTGCCGCAACCCCAGCGCTCGCCCCACTGGCGCAGCGCGATCATGGCCGGGGCCAGACCCTGCCCCTTTTCGGTCAGGCGATATTCGACCTTCCTGCGGTCGCACTGCATCGGTTGGCGCACCAATATGCCATTTTCCACCAGCCGGGCGAGCCGGTTGGCAAGAATGTTACGGGCGATGCCGAGGGTGGACTGAAATTCCTCGAAATGGCGGATGCCCGACAGAGCGCCCCGCAGGATCAGGAAGGACCAGCGTTCGCCCATCATCTCCAGCGCGCTCGGCAACGCACATTGTTCCAGATCCTGGGCAAGATTATGTTTCATGGGTCTAACGCATAGCGCAAAGCGGCGGCTGTTGCAAAAGTGCCGCCTTATTCGCTTAAGATGGGATTTTTTTGTTGCACGACAAGGGGGTTCCAACACAATCGAGCAACGATGCTACGTCAATATGAACTTGTCGAACGCGTGAAACGCTATGATCCTGCCGCGGACGAGGCGATGATCAACCGCGCCTATGTCTTTTCGGTCCAGAAACATGGCAGCCAGAAGCGCGCCAGCGGCGACCCCTATTTCAGCCATCCCATTGAAGTTGCGGGCATATTGACCGATTTTAACCTGGACGACCAGACCATCGTCACCGCCTTGCTGCACGACACGATCGAGGACACGCTCGTCACCTATGACGAGATAGAGAGCGCATTCGGCAAGGATGTCGCGCGCATGGTCGACGGCGTCACCAAGCTGTCCAAGATCGAGGCGATGTCCGAAAATGAGCGGGCGGCGGAAAATCTCCGCAAATTCCTGCTCGCCATGTCGGACGATATCCGCGTGCTGCTGGTGAAGCTGGCCGACCGGCTGCACAATATGCGCACGCTCCATTTCATCAAGAACCCGGACAAGCGCCGCCGCATCGCGAGGGAGACGATGGACATCTATGCCCCGCTCGCGGAGCGGATCGGCATGTACGACTTCATGCGCGAGATGCAGTTGCTCGCCTTCCGCGAGATCGAGCCGGACGCCTATGACAGCATCACCAAGCGGCTGGAGCAGCTGAAGGAAGGCGGCCATGACAAGGTCGACCGGATCGGCGCGGAACTGCAATTGCTGCTGGGCGGCAAGGGCCTGTCCGTGACCGTTTCCGGCCGTGAGAAGCATCCCTATTCCATCTGGAAGAAGATGCAGGAGCGCCATATCAGCTTCGAGCAGCTGACCGACGTCATGGCGTTCCGCGTCATCACCGACACGACGGAGGATTGCTACCGCGCACTCGGCATCATCCACCAGACCTTCAAGATGGTCCCCGGCCGCTTCAAGGATTATATCTCGACGCCCAAGCGCAACGGCTACCAGTCGCTGCACACCACCGTCATCCATCAGGACAATGCCCGCATCGAGGTGCAGATCCGCAGCCGCGAGATGCACAGCGACGCGGAACTGGGGCTGGCGGCGCACTGGGCCTATAAGCAGAAGGGCGACGCGGCCGACCATCATGCCGCCTGGCTGCGCGACCTGGTCGAAATTCTGGAACAGAGCCAGGACGCCGACGAACTGCTCGAACATACCCGCATGGCGATGTATCAGGATCGGATCTTCGCCTTCACGCCCAAGGGCGAACTACATCAGTTGCCCAAGGGGTCGACGCCGGTCGACTTCGCCTATGCGGTCCACACCTCGCTCGGCAACCAGACCGTCGGGGCGAAGGTCAACGGCCGGGTCGTGCCGCTGCGCACCAGCCTCGAAAATGGCGATCAGGTGGAGATATTGAAGTCGGTGGGGCAGGAGCCGCAGCCCGGCTGGCTGACCTTCGCCATCACCGGCAAGGCGCGCGCCGCCATCCGCCGCTTCATCCGCCAGAAGCAGCGCGGCGAGGAGGTCGCGCTGGGCGAGAAACTCTATGAGGAGATTATCGGCCGCTTCTCTCCCGATCTTGCCAAGGAACTGGGCGACAAGGCGCTGACCGCCGCGCTCAAGCGGCTGAAGCTGGAGGATCGCGCCTCGCTGATGGTCGCGATCGCCACCCATCGCGTGCTCGACGCCGAAGTGATGGAGGCGCTGATCCCCGGCTCCACCACCGCCGAGGGGATGGAGGAAGCCCATCCGCGCCAGCATCAGCCCGTCTCGATCCGGGGGCTGACGCCGGGCATCGCCTATAATCTGTCCGACTGCTGCCATCCGGTGCCGGGCGACCGCATCGTCGGGGTGCGCCGCACCGGAGAGCCGATCGAGGTGCATACGATCGACTGCCGCTCGCTGGAGGTCGACCAGGACGATGACTGGGTCGACCTCGCCTGGGACAGCAAGTCCAAGGGCGGCACCGCACGGCTTCAGGTGATCGTCAAGAACCAGCCGGGCGCGCTCGCCGCGGTCGCCAACGTGTTCGGCGCGACCAAGGCGAACATCCTGAACCTGCAACTGGTGAACCGCGAAGGCCCCTTCCACACGGACATCATCGATCTGGAAGTGGCCGACGCCCAGCATCTGAACCGCATCCTTTCCGCCCTGCGCGCGCTCGACGCGGTGGTGCAGGCGGATCGGGTGTAGGACGGCCGACGACACCAGGCCAGCGGCGGGAGGCGAAGCCGTACGCGACTTCACCGAGGCGTTTCGACTTCGCTATCCGCGCGAGCACCAAAGCTGAGGATGTAGATTTGCCTATCTATCTCAAGCAGTTCACCAAATTCGCCAACGCGGGCGACGTAGCGAGCAGCTATATTCTGTCCCGCCTGCTTTCCGACGATGTCGAAACGGTGGGGCAGGCCGCGCTGGATCATGCCAATCTGATCGCCATCGGGTCGATCCTTCACTGGGCTGACGCCCATTCGGTCATCTGGGGTTCGGGCTTGATCTCGGCGGAGATAAAGCTGCAAACGCCGCCTGCCAGGCTGGTCGCCGTGCGTGGCCATCTGACGCGGCGGCGGTTGCAGGCCATGGGGATTGCTGCGCCCGATCTTGTCGGCGATCCGGGCATTTTGATGTCCGATTTTTATAGCCCGCCGCGCCGGGCGCCAACAGCCGTTGGGATCATTCCCCATTATGTCGATGCCGCGCATCCCTTCGTCACGCAGGCACGACCCGCCCGAAGCTGTCGGCCCCCGTCAACATCGGGATGCCGTTCGGATCGATGCCGATCGACGAATAATAGAACATGCTCGCTAAGACATTTCTCCTTTCCGTATCCGCAACCATGATGGCCGCGCCCGGCGCTGCGTCGGCGCAGACGCTGCTCCAGAATCTTCCGGTGAAAATCTCGGTCGGAAACGGCGCCCCTCTGACCGGCAATGCCGATTCCGCCATCGGTGTGGGCGTCCTCAGCCCGAACAACAACAAAACACCGATCAGCCTGCGCGTGCTGGGCCCCGACAAGACGGTCGGGCTGTCCGTCAAGACCAGCAACGGACCAATTTATCTGGGCCTGACATCTCCGCTCGACGGGAAGCTGAACGGCGCGTTGCCCAAGTAAAAAGGTCGGCGGCGGGCACGCCTCGCCGCCTTCCAGCCCTCCGCGAAGCGCATGTGCTCCATATATGGCAATGCGGCACGGCCGCCCGTCAGCGCCCTGCGCTGATCGTCGGCTATAATAATTATGGCGGCGACCTGGTCGGGGCCGATACGCTGGAGGCGAATTTGCAATTATCCGGGCTCTTTGCGGCCGGAGATGAAACACGCCTTTACGCAACCAGCGCGACCCGTTTCGAGCGCAGTCAATATGTCGCGATCAGCCATGGCATGGCCCTGGATCGCGAAGGGACGCGCCTGACCGTCCAGGCGGCCTATCTTCGATCGAAGGTCTTCTACGATCTGGTGCGCGGCAAGGGATGGCAGGGCGGCCTGCTGCTTTCCCGTCCGCTGCTGCAACGCTTCGGACGGTCGATCCAGGCCAGCCTGGCCTTCGACTTCATGAATCTGGACAATGCAATCCTGATCTATCGGCTGACCGATGACCGGACGAGGGCCGTTCGCCTGTCGCTTCGATATAGCGAAACGGCGGACAACCATGAACTCAAGGCGGAACTGGGCCTATCCCAGGGGATTGCGATCGCCGGAGCGCGCGCCAGCGAGGGGCTGGGCAAGGTCGATTTCACCAAGATCAACGGACGCCTGTCCACGCACCACATGGTCGGTTCCCATCTGGCCGTCCGCATGAAGGCGACGGCCCAACTCACGACCGCGCGCCTGCCTCTGGTCGAGCAGATATCGGCGGGCGGCGGCGATTTTGGCCGCGCCTTCACCAATGGGCTGATCAACGGCGACGACGGCTGGGCGGCGGGCGTTGAAGTGGCTTGGCTGCCGAAAGCCATCGCCGCGCTCACGACACAGGAACTGTTCGCTTTCGTGGACACCGCGTCGGTGCATTACAAGCGCCGTGATCCGTTTACGGGCGTGACCTATCGCCTTGCGTCCGCAGGGATAGGCGCACGGCTTCAGCTCGCGGACAGGCTGGGCGTGGATTTCGGCGCGGCGCGCGCCCTCAAATCCCCTTATCCCGGCATGGGGGAAGATTGGCGGCTATTCATGACCGCGCGGATGAAATTCGGACTGTGAATGTCGGGGGGGAGGGGACGGTTCAGACCGGCCCGTCGAGCATGGGGCTTGCGGTGCGCGCGATACCCTAATCCTCCGCCGGTCCCTTTTCGATCATGTCCATGAAATCGCGCGCGGCGTCGCGGTCGGCCGGATCGTCGAAGGTCGTTTCGATGTCCGGTGCCGCATCGAGGAGGAACAGGAGGGACCAGAGCGCGAAGCGCCGACCTTGGTTGGTTTCCAGACCAAGGTCGACGCGCATCCGCTCGATGCCCGCAGCCATCGCCTCCGGCGTCACCGCGTCAAGATTGGTGGTGCCGAAATAGCGATGGATCTGGTCATCGAAATTCATGGGAAGCGACAGCCTCCCGGATCAGCCGTTCAGCCGGTCCTTGACCGCCTTGGCGGGGGTGAAGGTCAGCTTCTTCGAGGCGGCGATCTCGATCACGGCGCCGGTGGCGGGGTTGCGGCCCTGGCGCGCCGGGCTGTCCTTGACCTTGAACTTGCCAAAGCCGTTGAGCGACACTTCGTCACCCTTGGCGGCAGCGTCGGCGATGGCGCCCACCACGCTGTCGACCAGCTTGCGCGCTTCAGCCTTGCTGATGTCGTGGGATGCGGCGACCGCTTCGGCAAGATCGGTGTTGTTCATGAGGATTTAAGCTCCTGATTATGGAACGGCTGGAAATAGCGGCCTGTGAGCGGCTCGTCCACGGTGTAATGATATGAAGCTGTTCGATCGAAATCAGCCCGGCGCCGAACCGGTGGCCGGATTATAGCGGGGATTCGTCGGATCGAGCGGCGACGGCACGACCTCGACCGGCGCGCGGCGCTGTCCCGCCATGCTGAACAGCAGCACTGGACTCTCGGCGCATCCACACTATATACCGATCGGTATGGAAATAGCGACACATAGCGGGAGAGGCCGTCCCCGGGAATTCGATCCCGAAGAAGCGCTGGCGGCGGCGCTCGAAGTCTTCTGGCGGCGCGGCTATGAGGGCGCGTCCTTGGCCGAGCTGACCGAGGCGATGGGCATCACCAAACCCAGCCTCTACGCCTGTTTCGGTAATAAGGAAGCCCTGTTCCGCAAGGCGCTCGACCTCTATGAGCGCGACAAGCTCTGCTATGTCCAGTCGGCGCTGGATGCGCCCACGTCCAAGGCGGTGGCCGAACGGCTGCTGCGCGGGTCGCTGGCGATCCAGACCAACAGCACCGATCCCAAGGGATGTCTGGGCGTTATCAGTTCGGTCGGCGGCACCGCCCATTCCGAATGTATCCGCGACGAGGTGATCGCCCGCCGCGCCTCCTCCGACCGCGCGCTGGTCGAACGGTTCGAACGGGCGCGGGACGAAGGCGACCTGCCCGATCATATCGAACCGCAGGCGCTGGCCTGCTACCTGTCCACCGTCACGCAGGGCATGGCGGTGCAGGCGGGCGCCGGCGTGCCGGTCGACCGGCTCGAAACGCTGATCGAAACCACCCTGTCCATGTGGCCAGGTCGCTGACGCAACCTGGCCTCCCCTTCGACGCTGCCGGCGAAAATTATTTCGCCATCGTACCGTCCACCCCCTTGAAAATGCTGCACCGCGAATAAAATACCTGCCGGTATAAAATAAGGGTTGACCAGCAAGGTCGCGTTAATATATACCGCTCAGTATAGAACTGCTGGGAACATCTCCCAGGGAGGTCATCATGCGGCATCATCTCAAATACAGGCGCTGTTGCTGACAGCGGCGTAAAGGATGGCTTCCCGGCGACGGGAGCATCCTGATCCATATTTTTCGATCTTTTCGCTGACGCGTCCACCGGCGCGAGCGGACAGGATCGTTCGCGCAAATTTCGGGCGCAAGGCGCGGGACGCGACGGCGCGATTCCGGGCGTAGAGACGCGTCCTCTTCAATTGGGAAAGGGAAATAGCCATGGCGTTCCTTGATTTCGCACAACCGCTGGCCGGCCCGCAGATGGCCGTCGGCGCGGGCATCGCCCAGACCGTCGTTCGCTCGGCTGAACCGACCGAATTTTCCACGGAGGAATGGCAGATCGTCGCGCTCGCGCGCACCGACGGGCTGCGCTCGCTTCAAGGCCCGGGCCGCTTCGCCCGCCTGCGCCGCTGGATTTTCGGCGAGGAAACCAACCTGACCCTGGCCAGCGACCGGCTGGAGGCGCTGCGCCGCCTGGCCGTCGAGGCCTGGCACAAGGGCTATGCCGTTTCGCTGTCCGGCCTCGCCGCCTTCCGCGCGGCGGGTTTTTCCACCGCACAACTCGAGCTTCTGCTCGCCACCATCAGCGCGGGCCGCTTGGCTCGCGGACGCCGGAGTTTCGCATGAATCAGCATACAAAAATCACCGCCGACGCCGAATATGCGGACGCCGGCACACAGCCGAAGCGGCGATGGTCCCGCCGCCATGGCGGGATCGCCGCCGTCGCCGCCATCGCCATCCTTGGCGCGGGCTGGAAGCTGCTCGATCAGCCCCAGGCCCAGGCTTCGGCCGCCCCGCTGGCGGCGGTCGGCGTCTCCGCGCCGCTCGCCCGCAGCGTGACGCAATGGGACGATTATGTCGGCCGCTTCGCCCCCAGCCAAACGGTGGAAATCCGCCCGCGCGTGTCGGGCGCCGTGACCGCCATCCATTTCCGCGACGGCGATTTCGTCCGTCAGGGCCAATTGCTCTTCACCATCGACCAGCGCCCCTTCCTGGCGGCGCTGGCCGAGGCGCGGGCGAGCAGCGCATCGGCCCGCAGCGCGCTGCTGCTGGCGCAGAATGACTATGCCCGCGTCCAGCGGCTGAACGGCGACGAGGCCGTGTCGGCCAGCGAAGTGGACTCGCTGCGCTCCCGTCTCCAGGCGGCGCAGGCCGCGCTCGCCGGCGCGCAGGCGCGTGAACGGCAGCGGGCGCTCGACGTCGAGTTCACGCAGGTCCGTGCCCCCATTTCGGGCCGCGTCTCCGACCGCCGCGTCGACATCGGCAACCTCGTGGCCGGCGCGGAGGGCACCGGCGCGACCCTGCTGACCACGGTCAACAAGCTCGACCCCATCTATTTCAACTTCGACGCCTCCGAGGCGCTCTATTTGAAGTCGCAGCGCGACAAGGAAGCGGGCGGCGCGGTCGAGGTCCGCTTGCAGGATGAGGCCGATTATCGGTGGAAGGGCAAGCTCGACTTCACCGACAACGGCCTCGATCCCCGGTCGGGCACGATCCGCATCCGCGCCGTGTTCGATAATCCGGGCAATTTCCTGACCCCCGGCCTGTTCGGCAATATGCGGCTTGCCAATGGCGGCAAGGCCAATGCCCTGCTGGTTCCCGACGAGGCGATCCAGTCCGACCAGGCGCGCAAGACCGTGCTGGTGGTGGGCAAGGATGACAATGTCGCGGTGAAGCCGGTCGAGCTTGGCCCGATCGTCGACGGTCTGCGGATCATCCGCTCGGGCCTTGGCGCGCAGGACCGGGTGATCGTGTCCAACATCCAGGCGGCCATGCCCGGCGCCAAGGTGGCGGTGCGGCCAACGCGCATCACTCCGACGCCCGCGCCGGTCACGCCGGTCGACAGCGCCGCGCCGGTGGCGGCGCAGGCGACCTTCGCGCGGTAACTTATATAGGCCCCTCCCTTCACACGGGAGGGGTCAGCCCAAGACATTCCCAAGCCCGTGATCCGGCACCCGCCGGATTGCGCGGTCTCCCTTTCGCCTTTCGCAAAGGACGATCCGATGCGTTTCTCCCGTTTCTTCATCGACCGGCCGATCTTCGCCGCCGTCATCGCGGTGGTCATCACCGTGGTCGGCGCGCTTGCCTTCGTCGGCCTGCCGGTGTCCCAATATCCCGACATCGTGCCCCCCACGGTCACGGTGTCCGCCCAATATCCCGGCGCTTCGGCGGAAACGGTCGCATCGACCGTGGCCGCGCCGATCGAACAGGAAATCAACGGCGTCGACGACATGCTCTATCAGAGCAGCCAGTCGACCGGCGACGGCAAGGTCGTCATCACCGTCACCTTCAAGATCGGCACCGACCTCGATGCCGCGCAGGTGCTGGTGCAGAACCGCGTCGCCGTCGCCATCCCGCGCCTGCCCGAAGAGGTGCAGCGGCTGGGCGTCGTCACCCGCAAGACCACGCCCGAATTCCTGATGGTCGTGAACCTGCAATCGCCCGACGGCACGTTCGATCGCAATTATCTGTCCAACTATGCACTGACGCAGGTGCGCGACCGGCTTGCCCGGCTCGACGGCGTGGGCGATGTGCAGCTTTTCGGGTCGCGCGACTATGCGATGCGCATCTGGATCGACCCCGACCGCGCCGCCGCGCTGGACCTGACCGCGGGCGAGATCGTCTCGGCGCTGCGCGCCCAGAATGTCCAGGTGTCGGCCGGCTCGATCGGCCAGCCCCCCTATGACCGCGGCGAAGCCTTCCAGCTCGGCGTCGAGATGCAGGGCCGCCTGACCGAACCGCAGCAATTCGCCAATATCGTCATCCGCACCGACGCCACCGGCCATCAGGTCCGCGTCAGCGATGTCGCGCGCGTCGAACTGGGCGCGCAGGATTATGGCATCAACACCTATCTGTCGAACAAGCCCACCGTCGTCATCGCGGTGATGCAGCGTCCCGGCTCCAACGCGCTCGACGCGGCGGAGAAGGTGAAGGCGGAGATGGACCAGCTTTCCAAGCGCTTCCCCAAGGGGCTGGAATATAGCGTCATCTACAACCCGACCGAATTCATCAGCCAGTCGATCGACGCCGTCTATCACACGCTGATCGAGGCGGTACTGCTGGTCGTGCTCGTCATCCTGGTCTTCCTCCAGAACTGGCGCGCGGCGATCATCCCGATCATCGCCATCCCCGTGTCGCTGATCGGCACGGCGACGATCCTGGCGGGCCTTGGCTATTCGCTCAACAACCTGTCGCTCTTCGGCCTGGTCCTCGCCATCGGCATCGTCGTCGACGACGCCATCGTCGTGGTCGAGAATGTCGAGCGCAATATCGAAAATGGCATGTCGCCGCTGGAGGCGGCCCGCACGTCGATGGACGAAGTGTCGACCGCCCTTGTCGCGATCGTGCTGGTGCTGTGCGCGGTGTTCGTGCCGACGCTGTTCATCACCGGCATTTCCGGCGCCTTCTATCAGCAGTTCGCCGTCACCATCTCGACCGCGACGATCATCTCGCTGATCCTGTCGCTCACCTTGTCGCCGGCCGCCGCCGCCCTGCTGCTGAAGGAAAAACATGGTCCGCGCGACCGCAGCGGCGATCCGCTCTGGCGGCAGAAGCTGGGCGTGGCCGTCGATGCGTTCAACACCGGCTTCGACCGGATGAGCGCGGGCTATGGCCGCCTCACCCGCTTCCTTGTCGCCCGTCCCAAGAAGATGCTGCTGACCTATTCCGGCCTGATCGCCGCCACCATCGCCCTCTTCTGGGTGACGCCCGGCGGCTTCATCCCGGCCCAGGACCAGGGCTATTTCCTGGCGGTGGTGCAGCTTCCTTCCGGCGCCTCGCTCGAACGCACCGACAAGGTGACGCGCGAAGTGGCGGAGAAGATCCTGCCGATCAAGGGACTGCGCGGCGCGGTGATGTTCGCCGGCTTCCACGGCCCCTCGCAGACGCAGGCGCCCAACAGCGCGGCGATCTACTTCCCCTTCAAGAGCTTTGCCGAACGCAAGGAGGAAGGCGCGACCTATGCCGGCATCATGGAACAGGCGAACAAGGCCGTCGCCGGCTATGACAAGGCGCGCATCCTGCTCGTCCCGCCGCCGCTCATCCAGGGCATCGGCTCGGCCGGCGGCTATCGCATGATGCTGGAGGATCGCGAGGATCGCGGTTATGCCGAACTCAACAAGGTCGCGCAGGAGATGATCGCCAAGGCGAACCAGTCCCCCAGCCTCGCCATGGTCTATACCCTGTTCGATGTCGGCACACCCCGCGTCTATGCGGACGTCGACCGGCGCAAGGCCGACCTGCTGGGCGTGCCACCCGAACGCATCTTCGAAGCGATGCAGGTCTATCTGGGGTCGGCCTTCGTCAACGACTTCAACCTGCTGGGCCGCACCTATCGCGTGACCGCGCAAGCCGATGCCGATCATCGCGGCACGGTGGCGGACATCGCGAACCTGAAGACCCGGTCGAACAGCGGCCAGATGGTGCCGATCGGCTCCGTCTCCACCTTCAAGGACAAGACCGGTCCCTATCGCGTGGTCCGCTACAACCTGCTGCCGGCGGTGGAGATCGACGGCGACACGGCGCCGGGCTATTCCTCTGGCCAGTCGCTGACCACCATGGAGAAGCTCGCCGAAGCCGCGCCTGCCGGCTATGGCAGCGAATGGACGGGCGTCGCCTATCAGCAGAAGATCGCCGGCAATACTGCTGGCCTCGTCTTCGGCATGGCGGTGTTCTTCGTCTTCCTGGTGCTGGCGGCGCAATATGAAAGCCTGACCTTGCCGCTGTCGATCATCCTGATCGTGCCGATGTGCCTGTTCGCGGCCATGCTGGGCGTGAACCTGCGCGGAATGGACAACAACATTCTGACGCAGATCGGTCTGGTCGTGCTGATCGCCCTTGCCGCGAAGAACGCCATATTGGTGGTCGAATTCGCCAAGCAGGCGGAAGAGGAACAGGGACTCTCGCCGGTCGAGGCCGCCGTTCAGGCCGCTCAGACCCGCCTGCGCCCGATCCTGATGACCAGCTTCGCCTTCATCCTGGGTGCGGTGCCACTGGTGATCGCGACCGGGGCCGGCGCGGAGCTGCGGCAGGCGCTGGGCACGGCGGTCTTCTTCGGCATGACCGGCGTGACGGCGTTCGGCCTGCTCTTCACCCCCACCTTCTATGTCGTGTGCCGCGCGCTGGGCGATCGCTTCGCCCGCCGCCGGCGCGAAGAGGCCGAGCCTGCGTTGCAGCCGGCCGAATAAGGAATAGAGCCATGACAAGGAACTTCATCGCTTTGTTGCTCGGCGCCAGCGCCCTCACGGCCTGCGCCGCCGGGCCTGATTACAAGGCCCCCGCCACCCCGACCACGGCCGCTGCCCCCTTCATCGGGGCGACGACCCCGGCGGTCAGCCAGTCGCCCGCCGACGATCATTGGTGGCGGCTCTACAACGACCCGCTGCTCGACGGGCTGGTCAAGGACGCGCTGGCGGCCAACACCGACATCCGCGTCGCCGTCGCCCGGCTGGAACGCGCCCGCGCCCAGTTGCGCGGCGCCCGCTCCGACCGGCTGCCCAGCACGACGCTCAGCGGCTCGCCGACCTACGGCCGCGCGTCGCAGGCCCAGACTCTGCCGGGCATGGACCGCGAGAACTGGACCGTCGATATGGGTCTGGATGTCGCCTATGAGGTCGATCTGTTCGGCCGGGTGAAGCGCAGCATAGAGGCCGCACGCGGCGATGTCGGCGCGGCGGCGGGCGATGCCGACGCGGTGCGCGTCGCCGTCGTCGCCGACACGGTGCGCGCCTATGTCGACGCCACCGCCTCGGCCCAGCGCATCGCGGTCGCGCAGCAGACGGTCGACCTGCTCGACCAGTCGCTCCGCATTTCACAGGCGCGCTTCGACGTCGGCCGGTCCGACCGGCTCGACGTGATCCGCATCACCAGCCTGCGCGACCAGCAGCAGGCGCTCATCCCCTCGCTGGTGGCGGATCGCAACGCGGCCCTGTTCCGCCTCGCCACCCTCACCGGCCGCACCCCGCAGGATCTGCCCGCAACCGTGCGCGAGGCAAAGACGACGCCCGACCTCACCCAGCCCATCCCCGTGGGCGACGGTCAGGCGCTGCTCGCCCGTCGTCCCGACGTGCGCGCCGCCGAACAGCGGCTCGCGGCCGACACGGCGCGGATCGGGGTGGCGACCGCCGCCCTCTATCCCCGCATCACGCTCGGCGGATCGATCGGCACTACCGCGGTCGGCGGCGGCAATCTTTTCGGCGGCGGGCCGCTCAACTGGCTGCTGGGACCGCTCATCAGCTGGGCCTTCCCCAATCAGGAGGCGAACCGCGCCCGCATCGCCGCCGCCCGTGCCGATGGCGACGCGGCGCTGGCGACCTTCGACGGCACGGTGCTGCGCGCGCTGGAGGAAACCGAAACCGCTCTCTCCGCCTATGCCAACGCGCTGCAACGCCGCGCGTCGCTGCAAACCGCGCGGGACGAGGCCGCCCGCGCCGCGCGGATCAGCACCGCCCGCCAGCGCGAAGGGCAGATCGACTTCCTGACCGTGCTCGACGCGCTGCGCACCCAGGCGGCGGCCGACGCCGACCTCGCCAGCGCCAACCGCGCCGTCGCCTTCGCGCAGGTCGACCTGTTCCGGGCGCTCGGCGGCGGCTGGACCAAGACCTGACCCATGGTGCGGGAGCGTCGGCATATGCGCGCCCGCACCATCATCTTCCGGCGCATATCAACTACCGATTCGGGATAGCCCCAAATTACCCATTCAAATCGTTGATTTTATAGAATTTATGCACTGACAATCCCCCTTCCGCGCCGTTGACCCAGACCTGTGCTCCCTTCAAAAAATCCGACGTCCGCCAATGGTGGCACGGGGGCAGCACAGTGGCGATCGGAACGTCCGTTCTTGTAAGCGAAGTCCATGCGGGGCGTGGGCGACCGGCGACCGCTCCGACGCGTCCCCGGCCGACGGACGCGCGCTAGGCCATGGTCGAGGCGGCATTCTGGCAGGGACGCCGGGTTTTCCTGACCGGTCATACCGGCTTCAAGGGTAGCTGGCTGGCCCTGTGGCTGGCGCAGATGGGCGCGGACGTCACCGGCTTCTCCCTTCCCGCCGAGGAGGTCAGCCTGTTCCGTCAGGCGGGCGTGGAGCATGGCCTCACCCATATCGAAGGCGACATTCGCGACAGGGACGTGGTGGAGGCTGCCATCCTGCAGGCCCGGCCGCACATATTGTTTCACCTCGCCGCCCAGCCTCTGGTGCGCCTGTCCTACGACTGCCCGGTCGAAACCTTCGCCACCAATGTGCAGGGCACGGCCCATGTGCTCGACGCCTGCCGCCGCGCCACCGACCTGAAGGCGATCGTCTGCGTCACCAGCGATAAATGCTATGAGAATCGCGAATGGGTCTGGCCCTATCGTGAAAGCGACCCGATGGGCGGGCGTGATCCCTACAGCGCCAGCAAGGGCGCGGCCGAACTGGTGATCGCCGCCTATCGCCGCAGCTTCTTCGACAAGGGACCGCTGCTCGCCTCGGTGCGCGCGGGCAATGTCATCGGCGGCGGCGACTGGGCCGCCGACCGGCTGATCCCCGACATCATCCGCGCGCTGATCGCCGGCAAGCCGCCCTTCATCCGCTCGCCCGCCTCCATCCGGCCATGGCAGCATGTGCTGGAAGCGCTGGGCGGCTATCTGATGATCGCGCAGCGTCTGGCGCAGGGCGATGCGACGATGGCGACCGGCTGGAATTTCGGCCCGGCCGACGACGATACCCGGCCCGTCAGCTGGATCGCCGACCGCCTGTGCACCGCCTGGGACGGCCCGGCCTGGTATAGCGAGGAACAGGTCCAGCCGCATGAGGCGAAGATATTGAAGCTCGACTGTTCCAAGGCCCGCACCGAACTGGGCTGGCGCCCGGCGCTGCGCTTGCGGGAAGCGCTGGACCTGATCGTCGCCTGGCATCGCGCCGTCGCGCAAGGCGGCGATGCCGCGCACATATCCTTGGCACAGCTGAATGCCTATCGCGCGCAGCTCGACCGTGCCCTGTTGGGGGAGACATGCTCATGACCGCCGAACATCTGGCTTCCGTTTCAACCGCCTTGACCGACGATTGCGACGAGGCCCAGCTTCGCGCGCTCATCCTTGACCTGACCGGCGAATATGCGCGGCGCTTCCACGCGCCCAAAGCCTTCGTCCCCGGCGAAAGCCCCGTTCCCGTGTCGGGCAAGGTCTATGACGAAAGCGACATGCGCAACCTGGTCGATTCCTCGCTCGACTTCTGGCTGACGACCGGCCGGTTCAACGATGCGTTCGAGGCGAAACTGGCCCAGCGCCTCGGCGTCGCCCATGCGCTGACGACCAATTCGGGGTCGTCGGCCAATCTGCTCGCGCTGTCCACGCTGACCTCGCATTATTTCCGCGGCGAAGCGCTCAAGCCCGGCGACGAGGTCATCACCGTCGCCACCGGCTTCCCCACCACGGTCAATCCGTCGCTGCAATATGGGCTGGTGCCGGTGTTCGTCGACGTCGACATCCCGACCTATAACGTCAGGCCCGACATGATCGAGGCGGCGGTCAGCGACCGGACCCGCGCGATCATGATCGCGCACACGCTGGGCAATCCGTTCGACATCGCCGAAGTGATGCGCGTCGCGGAAAAATATAATCTCTGGGTGGTCGAGGATTGCTGCGACGCGCTGGGCGCCACCTATAATGGTCAGGGGGTGGGCACCTTCGGCCATATCGGCACGTTGAGCTTCTACCCCGCCCACCATATCACCATGGGCGAAGGCGGCGCGGTGTTCACCGACAAGCCGCGCCTCAAGCGGGTGATCGAATCGATGCGCGACTGGGGCCGCGACTGCTGGTGCGCGCCGGGCAAGGACGACACCTGCGGCAAGCGTTTCGCCCGCAAGCTGGGCGGCCTGCCGGAGGGCTATGACCATAAATATACCTATGGCCATGCCGGCTATAACCTCAAGATCACCGACATGCAGGCGGCCGTCGGCCTGGCGCAGCTTGACCATCTCGACGGCTTCATCGCCGCGCGCGCGCGCAATTTCGCGGGCCTGACCGAACGGCTCCGCCACTATGAGGATGTGCTGATCCTGCCGCAGGCGACGCCCAACAGCCAGCCATCCTGGTTCGGCTTCCCGATCACCATCCGGCCCGAAAGCGGCGTGAACCGCGAGGCGCTGGTCCGCTATCTCAACAGCCGGAAAATCGGCACCCGCCTGCTCTTCGGCGGCAACCTGCTGCGCCAGCCCTATATGAAGGGCCGCACCTATCGCGTCGTGGGCGAACTCACCAATGCGGACCTGACGACGACCCACACCTTCTGGCTCGGCCTGTTCCCCGGCCTGACCGACGATCATCTCGACTATATGGCGGAAGAGATGGGACGCTTTCTCCGGTCCGGCGGCTGATATGGGCTTTCCGGTCTCCCGTGCGCGCCTGATGGAGATAGGGCGCTATTATCAGACCGGCATCGTCAACACGATCTTCGGTCTGGGCGCCTATGCGCTGCTGATATGGCTTGGCCTCAACATGTTCGTCGCGCAACTGGTCGCGCATGTGATGGGGGTGATGTTCAACTATGTCGGCTACAGCCGCCATGTCTTTCGCGGCGCGGCGCCGGCCCGGCTGCGGTTCATCCTGTCCTATGCCGCCAACTATCTTTTGGGGCTGGCGATGCTGGCCGCGCTGTCGCGCGTCGTCGCCAATCCCTATGCGGCCGGCCTGTCGGCGATCATGATCGTGTCGGTCATCAACTATTTCGCGCTGAAGCACCTCGTCTTCGGCACGCGGGGCCAGCCCGAAAGGGGTTGAGCGCCCGCGACCGATCGGCCCCGGACGCTCCTGATTCCGGTTAGCCCGCGAAATTGCCGGCGAAGGCGAATTGCTCGACCGGGTTGCGGCCGCTGGGCGCCTCGCGTGCCTGGAGGGTTTCGGGCAGGATCGCCTTGTCCGCCTGCCGCCCAATGGCGATCGCCGCCTCGATACGGAACCGATCCGGTACGCCCAGTTCCTTGCGCGCCGCGTCGAAATCGACGCCGGTCATACCATGGGTGTGATAGCCGAGCCGCGTCGCCTGCAACGCCAGCAGCGCCCAGGCGGCGCCCGCGTCGAAGCTGTGGCTGTGCGAGGGCTTGAAATCGTCGGACCCAGGTGCCGCCATCTGCGTATCCGACAGGATATAGACGATCACCGACGCATTGCGCACCCAGCTCTGGTTGAAGGGCAGCAGCGCGCCGAGGAACCGGTTCCAGTCGGCCGTGTCACGATGCGCGTAGAGGAAACGCCAGGGCTGATAGTTGAAGGCCGATGGCGCCCAGCGCGCGGCGTCGAAGATCGTGTCGAGGTCCGCCTGCGGCAGCGCCGATGAATCGAAGGCGCGCGGCGACCAGCGTTCCAGGAACAGGGGATCGACGGCGCGCTCGACGGCGCGAGGGTCAGTAGCCATGATGTCTCCTTGTGGATGATCCGTTCGCACGGACATATGGGCCGCGGCCAGCCCGTAGCGAAGACCCAATATGGCAACGCTCCGTTTGGCCTATTTGCGGAAAGCCGGCACGCTGCGGCGTGCGCGTGCGCTATCGGGCGGCCTCGCACGGACGCAGCACTTCCTCGCGCTCGGTCGCGGGATGCAGTGAATCGGCCTCTTTTTCCAGCAGAACCACGCTCGGTTCCCGGAAAACGGCCTGCGTCAGGCGGCTCCACCAGCTTCCGGCGGGCGCCTCATCCAGATGAGGGTCGATCATGGCTCTCCTTCTCGCCGACTCGCGCAGCTTTCTATCAATATGATAGACAATGCGCGCGCAAGCAATGCTGAGGTGGCGGACAGAAAAGCTTGTGGGACAGGCGGCGCGTTTCCCACGGCGAAGCAACGCCAATGACGCGCAAGCCGGATAGGAGGAGCGAAGAAAAATCGACCCGGACAGCTGGCGACGCGTGCAGTTCGCCACCACACTGTCCGGGATCGCAACATCGCCGTGCTTGGAGAGGCGTGACAACGTTGTCCCGATTTCTTAGGAGATTCGCCCGACCGACGCAACAGCCTTTATGCAGGCGCTAAAGGAAAAGGGCGCGGCCATCGCGAAACGGCCCCGCCCCTTGCCGATGGTCCGGCGAAGAAATCAGCCGGCGTAAAGGTTCGTCGGCAGGCCGCGCACGCCACAATCGACCTCGAAGAAGCCGCCATCATAGGCGGTCGCATCATCAAGCCCCACCGTCGCGGAGCTGACGAACATGCGGTCAAGATCCGGCCCGGCGAAGCAGATGTTCGTCACCTGCCGCGCGGGCAACGCGATCGCCCGGTCCAGCTTGCCCTCCGGCGTAAAGCGGCTGATCCGGCTGCCGCCCCAATGGGCGACCCAGATATGCCCTTCGGCGTCCACGGTCATGCCGTCGGGATAGCCATCCTCCTCACCGAAGCGGATGAAGGGCTGGCGATCGGTCGCCCCCTCGGCCGTCCGGCGAAAACGATATATCTGCCGCTTCGCGGTATCGCTATGATAGAGCCACTGGCCGCAGGGCGAGAAAGCGGGGCCATTGGGCACCCGATAATCGCTGTCGATCACGCGCCAGCTACGGTCGGGCGCCAGCCGATAGAGGGCGCCGCGATCATGCGCCTCCGCCATGTCCATCGTGCCGCACCAGATATGCCCCTGCGCGTCCGCCTTGCCGTCGTTCATGCGGTTGCCGGGGAAATGCGGCTCCGGGTCGCCGAAGGGGAGAATCGTCAGCGGATCGAGGCCGATCTCGGCGAACCCGCTCTGGAAGCCGCCGATGAAGCCGCCCTGTTCGCGTTCCGCCACCCAGCCCAGCGGCTCGGGCATCGCCCAGCGCTCGACCGCCCCATCTTCCAGCGCCCCATCTTCCAGCGAAAGCCGGTTGAGCGCGGGCGCGAGGATGTCGACCCAATAGACCGCATTGTCGCGCGCGGACCAGAGCGTGCCCTCGCCCAGCCGGTCCGCGACGCCCCTTTCGATCAGCCGCCACGCCGCCATCAGCGCTTCACCGACAGGCGATAGACCATCGCATGATGATAGGGTTTGCCCGGATCGACCCGCGCCGACAGGAAATTGGGCTTGTTGGGCGAATCCGGGAATTTCTGCGGCTCCAGCGCAATGCCGTCCCCCATGCGATAGACATGGCTCTGCTTGCCGATGAACGTGCCGTCGAGGAAATTGCCGGTATAGAATTGCACGCCCGGCTCGGTGGTCAGCACTTCGAGCACGCGGCCCGACGCCGGGTCTTCCAGTCGCGCGGCCAGTTCAGGCTTCTTGGTCAATCCCTTGTCCAGCGCCCAGTTGTGGTCATAGCCACGGCCGGCGATGATCTGCGGATCGCGCCCGTCGCGAATGCCGTCGGCCACGCGCCGGCCATTGCGGAAATCGAACACGCTGCCCTCGACCGGCTTGAGTTCGCCGGTGGGGATCAGGTTGGCGTCGACCGGGGTATAGGCCTTGGCCGGGATCGTCAGCATATGCCCCAGCGCGCCATCGGGCGACCCTTCGCCCTGGAGGTTGAAGATCGCATGATTGGTCATGTTGACGATGGTCGGCTTGTCGGTCTTCGCGTCGAAGGCGATGCCCAGATTGCCCTGCTCGTCCAGCGTATAGGTGACGGTCACGTCCAGCTTGCCGGGATAGCCCGCATCCCCGTCGGGGCTGGTCAGCGACAATATGGCGGTCGCGGTCGGTCCGCTCTTGATCGACACGATCTTCCAGACCTGCTTGTCGAAACCCTTGCCCCCGCCATGCAGCGAATTGACCTTGTCGTTCAGGGGAAGCTGATAGGCCTTGCCGTCGAGGCTGAACGTGCCGCCGGCGATGCGGTTGGCATAGCGGCCCACGGTCACGCCGAAATAATTGGGGTGGTCGACATAATCCTTGAGGTCGTCATAGCCCAGCAGCACGTCGGCCTGCTTGCCGTTCCTGTCCGGGCCGGACAGCGACTGGAGCGTCGCGCCATAGCTCAGGATCTTCGCCGATACGCCGGCGCCGTTGCTGAGCGTGATCGTTTCGACGGCGGCTCCGTCGGCGGTGCCTGCGGGGGCGCGGCTCGCTTCGGCGGCCAGTGCGGTTCCGCTTGCGAGAGTAAGGGCCAGTGCGTATGACAGCGCTGTTTTCAAATCGACGACCTTGCGCATGGACTTCCTCCCGGTAAAGCTACGCCCATTGACGGGCGGTTGCCGGCCATATACTCCGACAAAATAAGCGGGCGCAACCCTTGATCGGGCGGCCTGCTGCTGGAACTGCACTGGAGAAGGATGAATGGCAGGACCGATCTCGTCTGGCGTTGCGCCGCACGCAACGCATAATCCCGGCACGCGCTACGGCCCCGCGCTCGCGCTGCTTGCCAGCCTCTTCTTCATGTGGGGCTTCATCACCGTCATCAACGGTACATTACTCCCTCATCTGCGGAGCGTGTTCGAACTTAGCTATTTTCAGGCGGCGCTGATCGAATCTGTCTGGTTCATCGCCTATTTCTTCGCGTCCATCCCTGCCGCTTTGCTAATCGAGCGCATTGGCTATCAAAGATCATTGGTCGTAGGCTTGCTCATCATGGCCGCCGGCGCGCTGGGTATGACGCTGGCAGCGTCGATCCCATCCTATGGTATCACGCTGCTGATGCTCTTCGTGATCGCTAGCGGCATCACCCTGCTCCAGGTTGCAGCCAACCCCTATGTGGCAGTGATCGGCAAGCCCGAAACCGCTTCCTCGCGTCTCAATCTCGTCCAGGCGATGAATTCGGCCGGCACCATGCTAGCACCTATATTCGGCGCCTACCTGATTCTCGGACGCTCGAAGGGTGGCACAGCGCACGCTGGTACGGTGCTGACCGAAGCCGAACGCTTGGCCGACGCACAGTCCGTTATCCTGCCCTATATGTTGGTGGCGGTCGTGCTGATCGTTTTGGCACTTATTATTGCTCGCTTTCCCCTACCGGCAATCGGCGCATCTACCCAGCGCGTGAAAAGCACGGAACCTAAAGTCGGTTCGCTTTGGCAGCGCTTCTGCAATCACCCGCTCTGGCAGCACCGGAATCTAGTTCTCGGCGTGCCCGCGATCTTCATATACCTGATCGCCGAAATCGGCGTCGGCAACTTGTTCGTCAATTTTGTCAGCCGTCCCGACATCGGAAACATGACCACCGAGCAGGCTGGCCGCTACCTGACCCTGTTGTGGGGCGGCATGATGGTCGGCCGCTTCGCCGGGTCCGCGATCATGCAGAAGATCGACGCGGGCCTTGTTCTCGCCGCCTTCTCGATCGGCGCCTTTATCGTCATGCTGATCACCGTCTTCACTACCGGCCCGGTCGCCATGTGGTCGCTGATCCTGGTCGGTCTGTTCCACTCGATCATGTTCCCGACCATCTTCACCCTGGGCATCAGGGGTCTCGGCCCGCTCACGGAGGAAGGCTCGGGCCTGCTCATCATGGCGATCGCCGGCGGTGCATTAGTTGCGGTGCAGGGCTATCTAGCGGACCATTATGACCTGCAATGGTCTTTTCTACTGACCGCGGCCTGCGAACTCTACATCCTCTTCTATGCGCTGTGGGGGTCGAAGCCGACCCATGCGCTGCCCGATCAGCAGATCGGCGCCTAAGCGTCGAGCCGCATTTCCAAATCCTCCCCTGCAAGGGGAGTTCAACAGAGTCACGTGCCTCTGTTGAACAGGGCGAAGCCCTGACGGAGGGGTGTCGCCCTATCGATAGCGTGACACCTCTCCACCACTCGCTTCGCGAGCGGCCCCCCTCCCCTGCATGGGATGGATCTTATCCCTGCATCGCGCTCGCAGTATCCTCCAGCGCCAGGTCGACCAGCACCCCCATCGCCTCGGCCGCCGCTGCCGGATCGCCCGCGGCGATGGCGTCATAAACCCGGACATGGTCGGGGATCGGATTGCGCGGCAAGGCGCGGGCGCGCTGCTTGAACTGGGTCGTCCAGTTGACTGCCGCGCCGATGCTGGCGGTCAGGGTCAGCAGCGCGTCGTTGCGCGTCGCGTTCAATATCGCATTGTGGAAATCCCGGTCCGCCGCCCGCCCAGCCTCGGTCGCCAGCGTATGGCGGCGCATCGCGGCGAGCGCATCCTTCATCAGCTTCAGGTCATCCTTGTCACGCCGCTGCGCCGCCAGCCGCGCCGCCGCCGGCTCGACGATGGCGCGCAGTTCGAACAGGTCGCGCACGAACTGGATGTCCGGCTCCCCGGCAAAGGCCCAGGCCAGCACATCGGGATCGAGCAGGTTCCAGCGGTTGCGCGGCAATACGCGCGTCCCCGCCTTGGGCCGGCTCTCGACCAGCCCCTTGGCGGTCAGCACCTGGATCGCCTCGCGATAGGCGCTGCGCGATACTTCCAGTTCCTCGGCGAAGGCGACTTCGCCCGACAGCGTGTCGCCCGGCTGATATTGCCCCGACAAGATCGCGGTGCCCAGCTTGTGCGCGATCGCGCCGTGCAGCCGCCGCCCCGGCCCCCGCGCCGCCCGGCCAAGACCGCCCTTTTCCGCCTCATCCCCGTGCAAAGACGGATTTTCTTTCACCATTCGGGTTCCTCCCACCTCCATCTACTGAGGCACAGCGCAACCTAGAATACAATCATTGCCTTTACCATCACCGTGTAATATGTCGGAGTAATTAAGAGATTCACCGCTGCGCCGGATCATTGTCGGCGCGGCGATTCGGCTATCATCGAGGAACCAGCGCCACAGGTCGGCGTGCGGGAGGAGAGTTTTCATGACATTGCGCCTGTTGCAGCATCGTTCGGATTCCGGCGAACGGGCGGTCATCGCCGCGCAGGGCGATGCGGCTCATTTCGTGCCGGGCTTCGCCACCATCCGCGCGCTGGCGCTGCACGCGATCGCGCAGGGCATCAGCCTCACCGCCGCCGTCGACGCCGCCGGTCGGGGCGAT
This sequence comes from Sphingobium sp. WR1, assembly GCF_059693745.1. NCBI lineage: Bacteria > Pseudomonadati > Pseudomonadota > Alphaproteobacteria > Sphingomonadales > Sphingobiaceae > Sphingobium > Sphingobium sp. WR1. The sequence continues at coordinate 250,773 of NZ_JCATID010000001.1, read as the reverse complement.
ACGGTCGACATCGCCGCCGAATATGCCGCCAACCGCCTGCTCGCCCCGATCGATCATGAGGATGACGCGCATATCCAGTTGACCGGCACCGGCCTGACCCATCTCGGCTCGGCTGAAGGCCGCGACAAGATGCACCGCGAAGCCGCTGCCGCCGAAAAGCAGACCGATTCGATGCGCATGTTCCTGGAAGGGCTGGAAGGCGGCAAGCCCGCCGCGGGCGAAGTCGGCCAGCAGCCCGAATGGTTCTACAAGGGCGACGGCTCGCAGCTGGTCGGTCCGACCGATCCGCTCGTCATGCCCGCCTTCGCCAAGGATGGCGGCGAGGAACCGGAAATCGCCGGCATCTATCTGATCGGCGAGGACGGCACCCCCTATCGCCTCGGCCTCGCGCTCGCCAACGAGTTCAGCGACCATGTCACCGAACGCCACAATTATCTGTGGCTGGCCCACTCCAAGCTGCGCCAAGCCTCGCTCGGCCCGGAACTGCTGGTCGGCACCCCGCCCGACCATATCGAAGGGGCAAGCCGCATCCTGCGCGACGGCGAGGTGATCTGGGAAAAGCCCTTCCTGTCGGGCGAGGGCAATATGTCGCACAGCTTCGCGAACCTGGAACATCATCATTTCAAATATGACCTGTTCCGCCGCCCCGGCGACGTGCATGTCCACTTCTTCGGCACCGCGACCCTGTCGTTCAGCGACGGCGTGCAGACGCAGGAAGGCGACGTGTTCGAGATCATCGCCGCGCCCTTCACCCTGCCGGTGCGCAATCCGCTGAAGCGCGCCGCAATTGTCCAGGTCGCTGTCCAGACGCTCTGACAGAAATGGACCCGATCCGCATCGCCATCGTCGGCATCGGCAAGATTGCGCGCGACCAGCATGTCCCGGCGATCCGGGGTAATGGCGCGTTCAGTCTGGCCGCCACCGTCAGCCCGCAGGATGCGGGCCTGGACGGCGTGCCGCACCATGCCAGCCTGGACGACCTGCTGCGCCAAGGTCCGGCGGTGGACGCCATCGCGCTCTGCACCCCGCCGCAGGTCCGCTACGATCTCGCGTCGCAGGCGCTGGCCCGGGGCATCCACCTCTTCCTCGAAAAACCGCCCGGCGCGACTTTGGCGGAGGTGGAAGCGCTTAAAAGCCAGGCCGACAAGGTCGGCGTCAGCCTGTTCGCCGCCTGGCACAGCCGCTTCGCCGCCGGGGTCGCGCCGGCGCGCGCCTGGCTGGCCGAGCGCAGGATCGAGAAAGTGTCGATCGTCTGGCGCGAGGATGTCCGCGTCTGGCATCCGGGTCAGGCGTGGATCTGGCAGCCCGGCGGCCTCGGCGTCTTCGATCCGGGCATCAACGCCCTGTCGATCGTCACCCATATATTGCCGCGCCCCTTCTTCCTGAAGGACGCAACGTTGCTACTGCCGGAAAACCGCGCCGCGCCGATCGCCGCCGACCTCGCCTTTCGCGACACGGCGGGCGCGCTGATCCATATGGACCTCGACTGGCGCCAGACCGGCCCGCAAAGCTGGGACATCATCGTCGAAACCGACGCCGGCGCGCTGAAACTGTCGCATGGCGGCGCGGTCCTGACCCTGCCCAGCGGCACCGAGCATGGCGAGGATGTCGAATATGCGGGCCTCTACAGCCGCTTCGCTACGCTGATCCGGGGCGGACGGTCGGACGTCGACACCAGCCCGCTGCGGCTGGTGGCCGACGCCTTCCTGCGCGGCACGCGCCAGACCACCGACGCTTTCCACGACTGACTTACCCACAATTTATCCACAGGGAGAGGACGGACATGACGAAAACCTTGCGCCGCACCGCCAGCGCGCTGTTGCTCTGCGCCAGCGCATTGGCCTGGCAGCCGGCCAGCGCCGACACCGACGGCAAGCCGACCACCGCGACGATTCACGCCGACAAGCCCGGCGCGCTGTATGACAAGGCGATCTTCACCCAGTTCGCCGAACATCTGGGCAACGGCATTTATGGCGGCCTGTATGTCGGCAACGACAAGTCGATCCCCAACACCAACGGCTTTCGCAACGACGTGATCTCCGCGCTGCGCAACCTGTCGGTGCCGATCATCCGCTGGCCCGGCGGCTGCTTCGCCGACGAATATCACTGGCGCGAAGGCATCGGCCCGAAGAAGGACCGCCCGGTCAAGATCAACACCCATTGGGGCGGCGTGACCGAACCGAACAGCGTGGGCACGCACGAGTTTTTCGAACTGCTGCGCCAGGTCGGCGCACAGGCCTATATCGCCGGCAATGTCGGCAACGGCACGCCGCAGGAAATGGCCGAGTGGGTCGAATATATGACCGCGCCCGCCGGCACGCTGGCCGACCTGCGCGCCAGGAACGGCCATAAGGAACCCTGGGCCGTTCCCTATTTCGGCGTCGGCAATGAATTGTGGGGCTGCGGCGGCAATATGCGGCCCGAATTCGCGGCGGACGAAACCCGTCGCTACGCCACTTTCGTCAAGGCGCCGCGCGGCACCAAGATCCTGAAGGTCGCCGCCGGCGCCAATGTCGACGACTATAACTGGACCGACACCATGATGCGGGTCGCGGGCGACAAGCTCGACGGCCTCTCGCTCCATTATTATGTCCACCCCGCCGGCGGCTGGCCGCCCCGTGCCCCCGCCGTCGATTTCGACGAAAATGGCTGGGCCGACGCGCTGAACGGCGCGCGCAAGATGGACGAGCTGATCACCAGGCACAGCGCGATCATGGACAAATACGATCCCAAGAAGCGCGTCTTCCTGGCGGTCGACGAATGGGGCAGCTGGTATGCCCAGGATCCGGGCACGCATCCGGGCTTCCTGCGCCAGCAGAACACGCTGCGCGATGCGCTGGTCGCGTCGATCCATCTCGACATCTTCGCCAAACATGCCGACCGCGTCCGCATGACCGCGATCGCGCAGATGGTGAATGTGCTTCAGGCGATGATCCTGACCGACGGCAAGAAGATGGTGCTGACGCCCACCTATCATGTCTTCGAAATGTACAAGCCCTGGCAGGATGCGACGGTGCTGCCGATCGACATCCAGACGCCCTGGTATGCCAAGGATCAATATACGATGCCCGCGGTCAGCGGATCGGCGGTCAGGGCCAAGGACGGCAAGATCCATGTCGGCCTGTCCAATCTCGACCCCAACCAGTCGAACAGCGTGACCGTCAAGCTGGACGGCCTCAACGCCGCCAGCGTCACCGGCCGCGTGCTGACCGCATCGGCGATCAATGCGCACAATACGTTCGACGCGCCCGAGACCGTCAAGCCCGCCGCCTTCACCGGCGCGCAGGTCAGCGGCGGCACCCTGACCGTGACGCTGCCGGCCAAGTCGGTGGTCGTGCTCGAACTGCAATAACGGCTTCGTCACCCGGGCGGGCGGTCCTTTGCGGCCGCCCGCCTTTTTTTCACATATTTTTCGCAGGAGAGGACCGCATGGCGCGGCATAGTATCGCAACAATATTGGGCCTTGCCCTGCTCGCAGCTACCGGCCCTGCCTGCGCCCAGCAACCGACCGCTCCTGCTGCCGCCGCCGCGACGCTCAACGACCGCCTGACCGGCGACCTCGTCCCCACCCATGATCCGGTCATCGCCCGCGAAGGCGACACCTATCATGTCTTCAGCACCGGCCATGGCAAGCGGCTGATCGAAACGCGCACGTCGAAGGATCTGGTGCACTGGACGGCCGGCGATCCGATCTTCACCGCGTTCCCCGACTGGGCCAAGCAGGCCATCCCCGGCAGCGACGGCATGTGGGCGCCCGACATTGCGCATGTCAACGGACGCTACCGGCTTTACTATTCGGTCTCGACCTTCGGATCGAACCGCTCCGCGATCGGCCTCGCCACCAGTCCGACGCTGGACCCCAAGGCGAAAAATTATGGCTGGCGCGACGAGGGGCTGGTCGTCATGTCCACGAAGGACGATGATTTCAACGCCATCGACCCCAATTTCATCATCGACCGGGATGGCCGTCACTGGCTGACATTGGGCAGCTTCTGGACCGGCATCAAACTGTTCGAACTGGACCCGAAAACCGGCAAGCCCAGGGATGCGACGGCCAGGCCCGTCTCCATCGCCCGCCGCCCTGCCCCCGCCGGTGGCCCCGCGCCGGTCGAAGCGCCCTTCATCATCGACCATGGCGGCTATTATTGGCTGATGGTCAGCTACGACTATTGCTGCAAGGGCGTGAACAGCACTTACTATACCGTCATGGGCCGATCGAAGGAGATTACCGGCCCCTATCTGGGCAAGGATGGCAGCCCTCTCATGGAAGGCGGCGGCACCATCTTTCTGCGCGCCGACCTGAAGGAACAACAACGCTTTCGCGGCCCCGGCCATGCCGGCTGGCTGCATGACCGGGATGGCAAAGACTATGTCGTCTACCATGCCTATGACAAACACGCGAACGGCGCCCCCACCCTGCGCATCGCCCCGGTGCGCTGGGGGGCTGACGGCTGGCCCGTCGCCGACTATTGACCCCTTTTAGTCCGACTAACATGACCGGAGAGAGTCTGATGCCCTTCGCCCTGTCCCGCCGCAGCTTCATCGGCAGCGCCGCCGCGCTGTCGGCCGTGCCCGCCGCGGCCCGCGCTGCCGCGGACGCCGCCGCTACCCCCGCTCCGGTCAATCCGCTGGTCAAGCAGCGCGCCGACGCGCAGGTCTTCCGCCATGACGACGGCTATTATTATCTGACCGGATCGGTACCCGAATATGACCGGCTGGTCCTGCGTCGCTCAAAGACCATCGCCGGTCTTGCCGCCGCCAAGGAAGCCGTGCTTTGGCGGCATGAGGCGAGCGGACCGCGATCCGGTTTCCTCTGGGCGCCCGAACTCCACCAGATCGACGGCAAATGGTATATGTATTTCGCCGCCGGTCCCAGCGGTGGCGGCGACGACGTGTTCCGCATCCGCACCTATACGATCGTCTGCGACGGTCCCGATCCGATGACCGGCCAGTGGAGCGTGCTGGGCGAATTCCAGACGCCCTGGGACAGTTTCAACCTCGATTCGACCAGCTTCGTGCACAAGGGCGTCCGCTATTTCGCCTGGGCGCAGCGCGAGCCGGGCATCGATACCAACAGCAACCTGTACATAGCCCGGCTGGAATCCCCGCTGAAGCTGGCCGGCAAGGCGACCCGCCTCACCGTGCCGACGCTGGATTGGGAAGTGCGCGGCTACAAGGTGGCCGAAGCCCCCGCCGTCCTGCACCGCAATGGCCGCCTGTTCATGACCTATTCGGCCAGCGCGACCGACGCGCGCTACTGCCTGGGCCTGCTGACGGCGGACGAGAATGCCGACCTGCTCGACGCAAAAAGCTGGACCAAGGCACCCCAGCCGGTGTTCGTCACGAACAAGGCCACCAGCGTCTACGGCCCCGGCCATAACAGTTTCACGGTGGACGAAAAGGGCCGCGACATCCTCGTCTATCATGGCCGCGACTATGAGGCGATCCAGGGCGATCCGCTGTTCAACCCCGACCGCCACACCCGCGTCCAGCGTCTCTATTATACCGCCGACGGCACCCCCGATTTCGGCGTGCCTGTGGGCAATGGCCCGTTGCCCGAACGCTTCATTTCCGCCGCCAGCCCGCAGTCGCTGCTGGCGCATGACGGCGCGCAATTGCTCGGCGGCAATCCGACCCTCGCCCAGACCCAGTTCCGCCAGACGCCGGGCCGCGCCGGCAAGCAGAGCGTCATGCTTTCGCCCATCCTGATGCCCGATCATTATCTGGTCGCGCAGAAGGACGGATCGGTGACGCTGGTAAAGGACAGCAAGAGCGCCGACTTCGCGCTGCGCAGCCAGTTCGTCCGGCTGGAGGACAAGGCCGGCGGCCTGCTCCGCTTCGCCGCCATCTCGGCGCCGGGCAAGGCGCTGGGGCTTGCCGATGGCCGGATTCGCCTGGTCGGCAGCCGCGATGCGACCGCCTATTGGCGCGCGGACTGACGCATCCAAGTCTGACAAAATAATTGTGCCAAAAGCGCCGTTCGCCGTCGGGCGGGCGACCCTTTTGGCATGAACCGGGCGAATGCGGGCCAGAAACCGCCCTTCCTTCCTGACATGCAGCATAAATGTCACAAACATCCCAATTCATGGGATAGGCCACCAATTTTCCGCTTGCGATTCATTTGTCAGAGCAATAATTAGTCCGAGTAATTCACGCATGGCGTAACTGCGCCAGCTCCAGGGGAGGATATCCAAATGGCTTTCAGGCCGGTCGCACTCGCTTCCGCTTCCATATTCGCGCTGATGCTGTCGGGCGCCGCCCACGCGCAGGACGCCGCCGCACCACAGGCCGCGCAGGGTGAAGAGGACGTCACCGACATCGTCGTCACCGGCGTCCGCGCCTCGATCGTCGGCGCGCTCAACGTGCGCAAGGAATCGACCCAGATCGTCGATTCGATCGTGTCGGAAGACGTCGGCAAGCTGCCCGACAATAATGTCGTCGAAGCATTGCAGCGCGTCACCGGTATCCAGGTCACCGACCGCGCCGGTGGCGAAACCGCGGCCATCACCATCCGCGGCCTGACCGATCCGCTGACGACGCTCAACGGCCGCAACATCTTCACGGCCGCGGGCACGTCCTTCGCATTGCAGGATATCTCCGCAAACCTCGTCAAGCAGATCGACGTCTACAAGACCCGTTCGGCCGACCAGCTCGAAACCGGCCTTGCCGGCCAGATCGACGTCCAGACCCGTCGCCCGCTCGATTTCGATGGCTTCACCATTTCGGGGCTGGCGCGTGGCGTCTATTCGGAACTGGCGGACAAGGTGAATCCCAATGTGGCCCTGCTCGTCAGCAACCGCTGGGAAACCGGCATCGGCGACATCGGCTTCCTGGTGAACGCCAGCTACACCCGCGCCCATTATCGCAACCAGAATCTGCAAGCCGGCGCCATGGTGCCGTTCGCCACGGAAAATCCGCCTGCCGGTTCGGGCCTGACCCCGTTGCAGCGCATCTTCCCCGGCGCCCGGAACGAAAACTGGACGCCGGGCCTCGACGCCGGCCTGCCGACCGCGCCGGGATCGACGCTGAACATCAACGGCGTCGAAACCCCCTATTATCTGTCGCGTGACGCCGTCATCGCTTCCGACCTCTACGGCAAGCGTGAGCGTCCCTCGATCAATGCCGCGCTCCAGTGGGCGCCCAATGACAGCTCGGTCTACACTGCCGAAGTCTTCTACACCGGCTTCCGGGGCGAAACCTTCAACAGCCTGCACTTCAGCTTCGCCGACTGGTGGGGGATCTGCCTGCCGACGTGGCCAACAGTTTCGAGCTGTATGAAGGCACGAACATCATCAAGTCGCGCCAGATGGGTTCGGTCGCGGGCTTCAACAGCGGCGACATGGCGACCAACCGCACCGACAGCTATGTCTATGCCCTGAACGCCAAGTGGGATGTGGGCGAGCGCGGCAAGATCGTCGCCGACATCGCCTATCAGGACAGCAAGAACGAAACCTCCTTCTTCGCCATCCGCACCGATCGCGGTCCGCTCGACCTGAATGTCGATTTCAACGGCGGCGGCGGCCTGCCGTCCTACAGCTTCGGCAATCAGGAAGTCCTGACCGATGCGTCGGCATGGACTATGGGCAACCTGTTCGACAGCGGCACGAAGAATAGCGGCAACGCGCTGACCATGATGCTGGACGGCGAATATAAGTGGGACGAAGGCTTCCTGCGCCGCATCAAGGCCGGCTTCCGCTACGACAACCGCAATGCTGACAGCTATGTCCGCGATCAGGGCGCGGGCGGCCTTCCCCTCACGCTGGCGGCTTTCGGCGAGGGTACCCCGTTCACGAACAGCGGCTTCTTCGACGGTCGCGCCGACATCCCGACCAGCTGGGTGCTGGCCGATCCGCGCAGCATGGACAAGGATGCCGTCCGCCAGCTGTACCGCGCCGTCGCGCCCGGCCTGCTGCTGTCGGACGAAATGAGCTTCGGCCATGTGTTCGGCATCAACGAAACCAATCTGGCCGCTTATATCGTGGCCGATGGCGAGATCGAACTCTTCGGCCGTCCGCTCCAGCTTCAGGGCGGCGTGCGCTTTGTCGCGATCGACACTCTCTACGACTATTTCGATCGCGGCAATGATTTCGCCCGGACCACCGTGTCCACCGGTTCGGAAAAATTCCTGCCGTCCTTCACCGCGCGCTACAATATCACCGACAATCTGCGCATCCGTTTCAACTATGGCGAAACGCTGCGCCGTCCGGCCTTTGGCGACCTCAACCCCAATCTGGCGCTGACGGGCGATCTGTCGCGCATCGGGTTCGGCACGGGTTCGTCGGGCAACGCCAACCTGCGGGCGACGCATTCGAAGAATATGGACCTGGCGATCGAATGGTATTTCGAACGCAACAGCGCCATCTACGCGACCGCCTTCCAGCGCAAGATCGACGGTCTGGTCGTGCCCCTGACCGTGCGGGAGTTCATCCCGAACAACTATCTGCCGCGCAACGAAACCTACACCGAATTTTTCAACATCACCCGCCCGGAAAACGCCTCCAACGGCACGCTGAAGGGTCTGGAACTGGGGCTGACCTACTTCCCGTCCTACCTGCCCCGCTTCCTCGACGGCCTCGGCTTCACCGGCAGCGCGACGATCCTGGATTCCGAACAGACCATTCCGGTCGTCAATAATGAAGGTGAAATCACCGGCACGGCCAAGTCGGCCTTCTTCGGCGTGTCGAAGCTGTCCTACAATGCCACGCTGGCCTATGACAGCGGCCCGATCGGCGCCCGCCTGTCCTATATCTGGCGCAAGGGCTTCCTGAACAACAATGAAGGCCGCTCCTTCGCCAATCCGATCGGCATGTGGCGCGCACCGGAAAAGAGCCTGGACTTCCAGCTCACCTGGAATGTGAATGACGATATCGGCATCACCTTCGACGCGGTGAACATCACCAAGGCGAAGCAGCAGAATTATTACAAGTTCGGCGATGTCGGCAATCCGATCGAGTTCAACAGCAGCACGCTGCTGATCGACCGGACCTTCGCTTTGGGTGTCCGTTTCAAGTTCGACTGAGTGCCCGATGGGGCGCGGCGTCTCCTCGCCGTGCTCCATTTTTGGCGGCCGTATCGGGATGCTCTCCAGTCCCGCTACGGCCGCCATATTCGTTTCTGCTACAGGAGGGATGACCGATGCGCGCGATGAAGATGATCCTGCTGGCGGGGGCCACCCTGGCCGGAAGCGGCGCCGCCTCTCCCCCGCCTCCCGTCGCGATGGATACCCATGCCATCGCGACCCAGCGCTTCGGCAATGACGCGCCCTGGTATCAGGACCGCATCCCCTTCTTCGAATCCGCCGATCCCAAACTCGACGCCGTCTATTATTATCGCTGGCAGGTGTTTCGTGGCCATCAGCGCGATCTGGGCGAAGAAGGCTATATCACCACCGAATTTTTCGACGATGTCGACTGGCAACGCCATCCCTATGCGAGCCTGAACGACGCCAGCGGCTTCCATATCGGCGAAGGGCGTTGGCTCAACGATCGCCGCTTCGCCGACGACTATATCAATTTCATGTATGGCAGCGGCGGCAATGACCGCCATTTCACCGATCATATGGCGGACTCGGTGTGGGGCCGCTACCTGGTCGACGGCGACCGTGCGAGCGCGCTGCGCCACCTGCCCGTCATGAACCATATCTACCGGCTGTGGGACGACAAATATGACTTCGACAAGGGGCTGTATTTCGTCGAGCCGCTGCTGGACGCCACCGAATATACCGTCTCCTCGATCGACGCATCGGGCGGCAAGGACGGGTTCCGCGGCGGCGACGCCTTCCGCCCCTCGGTCAACAGCTATATGTTCGCCAATGCCCGCGCCCTGTCGAAAATGGCGGAGATGGCCGGGAACAAGGCGATGGCCGCCGACTATGCGGCCCGCGCCGACGCCCTGCAAAAGCGCGTCCTCACCGACCTGTGGTCGGACAGGCTCACCCATTTCATCGACCGTCACCAGTCGCGCAAGAACCCGTTCGTCCATTATTGGGAGCCGATCCGCAACCGCGAGCTGGTCGGCTATCTCCCCTGGATGTTCGACCTCGTCCCCGACGACGCCAGATATGCGCAGGCGTGGGCGCATCTGCTCGACCCCGCCTCGCTCGCCGGCAAGGCGGGTATGCGCACGGTCGAGGCCGGTTACGAATATTATATGCGGCAATATCGCTATCTCGGCAAAGACCCCGAATGCCAGTGGAACGGCCCGGTCTGGCCCTATCAGACGACGCAGGTGCTGCACGGCATGGCCAATCTGCTCGACCATTATCAGGCCACCGGTCCCGTCACCCGCAGCGCCTATATGCGCCTGCTGCGCCAATATGCCGCGCTCCATTATCAGGGGAACCGGCTGGATATCGAAGAGGATTATCATCCCGAAACCGGCAGGCCGATCGTCGGCCTCGACCGCAGCCACCATTATTTCCATTCGGGCTTCAACGACCTGATCATGACCGGGCTGGTCGGCATCCGCCCCCGCGCCGACGATGTGCTGGAGGTGAACCCGCTGCTCCCCGACAGCAGCGATCCGCAGGCGCTCGCCTGGTTCCGGGTGCAGGACCTGCCCTATCATGGCCACAAGGTCGCGGTGACATGGGACGCGGACGGCAGCCATTACCGGCGCGGCAAGGGCCTTTCCATCGAAGTCGACGGCAGGGAGGTCGCCCGCCGCGAGACGCTGGGCCGGATCGAGGTGCCGCTGGCCCGCGCCGCCACGCCCGCGATCGCCCGCCCGATCAACCGCGCCGTGCAACTGGTGCGCGGCCAATATCCGATCGGCTCGGCGTCGAGCAACACGGATGTCGAGAATGTCCATGACGCGATCGACGGCCGCGTCTCGTTCTTTCCCGAATTGCCCAACGGCTGGTCCTCGGCCCCCTCGCCCACGCAGCAATGGTATGCCATCGATTTTGGCAAATCACGGAACCTCGCCCGCGCCGAACTCGCCTTCTTCGCCGACGGGAAGGGTTTCGCCGTGCCGCAAAGCTACCGCCTTCAGGCCTGGGTCGACGGCGACTGGCGCGATATCGCCAGGCCCAAAGGCAGCCCAATCGCCAACGGAGTCACCGACCTGCGCTGGCCCAGGCTCCAGACCGGCAAGGTTCGCCTGCTCTTCACCCAGCCGATGCACAGTGCGACCCGTCTGACCGAATTCAAGTTGTTTGACGAGTGAACAACGAACGACGGACCGGCCCCCTCCATCTGCGGTCCATCCTTGCCATCGACGCCGCAGGCGCCAAGGGGACCAGCCAGCATGTCGACCATCGGGCGCAGGATTTTCGCCGCCGCCTTTTCCGTCATGCTGCCGCGCAGCGCCGCCATGGCGCAGGCCGCGCCCACTTTCCCGCTGGTGCCCGTCAGCCGCGCCAAGCCCGACCGCTCGCCCGAGGCCAAGACCGCCTTCGCCCGCACCGCGCAGCGGCAAATATCTGATCGCCTGCGCCTTCTCCATCCGGGCCAGAAGGGATAGCGCCAGGCAAAAAAGCCCGACACGCAAGGCGTGCCGGGCCAGGAAGAAGTGTCGCCTGCAAGACGATCCTTCGGGTCGCGGGATCGCCCTAACAGCACGCCATCCCGCTTAGAATACCCCGACCGGAATATGTCCCATTTTCAGTCAGTGCCCGCCGTCTCGGCCGCTGCCGCAACGGTGGTGTTCAGGAAAGGCTGCACCCGCAGGCGCGGGAACACCGCCTCCAGCGGCTTGGTGTCGGGCAGCACATAGACATAGCCGCCCCTCTTGCGGAACAAGGGACTGACGCCCTTGGCGTAGAAGAGCTTCGGCACATTGATGCAGCCGAACGTAATGCGATTGTCATCGGCAGTGGCCGACAACATCCGGGCGCGCCGCTTTTCCTTCGGACTGCCCGGCGGGATCGTATGCAGCGCCACGGAGGTTGCATAATCGACCCAGAGCACTTTCTGCTTTCCGGCGGCTACCCCGAACTTGGCCAAGAAGCGGCCCGCGGGCGTGGTTTTCTCCGCAGGGCCGATCTGCGACAGGGACTTGCTGCCGATGCCGGGCGTCGCTTCGTCGCCAGGCGCGATACCGATCAGGACCGGCGCATGTCCCAGCGATTTCCCCTTGGCGTCGAACAGGAAGGCGGTGGCCGCCTTCTTGTCGATGATGATATAGGGCAGTTTGCCATGATCCTTCGATGCGGCGACCCAGTCGGCGACGCGGCTGGCCTCCTCCGACCGGATCGGTTCCCCTTGCTTCTCGCTATCCACTTGCGCGGGCGCAGCGGCCGAAACGGTCCCGGCCGCCATGACAGGTGCGGAGGCGGTCAGTGCAAGTCCGGCCGACGCCAAAAGAACAGGAATCATCGTTTGCGGCACTCGGGAAACGGGCGGCGCCAAAGGGAAAGGCGCCGACCCGGGATCATGGTCTTGTCGTTAACGTTCCCCTGCGGGATCAGTTGCGCGCGCGCTTGCGCTGGGCTTCCTGCATACGCTGCTCGACACTGTCGACGCGGCCGTTGAGCTGTTCGATGCGCTGGGCGTTATTCTGCGCCTGGCCCGATGCCGACTGGGCCTCGGCCAGCGCCTGCTGCGCGGTGCTGTCGGTCGTGTTCAATTTCGTTTCGAGCGCATCGACGCGCTGGTTCACGGTGGCGACCTGCTCGCGCACGAAACCCTTGGTGGCACAGCCTCCCAGAGCCAGCGAACCCACCAAAATCACGCCCAGGGGAGCGATTTTCTTTAGAGCCGGCGACATATTATTCTCCTGTAGTTAACAAAACCGCAATGTTCCAAGCCGAGCGCTGGGGGTTGAACAATAGCGATTCTGTCCGGCTGTGCTTGTCGTCAGGCGAATGGTTGACGCGGCGGAAAGCCAAAAATGCCAGATGAATTGTCGCTGAACCTGAAACCGGCTTTTGTCCCTATCGGCCGATTTTCAACACTTCAGACATGAACGACGGTTCATGAAGATGGAAGGCGCCGCCGAGTCCCGCGACCCGGCTGCGGCATTTTCGCCCTTCTGGCCCGGCGTCAGAATTTCTGGCCGAAGCGGATGCCGAAAAATTGCCGCTTGCCCGTGAAGGCGCGTGACGATCCCGAACAGAAATCGATCGAGCAGAAATGGTCTTGGTGAGTTGCCCGCGCTTGCCGGATGCCCGCGCCCGGCGCGCCGGACACACCGACGGTGGCGGAATTTCGTCCCATGGCCCGCCGGAGGAAGCGCCGGGACCGGCGCTGAGCCGCGGCACGCACGCCTTTTCGAACGCTGCGTCGTCCTTTTTCGCGATAATGGCATCAAGCCCCTTCCCCGCGAGGGCAAGGGATGACACTATGCGTCATGGTGGCGGCATGACCGTCGTGCGGGGACGATGTCGGCGCCATGCCTGTATGTCGATGCTGCCTTTTTGCCCGCTGATCTTCATCATGCCTCAAACGGGCAAGTCGTTCCTTACTGAAAATCGGCGCCGTGACAATTTTCACGTCGAAAACCCGTGTCGTTTTGACGCCATCGGCAAATTTTTACGGTAGCACCGCTCTATTGCACTGTTTTTACAGGCAGCTTCATATTATATTCCTCTTCATGGCGTATTGGTCGGGAGTCGCCAGTGACGAAGAATGAACTGTTTTCGAGCTTCACGACAAAGTTCGACGATCGTCGTCAAGCCGAAATGTCCATCGAGGATTATCTGCTGGGATGCCGCAGCGATCCGTTGATGCACGCCTCCGCGCCGGAACGATTGCTGGCGGCGATCGGGGAACCGGACATCATCGACACGTCGCGCGATCAAAGGTTGGGCCGGATCTTCCTGAACCGGACGATCCGCCGCTATCGCAGCTTCACCAATTTCTACGGCATGGAAGGGACGATCGAGCATATCGTCAGCTTCCTGCGTCACGCCTCGCAGGGGCTGGAGGAGCGCAAGCAGATCCTCTATCTGCTCGGCCCGGTGGGCGGCGGCAAATCCTCGCTCGCGGAACGGCTCAAGGCGCTGATGGAGGTCCACCCCATCTATGTGCTCAAGGCCGGGGACGAACTCAGCCCGATCTTCGAAAGCCCGCTCGCCCTGTTCGACGCCGAACAGCATGGCGATTTTATCGAGGAGAATTACGCGATACCCCGCCGTCGTCTGACCGGGATGATCAGCCCCTGGTGCCGCAAACGGCTGGACGAATATGCCGGCGACCTGTCGCGCTTTTCGGTGGTGCGGATGATGCCGTCGCGGATGCGCCAGGTCGCCATCGCCAAGACCGAGCCGGGCGACGAGAATAATCAGGACATCAGTTCCCTGGTCGGCAAGGTCGACATCCGCAAGCTGGAGATGCTGTCGCAGAATGATCCCGACGCCTACAGCTATTCGGGCGGGCTCAACCGGGCGAACCAGGGGATGCTGGAATTCGTCGAGATGTTCAAGGCGCCGATCAAGATGCTCCACCCGTTGCTGACCGCGACGCAGGAGGGCAATTATATCGGCACGGAGAATATCGGCGCCATTCCCTATAACGGCATCATCATGGCCCATTCCAATGAATCGGAATGGGCCAATTTCAAGAACAACAAGAATAACGAAGCCTTTATCGACCGCATCTACGTCATCAAGGTGCCCTATAGCCTGCAGGCGACCGAGGAACGGCAGGTCTATGAGAAGTTGCTGCGCGAATCCGACCTCAGCAAGGCGCCCTGCGCGCCCGGCACATTGGACATGCTGGCGCGCTTTTCGGTGCTGACGCGGCTGCGCGAGCATGAGAACAGCAATCTCTATTCCAAGATGCGCGTCTATGACGGCGAAATGCTGCGGGAGATCGATCCGCGCGCGAAAAGCCTTCAGGAATATCGCGACGCCGCGGGCGTGGATGAAGGCATGTCGGGCATTTCCACCCGCTTCGCCTTCAAGGCGCTGTCGGCGACCTTCAACCATGACACGATCGAGATCGCGGCCGATCCGGTCCACCTCATGTATGTGCTCGAAGGCATGGTGCGGCAGGAACAATTCCCGGCCGAGGTCGAGGCCCGCTATCTGGAATTCATCAAGGGCGAACTGGCCCCGCGCTACGCCGAGTTCATCGGCAATGAAATCCAGAAGGCCTATCTGGAATCCTATAACGACTATGGCCAGAATCTGTTCGACCGCTATGTCGCCTATGCCGACGCCTGGATCGAGGATCTGGACTTCAAGGACCCCGATACCGGGCAATTGCTGGACCGGGAGGTCATCAACCAGGAATTGTCCAAGACCGAAAAGCCGGCCGGCATCGCCAATCCCAAGGATTTCCGCAACGAGGTGGTGAAATTCGCGCTGCGGATGCGGGCCAGCAACGACGGGCGCAACCCGAGCTGGACCAGTTACGAGAAGATCCGCGAGGTGATCGAAAAGCGGATGTTCAGCCAGGTCGAGGATTTGCTGCCGGTCATCAGCTTCGGATCGAAGAAGGATGGCGAGACCGCGACCAAGCATGACGAATTCGTCGCGCGGATGATCGAAAGGGGCTATACTGAGCGGCAGGTGCGGCGGCTTGTCGAATGGTATATCCGGGTCAAGCAAGCCGGTTGATGGGGGCGCGCGGTTTCAAGGAGGCGGCTCAGCCACCATGCACATAGTCGACAGACGGCTGAACCCGGGGGGCAAGAGCCTGGTCAACAGGCAGCGCTTCCTGCGGCGGGCAAGGGCCTATGTGCAGCAGGCGGTGCGCGACAGCCTGAAGGACCGCAGCATCAAGGATCTGGACAAGCAGGGCCAGATTTCGATCCAGCGCGACGCGATTCACGAACCGACCCTCCACCGCGCCGCGCAGGGCGGCAATCGCGAGCGGGTCTTTCCCGGCAATCGCGATTATATGGAGGGCGACCGGATCAAGCGCCCCGACGGCGGCGCGGGCGCGGGATCGCAGGCGGGACAGGGCGAGGGCAATGACGATTTCCAGTTCGTGCTCAGCCGGGAGGAATTTCTCGACCTGTTCCTCGACGATCTGGAACTGCCCGACCTCGCCAAGCGCCGGCTGATCGGCGGCGCGGTCGACGGCATCAGGCGCGCGGGCTATTCGACTGCGGGCAATCCGTCCAACCTGTCGGTGCCGCGCACCATGCAAAAGGCGCTGTCCCGCCGTCTGGCGTTGCGCCGGCCAAGCAGCGGTGAGCTTCAGCGGATCGAGGAGGAGATCGCCCGGATCGAGGCGCGCGACCCGCCCCTGCCCGACGACGCCGTGCGGCTGGAGGCGCTGCGCGAGGAACGGGCGCACATCATCCGGCGGCGCAACCTGATCGCCTATATCGACCCGGTCGACCTGCGCTATCGCCGGTTCGAGACGGTGCCCAAGCCCGTCGCGCAGGCGGTGATGTTCTGCCTGATGGACGTGTCCGGCTCGATGACCGAGCATATGAAGGATCTGGCCAAGCGCTTCTTCGCGCTGCTGCACCTGTTCCTGACGCGCTGCTACGAGCATGTGGAGGTGGTGTTCATCCACCATACCGACCGGGCGGCGGAGGTGGACGAGCAAACCTTCTTCTACAGCACGGTGACGGGCGGCACTTTGGTGTCGAGCGCGCTCGACAAGCTGCTGGAGGTGGTGAAGGACCGCTATCGCCCCGACGACTGGAACATTTATGTGGCGCAGGCGTCGGACGGCGACACCATGCAGTCGGACAATGGCCGGGTCGTGTCGCTGATGCAGGACGAAATCCTGCCGCTGTGCCAATATGTCGCCTATCTGGAGGTCGGGCGGGAGGAGTTCGCCGATGTCGATATGATCGGCGCGACCACCGGCCTGTGGCAGGCCTATGCCCCAGTCAGCGAGGCCCATCGCCATTTCGTGATGCGCAAGGTGCACCATCGGCGGGAAATCTACCCGGTCTTCCGCGAACTGTTCCAGCGCAAGGGCGTGGCGGAGAGACAGGCATGAAGGCCAGGCTGGCGGACGCGCCGCTGTTCACGGGCAGCGACTGGGATTTTGCGCTCATCAACCGCATCCATGACGCGATCGAGCCGATCGCGCTTCAGGAAATGAAGCTGGACATCTATCCCAACCAGATAGAAATCATCAGCGCCGAACAGATGCTGGACGCCTATTCGTCCATCGGTATGCCACTTTTCTACAAGCATTGGTCCTTCGGCAAGCAGTTCGTGACCAATGAAATGCTGTATCGCAAGGGGCGCCGCGGCCTGGCCTATGAGCTGGTGATCAACAGCGATCCCTGCATCAACTATCTGATGCAGGAAAACAGCGCGACGATGCAGACTCTGGTCATCGCCCATGCGGCCTTCGGGCATAATCATTTCTTCAAGAATAATTATGTCTTCCGCCAATGGACCGATGCGGAGGGGATTCTCGACTATCTGGAATTCGCCAAGCGCTATATCGCCCAGTGCGAGGAGCGACATGGCCAGTTGGCGGTCGAGCGTGTGCTGGACGCGGCCCATGCGCTAATGAACCAGGGCGTGCACCGCTATCCCCGCGTCCGCCCCCGCGACCTCAAGAATGAGGCGGCGCGGGAGGCGGAGCGGCAGGCCTATCGCGACCGCATCTATGACGATCTGTGGCGCACCGTGCCGGTCGGCGCGCGCGCCGATGCGGTGCCCGGCAATGAGCGTCGCGCGGCGCTGGGGCTGCCGCAGGAGAATATCCTCTATTTCCTCGAAAAGACCGGCCCCCGACTCGACAGCTGGCAACGGGAGGTGCTGCGCATCGTCCGCTTGATCGCGCAATATTTCTACCCGCAGCGCCAGACCAAGGCGATGAACGAGGGCTGCGCGACCTTCACCCATTATCGCATCATGACGACCCTGCATGAGCGCGGCCTGATCACCGACGGCGCATTCATGGAATTTCTCCAGTCGCACACCAATGTCGTCTACCAGCCCACCTATGATTCCGGCCATTTCGGCGGTTTCAATCCCTATGCGCTGGGCTTTGGCATCATGTCGGATATCGAGCGGATTTGTCTGGACCCCACGGAGGAGGATCGCGAATGGTTCGGCGACATCGCCGGATCAGGCGATCCGGTCGAGGTGCTGAAGGATATCTGGGCCAATTATCGGGACGAAAGTTTCGTGTCCCAGTTCCTCAGTCCGCATCTGATCCGCCACTGGCGACTCTTCAATATCGTCGATCGGTCGAGCGAGTCGGAATTGCGGGTGGACGCCATCCATGACGAGCGCGGCTATCGGCGGATTCGCCGGGCGCTGGCGCGCGAATATGATATCGGGCGGCAGGAACCGGATATCCAGGTCGTCGATGTCGACCTGGCCGGCGACCGGCGGCTGATCGTGGAACATTCGGTGGTGGACGGCGTCCTTCTGGAGGCGTCCGACGCGACTATGGTATTGCAAAGTCTAGCGGATTTATGGGGCTATGAGGTCGCCTTGAAGGAGGTGGACGCCGAGACGCGCAAGGAACTCAAAAGCCATACCGGACAGCCGGGAGCCAACTGGCTGCGATAGGACGTGTCGCGGCCGGGGCCGTTGCGGCGGGCGGCGAAGATTCCATTTCCAATCGCCGCAGGAAACGTTAAGATTTGCGCGTTTTTTCCGCAGGTGAGGCGCTGGCTGGACACCCGCGAAACAGCAGGAGTTCGTCATGGCAAGTGATCTTACTTCCGCAGAATGCCTGGAACGCGCGCGTATGCATGAGCAGCTTGCAGGCGCCACCGACGACGCTTCGGCACGCAAGATGCATCAGGCAATGGCCGCCGAGTTCCGCCGCCGGGCGGAAACCGGCGTGCTCGCCGGCTCACCGGCGAACCGGCCCATGCTCGAATTGTGCGCCAACCCGGTCTATTGATGCAATTTTGAGGTTCCTCGCCGTTCGGCGGGCGAGGTTCGGTCCCTTCCTCCGCCCTGCCGCGGGGCCGGCTGGATTTTACCGTGCCGGCAGCACCCGCGCCCGACATGCGCCGAAACCGATCGGCACGGCCCCCGCCGCCTCGCCCCGCGCGCGCAGCACCACCTCGTCGCCATCCTCCAGGAAAGTCCGCGTCTCCCCCGTCGGCAGCGCGATCGGCTGGCGCCCGCCGCTGCTCAGCTCCATCAGGCTGCCATAGCCCTCCCGCTCAGGCGCGGAGATGGTGCCGGTGCCCAGCAGATCGCCGGGCTGGAGGTTGCAGCCATTGGACGCATGGTGCGTCACGATCTGCTGCACCGTCCAATACATGGTGCTCGCCGGTCCGCGACTGAGCCGCAGCGGCGCATATCCCCCCTCCCGCATCGCGGCGCTTGTCAGTTCGACCTCCAGCACCAGCGCCAGCGCGCCATGCGCCCGGTCGTCGCCGTCGCTAAGATAAGGGAGCGGCGCGGGATCGCCCTCCGGCCGCGTCGGCTGGGCGATGCGGAAGGGCGCAAGCGCCTCGGGCGTCACCACCCAGGGCGAGATGGTCGAATGGAAATTCTTCGCCAGGAACGGCCCCAGCGGCTGATATTCCCACGCCTGGAAATCGCGCGCCGACCAGTCGTTCAGCAGGCAGAAGCCGGCGATATGGTCCGCCGCCTCCCCGATCGGGATCGGCGTGCCGAGGTCATTGCCCGGCCCGATCCACACGCCCAGTTCCAGCTCATAGTCGAGTCGCGTCGACGGGCCGAAGATCGGCGCATCGGCCTCGGGCGGCTTGCGCTGCCCGCGCGGCCGCACCAGCGGCTCGCCCGACGGCCGCACCGATGACGCCCGGCCATGATAGCCGATCGGCACATATTTATAGTTGGGCAGCAGCGGATTGTCGGGCCGGAACTGGCGGCCGATATTATTGGCATGATGAATGCCGACATAGAAGTCGGTGTAATCGCCGATCCGGGCGGGCAGGTGCATCGCGCAGTCCGCCGCCTCATGCAGCATCGGCTCGACCCGGGCGCGATGCGCGGGATCGGACAGAAGCTCGCTCAGCCCCTGCCGCAGCGCGCGCCGCTCCGCCGCCGGCAGCGCCATCAGTCCGTTCAGCGTCTCCCCGGCGCAGAGCGGCGCCACCTCCGCCGGCAACAGCCCCGCGCTGGCGCAGGCGAACAGGTCCAGTATCTTGTCGCCGATCGCCACCCCCGCACGTTGATGCGCGCCTTCGATCGAGAAAATGCCCAGGGGCAGGTTCTGCACCGGAAAGTCGCCATGCCCCTGCGCGCTCTCGACCCAGCTGGTCAGCCTCGGGTCATGCGTTCCGTCGATCGCCCACCAGCTCATCGCGGCAGCTCGGCCTTGGGAAAGCCCCGCCAGCAATCGTCATAGTCGTCCTGCAACAACGGGGTTTCCATCGCCCAACGGGTGGGACGGAACGGGTATCGGCTCTCGATCATGAAGGCCATCGTCTCCTCTATCTTCTGCGGCGCCAGTGTCGCCGCGCTCGCCTTGCGCCAGCTGTCCACATCCGGCCCATGCGCGCCCATCATATTGTGCAGGCTCCCACTCCCCGGCGCGAAGCCGCCCGCCTTGGCGTCATAGGCGCCATGGAGCAGCCCCATATATTCGCTCATGATATTGCGGTGGAACCAGGGCGGCCGGAACGTGTCCTCCGCCACCATCCAGCGCGGCGGGAAGATGACGAAGTCCGCGTTGGCGGTGCCGGGCGTGTCGCTGGGGCTGGTCAGCACGGTGAAGATGGACGGGTCGGGATGGTCGAAACTCACCGTCCCCATCACGTTGAAGCGGGTCAGGTCGTAGCGCCAGGGCGCCAGAGTGCCATGCCACGCCACCACATCGAACGGGCTATGGTCGATCTCGCTGGTCCAGAGCGCGCCCATATATTTCTGCACGATTTGTGTCGGCCGCCCTACATCCTCGAACGCTGCGACCGGCGTCTCGAAATCGCGCGCATTGGCCAGGCCGTTGGACCCGATCGGTCCCAGTTCGGGCAGGCGGAACAGCGCGCCGTAATTTTCGCAGACATAGCCCCGTCCCACCCCCTCGGGCAGTTCGACGCGAAACCGCACCCCGCGCGGCACCAGCGCCACCTGCAAGGGCGCGACATCGATCACGCCCATTTCGGTGACGATGCGCAGCGCGCCCTGCTGCGGCAGGATCAGCATCTCGCCATCGGCGCTGAAAAAGGCGCGATCGACCATCGACCGGCTCGCCGCATAAAGATGGACGGCGCAGCCCAGGCCCGCCGCGACATCGCCATTGCCCGCGACCGTCACCAGCCCGTCAACGAAGTCGACATCGTCCCCCGCCGCCGGCAGCGGGTTCCAGCGCAGCCGGTTGGGCGAAGGCGGCGCTTCGTCAAACGGCCCAGACCGGATCAGCGTCTCAGCGCTATAGGGCCGGAAGGCCGGATGACCGGCGCTCGGCCGCATCCGGTAGAGCCAGCTGCGCCGGTTCTCCGCCCGCGGCGCGGTGAAAGCCGTGCCCGACAGTTGCTCGGCATAGAGGCCAAACGCGGGCCGCTGCGGCGAATTGCGCCCCTGCGGCAGCGCGCCCGCCACCGCCTCGCTCGCATGATGATTGGCGAAGCCGGGAATATAGGGGCCGGGGAGATAGGTCATCTCGCCTCCTCGCTTACGCATCCACCTTCACGACGCCGCGCCTTATCTGGTCCAGCTCGATGCTTTCGAACAAGGCCTGGAAATTGCCGTTGCCGAACCCTTCATTGCCCTTGCGCTGAATGATCTCGAAGAAGATCGGGCCGAACATATTCTCGGTGAAGATCTGCAACAGGATGCCCTCCCGCTCGACATCACCGTCGATCAGGATGCGGTTCTTCTTCAGCCGCTCCAGATCCTCGCCATGGCCAGGCACGCGCTTGTCGACCAGTTCATAATAGGTCAGAATCGTGTCCTGCAACTTGACGCCCCGCGCCCGCAAACGCTCGACGGTTTCGTAGATATCGTTGGTGGCCAGCGCCAGATGCTGGATACCCTCGCCATGATAGTCGCGGATGAACTCCTCGATCTGGCTCTTGTCGTCCTGGCTTTCGTTCAGCGGGATGCGGATCGCCCGATCAGGCGCGATCATCGCCTGGCTGGTGAGGCCGGTCGCCTTGCCCTTGATGTCGAAGAATTTCTGCTCCTCGAAGCCGAAGAGGGTGCGGTAGAATTCGCTCCACACCCGCATCTGGCCGCGCCGGACATTGTGGGTCAGGTGATCGAGCAGGTCGAGGCCGACGCTGTTCGCCGCCTCCTTCTCCCGCCAGCCCGGAAATTCGGCCCAGTCGGCATAGAGGTCCGCGCCATCCTCGATGAAATAGAGATAGGCGCCGCCAATACCTTCGATGACGGTATCGTCCTCCTCGGTCGCCTTCGCGCCATTGTCGAGCGCCCATCTGAGCGCCGCTTCCGGGTCCGCCACGCGAAACCCCATGGCGCTCGCCGACGGGCCGTGCACGCCGCGGAACGCCGCCACCCGCCCGGCATCGTCGCGGTTCAGCATCAGGTTGATGCGTCCCTGCTTGTAGCGGGTGATATTCTTGCTTGGATGACGGTGCGTCGCGGTGAAGCCCAGCTGTTCGAACTGTGCCGCCATCGCCTCCGGGTCGGGCGAGGTGAACTCGACGAACTCGAAGCCGTTAAGTCCGAGCGGGTTGTCCTGAACGGCAGTCATGAAAGCTCCTCTTCCTTCTTGTTCGCATAGGCCTGGGTGCCGCGCGCCAGCACGCGGTCGCCCGGCAGGATGGTGTCGGGGTCGTGATCGGTCAGCCCCGCCAGCTCGGCATAGAGCGGCGCGAAATCGGTGCCGGCCGTCTGTGCCAGCAGCGCCTCGAAACTGTCGATGACGAAATAGCTCTGCTGGAAATCGTCGATCTTGTATCGCGTGCGCATGATGCGCTTCAGGTCGAAGCCGATCCGGTTGGGCGACGGGTCTTCCAGCGCGAAATGCGATTCGGCGTTGGACGACACGATCCCAGCGCCATAAAGCCGCAAGCCCTCGGCGGTATCGATCAGCCCGAACTCGACCGTATACCAGTAGAGCCGCGCCAGCTTCTCGATCGCGCCCAGCCCGTCGGCGCGCAGCCCGCCCTGCCCATAAGCCTGCATATAATCGGCGAAGACCGGGTTCGCGAGCAGGGGCACATGGCCGAACACGTCATGGAAGATATCCGGTTCCTCCAGATAATCCTCCTGTTCCGGCGTGCGGATGAAGCGCCCGGCGGGAAAGCGGCGATTGGCGAGATGTTCGAAAAAGAGGCGATCGGGCACCAGCCCCGGCACCGCGACCACCTGCCAGCCGGTGGCGCGCACCAGCCGCTCGTTCAGCGCGTGGAAATCGGGAATGCCCGGCCGGTCCATGCGCAATATGTCGAGGCCGGCGAGAAATTCGGGCACGACCCGCCCTTTCAGCATCTGCGCCTGCCGCTCGAACAGCCGGTCCCACATCGCATGGTCGGCCGCATCATAGCGGTCCCAGGCCTGCGGGATGGTCCAGTCTTCCGCCGCATGGGCGGGACGGGTGGCGGCGTCCTTCTGCATGACGCGATGGTCGCAAAGAATCCCCGAAAATGCTTTTCAAAATAATGTCATTATGGCTGATGATCGGCGATTTTTTTCATGATATATCTATTTCATGACCAATTTTTTCGCGCTTGATCCGCTCGACCGTCGCATCCTGACGGAGCTTCAGCGGGATGCCTCGCTCAGCAATGCCGATCTGGCCGAACGGGTCGGCAGCACCGGCCCCTCCTGCTGGCGCCGCGTCCGCGCGCTCCAGGACCAGGGCATACTCCGCCGCGCCGTCTGGCTCGCCGACCCGCGCGGCCTGGGCCAGGGCGTCACCGTCCTCTGCCATGTCCGCATGAAGGAATTTTCGGGCGAGGCGATCGCCGCCTTCGAGGATTTCGTGCGCGGCCATGAACAGGTGATGGAATGCTATTCCATGTCGGGGGAATGGGATTATCTGCTGCGCGTCGTCGCCTCTGACGTCGCCGACTATGAGCATTTCCTGATGCGCACCCTGCTCAAACACCCCTCGGTCGCGGGCGCCTCCTCCCAATTCGCCCTTTCCACCACCAAATATGAAACCGCCCTGCCGGTTCGGGGAGCATAGGCTGGCTTCCACGGCCACAGGCGCTTCGCCAGGCGCATGACCGACCGTCCAGCCCGACCTCCGCACCCCGCACCCATTTTCTCCTTGCTCCCACGGCATTAGAATGCACAAAGCTTGCCAACCGCCTTCGGGCTGCCAATTTACCCCCGCGTGTCACCAATGACCCGCAAGGAATGACAGGATGCACGACGTGACCGCCCCGGACCGGCCGAACCCGGCCCAGCCCCCCGCTCCCAGGGAAGTGGGCGATGGCCTGTCGGTCATCTCCATCGCCAAAAGCTATGACAAGCGCGTCGTCCTCTCCGACGTCTCGCTCACCGTGGGCAAGGGGGAGGTGGTCGGCCTGCTCGGCCCGAACGGCGCGGGCAAAACGACCTGCTTCTATTCGGTCATGGGCCTGGTCCGCCCCGATCGCGGCCGCATCGTGCTCGACGGACAGGATATCACGGGCCTCCCCATGTATCGCCGCGCGATCCTGGGCCTGGGCTATCTGCCGCAGGAAACCTCGATCTTCCGGGGCCTCAGCGTCGCGCAGAATATCGGCGCGGTGCTGGAACTGGCCGAGCCGGACAGGGATGCGCGCGCCGCCCGGCTCGAACAGCTGCTCGACGAATTCGGCCTTACCCGGCTACGCGATTCGTCCGCCATGGCGCTGTCGGGCGGAGAGCGCCGCCGCTGCGAGATCGCCCGCGCGCTGGCCGCCAATCCCTCCATCGTGCTGCTGGACGAGCCGTTCGCCGGCATCGACCCGCTCTCCATCGCCGATATTCGCGATCTGGTGAAGGATTTGAAGACGCGTGGCATCGGCGTGCTCATCACCGACCATAATGTCCGCGAGACGCTGGAGATCGTCGACCGCGCCTGCATCATCTATGGCGGCCAGGTGCTCTTTGCCGGCAACCCGACCGAACTGGTCGCCAATGCCGACGTCCGTCGCCTCTATCTGGGCGAAAATTTCCAGCTGTGACATGACGCACGGTCGCCCCCTTCTTCATGATCGGAGCGGGCGATAATGGCGCTCGGGCCACGCCTCGACCTGCGCCAGAGCCAGTCTCTGGTGATGACGCCCCAGCTCCAGCAGGCGATCAAGCTGCTGGCGCTCTCCAACCTCGAAATCGAGGCGTTCGTCGCGGGAGAGCTGGAAAAGAACCCGCTGCTCGAATCCGGCGACGCGGGCGACGCCCTGCCCGCCCCCGACGGCATAGACCGGGTGGAGGAGCGCCCCATCCTCGCCGCCGAGACCGGGGCCAGCGACGAACTCATCGCCCAGGGGCTGGGCGGCACGGACAGCCCGCTCGACGTCGACCATGGCGCCGACATCTTCATCGACGATGGTCCGGGCGATCGCGCCGATGACAGCAGGGCGACGGCGATGGGCGCGGGCGGCGGCATGGATCTGGCCGGGGGCGGCGGCTATGCCGAGGACGCGCCCGATTTCGAGAGTTTCGCCGCGCCCGAAGTCGGACTTCAGGTCCATCTCATGGACCAGGCCCGCGCCACCCTGTCGGGCATGGACCTCATCATCGCCGGCCAGCTCATCGGCCAGATCGACGAAGCGGGCTATCTGGAGGCGAACCTGCTCCAGACCGCCCATGGCCTTGGCGTCCCGCTCCATGCGGTGGAGCGGGTGCTGGGCGTCATCCACACATTCGACCCCACCGGCGTCGGCGCCCGCTCGCTCGCCGAATGCCTCGCGCTTCAGGCGAAGGAAGCCGATCGCCACGATCCCTGCATGGCGCGGCTGCTCGCCAATCTGGACCTGCTCGCGCGGGGCGCCCTGCCCCAGCTGCGCCGCATCTGCGGCGTGGATGAGGAGGATATGGCCGACATGATCGCCGAACTGCGCGGCTATGATCCCAAGCCCGGCCTCAGATTCGCGCATGATCGCGCCGCTCCGGTGACGCCCGACCTGTTCGTGCGCGCCACCCGCGAAGGCTGGGCGATCGAGATCAACAGCGCCACCTTGCCCCGCGTCCTCATCAACCGCAGCTATTATGTTGAGCTTTCGAGCGGCCCGCAGGACAGGAACAGCAAGGCCTGGCTGGCCGATTGCCTCGCCAGCGCCAACTGGCTCGTGAAGGCGCTCGACCAAAGGCAGAAGACGATCATCAAGGTGGCGAGCGAAATCCTCCGCCAGCAGGAGGATTTTTTCCGCCAGGGCGTCGCGCACTTGAAGCCCCTGACCCTGAAGGCCGTGGCCGACGCGATCGGGATGCACGAATCCACGGTCAGCCGCGTCACCTCCAACAAATATCTCTCCTGCCCGCGCGGCCTCTACGAACTCAAATATTTCTTCACCAGCGGCGTGGCGGCGGCAGGCGGCGACGGTGCGGTGTCGGCCGAAGCAGTGAAAAGCCACATCAAGGCGCTGATTGCCTCCGAAGACCCGCAGGCGATCCTATCCGACGACACGCTGGTCGACCTGCTCCGCGCCAAGGGCATGGACATAGCCCGCCGCACCGTCGCCAAATATCGCGAGGCGATGGGCATCGGCTCCTCGGTGCAGCGCCGCCGGCAGAAAGCGCTCAAGGGCAAGGCGGCGTAGGGGTGGATGCGGTCAGGTGTTGGGGACTGACCGAAAACTGGCACGATGGCCGGCTTGGGGGGTTAGCGGAATGGCGGCTTTCGGCATTGAGACGAGCAAAGCCGACATTCGGCTAATCGCAGCCAGTTAGGGGCAAAGCGCCACGCCCTTGCGGCACTTCATGGATGCGCCATTTTGTGGATAGCCTTTCCACGGCAACGTCCGAGAATGCCTTGGCTTCATTAAGGTCATCACCGTTAAAACCTATTGCAATCTGATTAGTAGGCAGTCCTAGATTGCCAGCGCCAAAGCTAATTTCATTTCCTCTTTCTGCTCCGATATTCACAGCACGGCCATTTACGGGTGTATTTTTGTTATCTGATGCAAGCGACTGCAATTCGTCGTGCGTCTGGCCGCTGCGATCAAAAAACTCCATTCGATATGATTGCGCGATTTCGTTCATGAAGCTGGTAAAGGCCGGAATTTCCTGTGGACCAGCAAGACAAAGCTGGACCATGCGAAAAGGGTGTTTCCCTTCGGAACAGCCTGCCAACGCAGCAACCAAGGCGCTTAGTATCGTGGGGTAGGATACGATAGCGAACCTCATTCTTCACCGCTTTCATGTCTGCCTTTGGGGGGTGATCCATGAAATCGTGAGAGGCTGCAAGGGTCGAAACTGCCCGTCCGCCGCCGACCCTTTAACCGCCCGAGAGAAAATCCCCGCCCGCAATCCGCCCCCGCCCCGTTTCGTCGCGCGCATAGATATAGGCCCAGGCCTCGATCGGCCCTTCCGGCCCCTCGACCATGAGCCGTTCCCGCCGATATTCGTGCGGCGCGGGGTAATGCGGGGCGCATTCTTCATACAGGTCGAGCCAGGCGAGAGTCGCTTCGGCGTCGGTCAGGGCGAACAGATCGCCCATGACCCGCCCTTCGTCCCCCGGCACGAAACCCGGATAATCGGCGACCCGATAAAGCGCCCCCTTGGCCCAGGCCGGTCCGATATGCAGCGCCTCCGCGCGCAAGCGGCGCGCCATCGGGCCATCGAAACCGGCGCGCAGCGTGCCATAGACGAAAAGAAAAGCCTCACCCATCATGGGCCTTAGATATTTTCACCAAGTTGCGGTGATATTTCCCAATAGGCAGAATTTTCCACGCACATCATCTCGCGCAATCCTGTAAAAACCCGCAGATTCCCGCCAAAAACCGAAATTGGCACACCCCCTGCATGTCACCTGACATCAAGGCCGGATGGTCCGGCCGACACAAGCCAGGGAGTGCATATCATGTCCATCGCCAAGTTCCAGAACGCCGCCTTCGCCCTCGTCGGCGCCGTCATCTTCGCCAGCCTGTTCGTGGGCGCGGCTGTCCCGGTGGTGCCGATCGCCTGATCGGCTCCACCTCCTCAAGGCAAAATAATCCAAGCAGAAGGCCAGACTCATGAACAACAGCTTCACCCTCGACCGTCGCAACGGCAAGATCATGGGCGTGTGCGCGGGTATCGCCAACCGCACCGGTCTGGACGTCACGCTGATCCGCGTCGCGCTGGTCCTGCTGACGCTCTGCGCGCTGGGACCGATCGGTGTCGTGGCCTATCTGCTCGCCGGCTGGCTGGCGGAAGGCTGATGCCTCACCGGCCCTCGGCCACGTCGATCCCAAGTCGTCCCAAAGTAAAAAGGCCGCCCTGGTTAACCCAGGAGCGGCCTTTTGGTATCCCGGTGCACCGGGATAAAGATCGCGGACAGACCGCGATCAGGCATAAAGCACCGAATAGAAAGTCAGCATCTGCACGCCGACCGCAACGGCCAGCACGGTGCCCTGAAACATCTGACGCATAGCTTGCTCCATAGTTGCAAGAATCAATCCCCCGACATGAGGGATGTGCGCCCTTAGGCCTGTCATATTGTTGTAACAATCGCAAAGCGCGGCTTGCCGATTGCATCAAATGCAACAGCCCCGTTACCCCAAAGCCACGATCATCGCCTGCGCCGCGGCCGGGTTCCGTTCCTTCGCGCCGCTGATGTAGAAGGTGAAGACATCGCCCTGTTTCGCCTGTGCCTTCGCCCGATCGGCCCAGCGCGCGATATCGGCGACGGCGTAGCCGGTCGGCTCGTCCGCCTTCGTGCGCATCAGCCGCATATAGGAAAAGCCGACATCATGACCGGCGATCGCCGGATAGTCCGCATGATCGGCGAACACCACGGCCGCCCCGGCCGCGCGCGCCAAAGCGAGGAAAGCCGGGTCGTCGAAACTTTCATGCCGCACCTCCAGCGCATGGCGCAGAGGCACGCCGTCGACGCTGGTCGGCAGCAGCTTCAGGAACGCCCCGAAATCGTCGGGATCGAACGTCTTGGTCGCCATAAACTGCCAGAGGATCGGTCCCAGCCGATCGCCCAGTTCGGCGATGCCCTGCCCGGTGAATTTGGCGACCGATTCCCCTGCCTCGGCAAGGACTTTCCGGTTCGTGCAATAGCGTGACGCCTTGACCGCGAACTGGAATCCATCCGGCACCGCCTTCGCCCAGCCGGCGAAGGTCGCGGGCTTCTGGCTGCTATAATAGGTCGCGTTGATCTCCGTCGCGGTCAGATGTTCGCCGACATAGGCCAGTTCGTCCCTCTGCCGCAGCCCCTGCGGATAGAAGCTGCCGCGCCATGGCTCATAGACCCAGCCGCCAATGCCCACCCTGATCCGTCCCGTCATGCCGCCTCTCCTTCGCACACCACCCTGATCGCCCCCTTCTGACTGGGCCATTTCTGATAGGTCTGGCCGATCAGAGCCAGCGGAAAAAGCCATTGGCGATTATTGCGAATCATTCTTAATTATGGGCGCAACAAGGAGACGCCGCATGTCGCTCGACCTCATCAAGACCGGGACTTACCTGACCATCCACCTGACCGTCGGCTTCACCGTCGCCTATCTGATGACGGGGTCAGTCGCGCTGGCGGGCGGCATCGCGCTGATCGAACCGATGATCAATGCCGTCGCCTTCTTCTTCCACGAACAGGCCTGGAAGAAGGTTCAGGCGCGGCCGCCCAGGGGCAGCGGGCGCGCCTGGCTGCGGGATCAGGCAGCGTTCGCCTGATGACCGTTCTTCACTGGCGATTGTCTATTTCGCTGTCTTCCTGTTCAGGCCGATCAGCCAGGGCTTGACCCCGCGCGAGGGCCGGGGCGCGCCGTCCAGCCGCTTCGCGCGCAGGATGGCGATGGGCTTGACGATCAACTGGCCGCGCATCGGACCCGACCCGCAGCAGGTCGGCACGGCCAGAATCTTCTTCACCACATCCATCCCCGCCACGACATGGCCGAAGGCGGCATAGCCGATATAGTCGCCCCGCGCGTCCATATTGGGCGTGGGACCAATGGTGATGAAGAAATTGCCCATCGCCGAATTGGGCCGGTTGGGCCGCGCCATGGACAGGGTAGCGTCCAGGTGCCTGATCCCGGTCCGGGTCGTCGGCTCATGCGGAATGGGCGGCAGCGACCGGCGCGCATCGGTATCGATCCCGCCCTGGATCAGCCCATATTTCGGATCGCTCTTGCGCCGCGCCGCGCGGTAGAAGGTGACGCCGTCGAACCGCCCGTCATCGACATAGGTCAGGAAATTGGCCGAGGTGCGCGGCGCGCGCTTCTGGTCGACCGCGACGATGATCCTGCCCACCGACGTTTCGATCGCGACGCGGGTATAGCCGGCCGTCGGCTTGTTGGCGGGAAGGGCGAAGGCGGATTGCGTCGCAAGACCGGACAAGAGGGAAAGCAGGAATAGCAGGCGACGCATGAACGGGCGGGCACTCGATCCGAAAAGGAAATGGCAGCCCTAGAGCGATTTCAAGTCAGATGGAACATCTGACGACTCAGAAATCGCGGGAAACAAAAGAATATAGAGCCTGTTCCGATTAGATTGAACAGGCTCTAATGGCGCTGCGCGCGTGGCGCAACCGCGGCGATCAGGCCTGCCACTTCTCTGCCGCCGCCATGGTCGGTGAAGCCTCCGGCTCGCTCCGTTCGACCCAGCGTGCGGAAATGCACACCGGATCGAAAATATGACGGCCCAGCACAAGCAGCCCGGCCCCCGCGCTCAGGCCCATAAAGCCGGCGGCGCCGAACAGAAATTCGACCGGCGTCGCCTCATGCCCCTGCATCAGGTGCATCAGCCGATAGAGATGGGTGATGGCGCCGTCCCCCGTCATGAGGACGATCATCCCGAACGCCCGCAGGCCCAGATCCTGCGCCAGAGATTTTCCGCGATCCGACATGCCGCCCTCCTTCGTGGCGGCCCTTCATCTATCGATCGGCGCATAGGGATTCGAGACGGCAAAGCCGCCTTCCCCATAGTATTTTCATAGCGGCGATCCCGACCCTCAGCCCCCCGCGATCAGCCGGTATCCGATGCCCAGTTCATTGACGATCAGCGACGGACTAGCCGGTTCGGCCTCCAGCTTCTGGCGCAGGTTCCGCACGACGATGCGCAGATAATCGATCCGCCGGTCATGCTCCAGCGGCCAGGCGGCCTGCAATATCTTCTGGTGCGTCACCACGCGGCCCGGATGGGCGGCCAGTTCGCCCAGCACGTCATATTCCTTGCGCGTCAGATGCACCTGCTCACCGTCGCGGGTGACGTGCCGGTTGGCCAGGTCGATGACGACCGCGCCAGACCGCACCACCGGCGGCGCGCCCTGCGCCTCGATACGGTCGCGTAGCGAGGCGCGCAGGCGGGCGAGCACTTCCTCGCTGTCGAACGGCTTGGTCACATAGTCATGCGCGCCCAGATCGAGCGCGGCGACCTTCTGGTCGGTGGCCTCGCGCGCCGAAACGACGATGATCGGCGCGGGTGTGATGGCGCGGAGCAGCTGGATGATTTCCAGCCCGTCCCGGTCCGGCAGACCCAGATCGAGCAGGATCGCATCCGGCCTGTCCCGCCGCGCCGCCGCCAGCGCCTCGGCGGCGGTGGTCGCCTCCATCATCTGATAGCCCGCCCGCGCCAGCGTGCCTTGCAGCAGTCGGCGGATATGGATTTCGTCATCGACGACAAGGATCGCCTGCCCGCTCATAGATCGCCCTCAATATCTGTCCCCGTCACCAGCAGGGCGTCGGGAAAATGGATGCTGAAGGCGGCGCCGGTCCCGTCCTCCCGGTTCGCCGCGCGCACCGTCATCCCCATGCCCTCGGCAAAACCCTTGACGATGGCAAGGCCAAGGCCCGTGCCGCTCACCGACCGGTCCGATCCTTCGAGCCGGCGGAACGTCTCGAACACCTGCTGCTCCTTGCCCGGCGGCAGGCCCGGCCCTTCGTCCAGCACCGACAGGATCAGTTCGCCATAGACGCGTTCGGCGCGGATGGTAATCGGGGTTCCGGCGTCCCCATAGCGGCCGGCATTGTCGAGCAGATTGAGCAGGCAATGATGGAAAAGCTGCGCATCGACCTTCACCAGCGGCAGGCTGGGCAGTACGTCCAGCCGGATCGGATGCCCCTCCAGCGACCGGCGCGTGTCGTGCACCGCCGCGCTGACGGCGTCGGTCAGGTCGACCGGCTCGACATGGAGCCGCAGCGCCCCGGCCTCGACGCGGGCCATGTCGAGCAGATTGGCGACGAAGCGGTTGAGCCGCACGGCCTCGCTCTCGATCGTGTCGAGCAGCGGATCGTCGATCCGCTTGCGCAATTCCGCCGCCGCGCCCAACACCGACGTCAGCGGCGTGCGCAGATCGTGGCTGACCGACGAGAGCAGCGCCGCGCGCAACCGGTCCCGCTCGCGAACCTTGTCGACATCGCGCATCTCCATTTCAAGGCGCAGCCGCTCCAGCGCCAGCGACGTCTGTTCCAGCAGACTGCCCAGCAGCGCCAACTGATCCGACCGGATCGGATCGCGCCCATCGTCGCGCGCCAGGCCAAGCACCGCCATGACCCGATCGCCCGCCTTCAACGGCTGGAACTGCCAGTCGGACGCCGTCAGGCTGCCCGTCCCCCGCCCGGCCGCCTGCCCGGTGTCCCACACCCATTGCGCGGCGGCCAGTTCCATCGTCTCCATGCGGACATCCGCCTCGCTCGCGGCCTGCACCGAAAGTCCGGTCTCGCTCCGTTCCAGGATCACCACGCGCAGGCTGAGAAGCCGCGCCATTTCGTGGCAGGCCGCATTCATCACCGCATCGATGCTGCCCAGCGCCGTCAGCCGCCTCAGATAGCCGGCCAGCGCCGCATTCATGCGCGCGCTCGTCGCCGCCATGTCCGCCTGGGCGCGCACCCGCGACGTCAGCTGGCTGGTGACGATGGCGACGCCCAGCAGCACGAATATGGACACGATATTCTCGGGATTGCTGACGGTCAGCGTCCCCGTCGGCGGCAGGAAGAAGAAATTATAGGCAAGGCTGGACGCGAAGCCGGCGAACAGCGCGGTGCGCAGACCGAACAGGCTGGCCGCCACCATGACCGGCACGAGATAGAGCAGGCCGACATTGCCCAGATCCAATATATGGAAAAGCCCCGATCCGAACATGGTGACGAGGGCGACCAGCAGGGTCGCCCATGCATAGCCGGACGGCGTTCCCCAGTCGCCCCGCCGCATCGCCGGGAGCCGGAAGCCGGGGCGTTTCCCCTCAAGCGGCAGGACATGGACGGCGACGCCCGGCGTTTCGCGCACCAGACGATCGACCACCGATCCGTGACGCCATTCGAACCAGCGCGACCGGGTCGACTTGCCGACCACCAGCTGGGTCGTGCGCGCCTCGACCGTATAGCTTTTGAGGCCTTCGATCACCGATGCGGCCGGCACCGTCGCCACCGTCGCGCCCAGGCTGGAGGCCAGATTGAGCGCAGCCGCCACGCGCCGCCGCTCCGCTTCGTCAAATCGCTGCGCGCGCGGGGTTTCGATATGAACCGCGCTCCATTGCGCGCGCGCCGCGTCGGAAATCCGCTTCCCCGCGCGGACCAGCTCCTCGGCGCCCGGCAATTCGCTGACCGCGACGAGAATGCGCTCGCCGCCCGCCCATGTGCCGCCCAGCGCCTGCGCGCGCAGATCCTCCAGCATCTGCACGTCCACCGCCTGCGCCGCGCGGCGCAGCGCCAGTTCGCGCAGGGCGGACAGGTTGGTCTTGGAAAAGAAATGGGCGAGCGCGCGCGTCGCCTCCTGCGGCAGATAGACCTTCCCTTCCTTCAGCCGCTCGATCAGTTCGGCCGGAGGAATGTCGACGACCTCGATTTCCGCCTGTTCCAATATGCTGTCGGGCACGGTTTCGCGCACCCGGACGCGGGTGAAGGAGGCGACGACGTCGTTCAGGCTTTCGACATGCTGGATGTTGAGCGTGGAATAGACGTCGATCCCCGCATCGAGCAGTTCCTCCACATCCTGATAGCGTTTGGGGTGCCGGCTCTGCGGCGCGTTGGTATGCGCCAGCTCGTCGACGAGCGCGAGCGCAGGGCGGCGCTCCAGCAGCGCGTCGATGTCCATTTCGGTCAGGACATGACCCTGATAGGTGATCGACCGGCGCGGCAGGATTTCCAGGCCATGGGTCAGCGCCTGCGTCTCGATCCGGCCATGGGTTTCGACCACGCCGACGACGACATCGGCCCCGGCCTTCTGTCGCGCGGCGCCCTGCACCAGCATTTCATAGGTCTTGCCGACGCCCGGCGCGGCGCCGAGGAAAATCTTGAGCCGGCCGCGACCTTCCTGCGCGGCGGCGCGCAGGAAGGCTTCGGGATCGGGGCGGTCGCGCTCGCTCAAGGGGCCTGGCTGGGCAGCCGGTCAAGCTGTCGGTTGAGTGCCAGTATGTTCACATGATCCTCGCCCAGAAAGCCGAACATGGGATGTTCGATATGCCGGTGCACCAAATCGCGCAACTGCGCTGGCGAAAGGCCGCGCGCGCGGGCGACGCGGGCGACCTGCGCCAGCGCGGCGGCGGGCGACAGGTCGGGGTCGAGACCCGATCCGCTGGCCGTGACGAGGTCGGCCGGAATGGCGCCCGTGACGCCTTCGCCGCGGCGCTTTTCGACATCGGCCCGGACCCGGTCGGTCAGCGCCTGCGCCGCCGGGCCGAGGTTGGAGCCGGCGGAGGCAAGGCCGTCATAGCCCTTGCCCGCCGCCGAAGGCCGCGTCTGGAAATAGCGGTCCGATGTGAAGGCTTGGCCGATGACGGTCGACCCGACCACGCGGCCACCGGCGTCGCGGATCAGGCTGCCATTGGCTTGCGTCGGCAACAGGGCCTGCCCGATGCCGGTCATGGCCAGCGGATAGACGATGCCCAGCAGGATCGCGAACAGGATCGTCAGGACGATCGCGGGACGCAGGGAAGTGATGAAATCCTTGCTCATGTCGGGGCCTCCTTCAGGCCAGACCCAGGCCGGTGACGGCCAGGTCGATGATCTTGATGCCGACGAACGGCGCGACAAGGCCGCCCAGCCCGTAGATGGCGAGGTTGCGGGCCAGCAGCGGCCCCGCCCCCATCGGCCGGTAGGCAACGCCCTTCAGCGCCAGCGGCACCAGCAGCGGAATGATGAGCGCGTTGAAGATGATCGCAGACAGGATCGCGCTCTGCGGCGTCCCCAGCCCCATGACGTTCAGCACGCCAAGCCCCGGATAAAGCGCGACGAACATCGCCGGGATGATCGCGAAATATTTGGCGACGTCGTTGGCGACCGAAAAGGTGGTGAGCGCGCCGCGCGTCATCAGCATCTGCTTGCCCAGCCCCACCACCTCGATCAGCTTGGTCGGATCGCTGTCCAGGTCGACCATGTTGCCGGCCTCCCGCGCGGCCT
Organism: Sphingobium sp. WR1; assembly: GCF_059693745.1. Classification (NCBI taxonomy): domain Bacteria; kingdom Pseudomonadati; phylum Pseudomonadota; class Alphaproteobacteria; order Sphingomonadales; family Sphingobiaceae; genus Sphingobium; species Sphingobium sp. WR1. The sequence goes on along the minus strand of NZ_JCATID010000001.1, from coordinate 215,613 downwards.
GGGTGCCGGTGTTCATCGCCACGCCGACGTCCGCCTGGGCGAGAGCCGGTGCGTCGTTGGTGCCGTCGCCGCACATGGCGACCAGCCGCCCGCCCTGCTGCTCGCTGCGGATCAGCGCCAGCTTGTCCTCCGGCGTCGCCTGCGCCAGAAAGTCGTCGACGCCCGCCTCGGCCGCGATCGCGGCGGCGGTCAGCGGATTGTCGCCGGTGATCATCACCGTGCGGATGCCCATGCGCCGCAGTTCCGCGAAGCGTTCGCGCACGCCGGCCTTGACGATGTCCTTGAGCGCGATCGCGCCCAGCAGCCGGCCGTCCTGCGCGACCGCCAGCGGCGTCATGCCGGCGCGGGCGATCTCGTCGGTCATGCGCCGCAGCTCCGTGGCGGCGGCCGTTTCGCCCAGCCCCGGATTGGCGCGCAGGATCGAATCGACCGCGCCCTTCTGGATCAGCCGCTCGCCGATCCGCACGCCGGAAATGCGGGTCTGGGCGGTGAAGGGGATGACTTCGGCGCCGTCGGGCAGGGTCATGGCCGTGACATGGAAGCGCTCGCGCGCCAGCAGGACGACCGAACGGCCCTCGGGTGTTTCGTCGGCCAGGCTGGCCAGCAGCGCGGCTTCGGCAAGCTGGTCGGCCCGCGTGCCGCCGACGGGACGAAACTCCGACGCCTGACGATCGCCGATGGTGATGGTGCCGGTCTTGTCGAGCAGCAGCACGTCGACATCCCCCGCCGCCTCGACCGCGCGGCCCGACTTGGCGAGCACGTTGAAGCGTACCAGCCGGTCCATCCCGGCGATGCCGATCGCCGACAGCAGCGCCGCGATGGTCGTCGGGATCAGAGTGATGAGCAGCGCAGCGAGGATCGCGACGGGAATGGTCCCGCCGGCATAGACCGCGAAGGCCGGAATCGTGCCGACCGCGATCAGGAAGATGATGGTGAGACCCACCAGCAGGATGGTGAGCGCGATCTCGTTGGGCGTTTTCTGCCGCTCCGCGCCTTCGACCAGCGCGATCATCCGGTCGAGAAAACCCTGCCCCGGATCGACCGTGACGCGCACCTTGATCTCGTCGGAAATGACGCGGGTGCCGGCGGTCACGGCGGACCGGTCGCCGCCGGCCTCGCGGATCACCGGCGCGGATTCCCCGGTGATCGCCGCCTCGTTCACCGACGCGACGCCCTCAATCACCTCGCCGTCGGCGGGGATGAGGTCGCCACCGGACACTCCCGCGGTGACGAGCACAACGTCGCCGGCGCGCAGCTGGCTGGCGGGCACATTCTCGGTGCCGCCATTCTTCACCCGCCGGGCGGTGAGTTCCGCCTTGGTGGCGCGCAGCGACGCCGCCTGCGCCTTGCCCCGCCCTTCGGCCAGCGCCTCGGCGAAGGTGCCGAACAGCACGGTCAGCCACAGCCACAGCACCAGTTGCAGCTTGAAGCCGATGCCCAGCGTGTCGCTGCCGATGACGAGCAGAAGCGTCATCAGCAGGGCGACGCAGGCGGTGACGAACATCACCGGGTTGCGGACCAGGTCGCGGGGATGGAGTTTCAGAAAGGCGTCGCGGATCGCCGGAACGATCAGCTCGGCCGTGAACAGGGATTTGTTGGTAGCGCGTGCCATCTGGCGCCCCTTTTCAGGAAAGTTGGCCGCGGATCATCGCAAGATGATCGGCGATGGGACCGAGCGCGAGGCTCGGCAGGAAGGTCAGGCCGCCCACGATCAGCACGATGCCGACCAGCAGGCCGATCCACAGCGGCCCCGTCGTCGGGAAGGAGCCGGCGCTTTCGGGCACATGCTTCTTGGCCGCCAGGCTGCCGGCGATCGCCAGCATCGGCACGATCACGAAGAAGCGGCCCAGCCACATCGCCAGCCCCAACAGGCCGTTGTAGAAGGGCGTGCCCGCGCTCAGACCAGCGAAGGCGGAGCCATTATTGCCGGTCGCGGAGGTGAAGGCGTAAAGTATCTCCGAAAAGCCGTGCGCCCCCTTGTTGAGCGGCCCCGCCAGGCCGGCGGGCAGCACCGCGGCGATGGCGGTGAAGCCCAGGATGCAGAGCGGCAGGACGGCGATCGCCAGCACCGCCAACTTGACCTCGCGCGCCTCGATCTTCTTGCCGACATATTCGGGCGTGCGCCCGACCATCAGCCCCGCGACGAAGACGGCGAGGATGGCGAACAGCAGGAAGCCATATATGCCTGCGCCGACGCCGCCGACGACGACCTCGCCCAGCTGGATGTTGAACAGCGGGATCATGCCGCCCAGCGCGGTGAAGCTGTCATGCATCGCATTGACCGCGCCGCAGGAGGCGGCGGTCGTGACCACCGCAAACAGGGCCGATGCGGCGATGCCGAAGCGGACCTCCTTGCCCTCCATATTGCCGCCCGCGACGCCCAGATCGTGCAGGATCGGATTGCCCGCCGCTTCCTGCCAGTAAGTGACCGTGACGCCCACCAGGAACAGGATCAGCATGGCGGACAGGATCGCCCAGCCCTGGCGCGGGTTGCCCACCGCCTTGCCGAAGCACCAGGTCAGGCCAAAGCCGATCACGAAGATCGACAGCATCTGCACCAGATTGGTGAGCGCGCCGGGATTCTCGAAGGGATGGGCGCTATTGGCGTTGAAGAAGCCGCCGCCATTGGTGCCCAGCATCTTGATCGCTTCCTGCGACGCGACCGGTCCCAGCGCCAGCGTCTGCTTCACGCCTTCCAGCGTGTGCACGTCGACCGACGCGGCGAGCGTCTGCGGCACGCCCGACGCGATCAGGAACAGCGTGTAGACGATACAGATCGGCAGCAGCAGATAGAGGGTCACGCGCGTCACGTCGGCCCAGAAATTGCCCAGCGTCTTCATTTCCCGCCGCGCAAAGCCGCGGAAGAAGGCGAAGGCGAGCGCGATGCCGGTCGCCGCCGAGAGGAAATTATGGATGGTGAGGCCCAGCATCTGGCTAAGGTTCGACAGCGCCGCCTCGCCCGAATACCATTGCCAGTTGGTGTTGGTGGTGAAGCTGACGGCGGTGTTGAAGGCGCCGTCGGCGCCCACGCCGCCATAGCCAAGGCCATTGAGCGGCAGCAGCCCCTGAAGCCGCAGCACGGCGTAGGTGAAGAGCATCAGCGCAAAGTTGAACAGCAGCATGTGCACCGCATAGCGGCGCCAGCTCTGCTCTTCGGCCGGGTCGATGCCGGCGAGCCGGTAGAAGCCGTTTTCCACCGGCCCCAGCACGGCGTGCAGCGGCGTGCGCCGGCCTTCGTAGAGCGCGAACAGCCATGCGCCGACAGGCTTCGTCAGGGCCAGCAGCAGGCCGACGAAGAGGAGGATCAGAATCCAGCCCTGGAGGGTCATCATCCCGCTCCTTTCTAGAAACGTTCGGGGCGGATCAGCACCGCCACCAGATAGAGGAGAAGACCGAGCGCGGTCAGCGCCGCGAGCCAGAGGTCAATCGTCATGGCCGCACCTCATGCGCCATCGCACAGACGGGCATAGGCCAGCGTCGCCGCCAGCAGCCCGGCCATGACGCCGATCCAGAGAAGATCCTGCATATGAGTCTCCTAGAATGATGCGGTCAGCGCCACGACCAGGCTGCCGTCGGCGATCGAGCCGCTGCCGTCCTGGCCCTTGCTGAAGCCGGGTTGCAAATAGGCCGCCTCGCTGCGGCCGATGTCGGTATCGACATAGGCGACGCCCAGGGTCAGGTTGCGCCAGGTTGCATCCATGCCCAGCGACCAGTCCCAGTAGCGGCCGGTCGGCGCCACGCTGGTCGCGTTGGGGCCAAGCCCCTTGTTGCCGTCGCTGTGGCCGACATGCGCTTTGGCCGTCAGCGGCGTGCCAACGATCGGCATGGCGGCATCGCCCCAGAGGTAGAGATTATCCTCCTTGTCGCCCGGGTCGGTATAGACGCCCGCGGCGGCATCCGCGCCGGTCGCATACCAGCGGCCCAGCGCTTCCTGCCGGGGCGCATAGGCGACGCCCGCCGTCAGCGTCGCGGGACCGGCCGTGCCGGTCAGCTTGGCATAGGGTTCGGCGAAGTCCGTCCTGTCGGCGCCGGACGGATACATGTACCAGGTGAGGCCAACGTCCAGCCCGACCCTGTCGGACAGCGGCAGCTTGTACCCCGCGATCAGGTCCAGTTCCATATTGGCGCCCCCGAACGTGCCCCAGCCCGCCAGGTTGGACGCCCAGGCGCCGGCATAGAGGCCGCTGCGATGGGCAAGGGTCAGACCGCCCTGCACGGCCATCGCCTTGTCGGTCTGGGAAACGCCGCGAAAGCGATAGTCCGAAGCCAGCGTCGCCGATCCGCTGACTGTGATGTCGGGCGCGCTCGGCTCCTCCTGTGCGAAGGCGGACGGGACGTGGGCAACGAGGAAAAAGACGGCCCCGAGGGCCGGTAGACGTATCATGCAATATCCCCCAACAGACGCGCCGCCGGTCGACGGCACGATTCGTGAGGCCATTCAGATATTGCCGACCGCCATTAAGTATCGAGAGGGAGAAGCGCCGATCTCCATAGTATTTGCATATAGCGGCCTGCACGGGGTCGAAAGGCGAACCGCCCACACCTTCCTCCCGAGCCGGCTCACCGTTCCGGGGCGGAGGATAGCGGGGATTTGCCGTTTCATGCACCATCTGCGCTGACCGCTGCGCCATCGTCGATCCGCGCCACGCAGCCCGGCCGTTGGCCTGAACATGCCCGGCGACCGTGTGAACTTCGGCCTGTCGCCTTGATCCGCGGCAAAACACCAACCTGTCGCAGGACCGACTCGCCTCGTCCCGCCGACTCTTGTCGGGGGCGGGGCGTCCTCCTAGCCGCCTATGCCATGAAAAATATTCTCGTCCCCGCCGCGATCATGCTGTCCACCCTGCCCGCCGCCGCTCATGCCGAAGGGCTGGGCGCGGAAATCAACTATGGCCGTGCGGACGGCCATTGGGGGACGGAGATCGGCGCGGGCTACGCGATGGGCATCGGCGGCTTCAGCCTGACGCCGGGCGGCGGCGTCTATCTGCGCGACGGCGACACCAAACTCTATGGCCGGATCGAGGCCGCCTATACCCTGCCCCTGTCCGCCACGATCGGCGCGGGCGTGCGCTTCAGCGGCGACAACACCCGCCCTTATGCGACGCTGGCCATGCCGCTCATCCCCAAGCTGCGGGCCAAGGCCAATGTCGGTCCCAAATATTATGCGGTCGGCCTGACGCTGGGCTATTGACAATAATGGCTGCCCGGACGTGAGCGAGAGGCGGCTCATTGAAGCGCGGAATTCCGCGCCACCCATCCCGGTCCTTCCCATTTTCACCGAGCTGCCCTTTGCGGGTTCCGCCCGACGGTCGCGGAAATTATACGGGTTGTCGGCGTTCCCTGCGTCAGCAATTGACCCTATGGCCTATCGTCATATGCCTGACACAGGACGCCGGGCATAAGGCCGCCTTTTCAGAAGGAACGTGTTTTCCGTGACATCCCGCGAACTGACCGGTTTTCTTCCCCTGAGCGAGGCGCAAGCCGGCGAGGATGATCTTCCGCGCCGCCTGTCCGACATGGCCTGGCGCATCGGCTTCGGCGCGATCGGCTGGCCCTGGCTGCTGGCCAGCCTGTCGGGCGGGCGCAAGGCGGACAAGCGCGCGCTGCTGGACGAACTGGGCCTTGCCCATGACGCCCTGCCGCATCTGGGCAGCTGGAAGGCGGATGTCGGTTTCCTGCGCCATATCGTGCGCGAGATCGCCCGGCTGCGCCCCGCCCATGTGGTCGAGCTGGGCGCCGGCGCGTCCTCGCTCGTCGCGGCGCGCGCGCTGCAACTGCATGGCGGCGGGCGACTGCACAGTTTCGACCAGCATGGCGGCTTCGTCGACGCGACGCGCCAATGGCTGGCCGACAATCATCTCGACGTCGATATCCGCCATGCACCTCTGACCCATGAAAGCGCCGATTGGCCGGGCCGCTGGTATGCGATCGACAATTTGCCCGACCAGATCGACCTCATCATCATCGACGGCCCGCCCTGGAGCGTGCATCCGCTGGTGCGCGGCGCCGCCGACAGCCTGTTCGCCCGCCTATCCCCCCATGGCGTGGTGCTGCTCGACGACGCCGCCCGCCCCGGCGAGCGGCTGGTGGCGCGGCGCTGGCGGCAGCGCTGGCCGCATATCGACTTCCGCCTGATGAAGGATGGGACCAAGGGCACGCTCGTCGGCCGCCGCCGCGACGTCAGGCTGCCGGTCGCCAACGACAATGATGCGGGCCGCACCCTGCGCCATATGGGCCGCGCCGCCGCCATCGCCGCGTTGATCGCGGCGGGCTGGATCGCGCGCGGCGAACTGGGCGAATTTCCCCAGGCCGCGCAGGCGGGCAGCTTCCTGGATGAAGCCGCGGCATCGCGCCGCGCCGGGCTGTTGCGTCAGACCATGGCCTCCCAGGTCGAAAGCGTAACGCTCAACCCGCAGGAGATCGAGCGGACGACCGGAATCGTCCTGCCCGCCCTGCCCGCCGACTGGCGCGTCACCGACGTCCAGCTGTTCCCGACTTCCGACAGTCCGGCCATCGCCATGTCGCTCGAAACCGGCCGGGGCGAACATCTTTCCTTCTTCGCCGACAGGGCCGAAACCCCGGCCGAGGGCAAGCCGCTGCTGGCCGAGCGCGCGGGCGATGTCAGCGCCTATTGGGAGTCGGGCGACATGGCCTATGCCCTGACCGGACAGGCCGCCCCGCGCCGCATCATGGAACTGGCGGGCACGATCGCGCCCGAAGCCTGACGCTTGCGAAGCGGCCCGCATCTGATACGAACCGGCCCATGCTTATCCGGCCATCCCGACCCGACGACGGCGTGCGCATTCTCCAGATCTGGCGAGGCGCGGTCGACGCGACACATGATTTCCTCCTGCCCGACGACCGTAAGGCGATCGAGCGGGAGGTCGTCGATTTTCTCCCCGCCGCACCGCTGTGGCTGGCTGTGGACCCACAGGATCAAGCGATCGGTTTCATGTTGCTCGACGGTCCGCATATGGAAGCGTTGTTCATCGATCCCGTCTGGAGAAGCCGGGGTGTCGGACGCGCATTGGTGAACCATGCCCTGTCCCTGCATCCGATCCTCTCGACTGACGTGAACGAGCAGAATGGCCAGGCGGTCGGCTTCTACGATCGGCTGGGCTTCGTCCGCACCGGCCGGTCCGGGCAGGATGGCCAGGGCCGCCCCTATCCGCTGATCCATCTGCGATCGGCGGCATGAGGGCGGTGAGGGTGAGGGCCACGACATTCGCCCGTCCGGTGATTTCCCCGCTCGCCAAAATGCTCTAAGCGCCGCGCATGGAGGATGTCGCACCCACTTCGCCGCCTGTGCCCACGCGCCCCGCCCTTGGCAGTCTGGCGATGCTCTGGCATTTCGCCCGCCGCTATCCGGCGCGTATCGCGGGGGCGCTCGCGGCGCTGATCGTCTCGTCCGCCGCGACGCTCGCCATCCCCAATGGCTTCCGGCTGGTCATCGACAAGGGCTTTATGGGCGGTGGGGACATCAGCCGCTGGTTCGAATATCTGCTGATGATCGTCGTGGTGCTCGCGCTGGCGAGCGCGCTGCGCTTCTACTTCGTCTCCTGGTTGGGCGAACGGGTTGTCGCCGACATTCGCAGCGCGACGCAGGCCAATCTGCTGCGTCAGGCGCCCCGCTTCTTCGAGGAGAACCGCCCCTCCGAAATCGCGTCGCGCATGACCGCCGACACCGCGATCGTCGAGCAGGTGGTCGGCTCCACCGTCTCGGTCGCGCTGCGTAATCTTGTGACGGCGATTGGCGGCCTCGTCTATCTCTTCACCCTCGCGCCCAAGCTGGCGGGCCTGTTGCTGCTCGGCATCCCGGTCATCCTGCTGGTGCTGCTGGGCCTTGCCCGGCGGGTCCGCTCCCTGTCCCGCGCCAGCCAGGACCGGCTCGCGGATATCGGCAGTCTCACCACCGAAGTGCTGGGCGCGATGAAGATCGTCCAGGCCTTTGGCCAGGAATCGCGTGAAGCCGCGCGCTTCGACGCAACGGTGGAGAAAGGCTTCGCCACCGCCCGCAAGCGCATCCTGCTGCGGGCCGCCATGACCGCGCTCGCCTTCGCCCTGGTGTTCGGATCGATCACCGGGGTCATGTGGCTCGGCGCGATCGACGTCGCCGCCGGTCGCCTGTCGGGCGGCAGTATCGCCGCCTTCGTGCTGACCGGCGGCCTCGTCGCCGGCGCCTTCGGATCGCTGTCGGAAAGCTGGGGCGATCTGCTGCGCGGCGCAGGCGCTGCGAGCCGGCTGGACGAGTTGATGCGGGCGGAGCCGGGCATCTTCCCTCCGGCCTGCCCCGCGCCCTTGCCTGCAACCGCGCAAGGTGCGCGGCTGAGCTTCGACGATGTCCATTTCCATTATCCCACCCGTCCGGATCAGGCCGCGCTCAACGGCATCACGCTCGACATCGCGCCCGGCGAGACGGTCGCCGTCGTCGGCCCTTCGGGCGCGGGCAAGTCGACACTGATCCAACTCGCGCTGCGCTTCTACGACCCCGAACGCGGCACGGTGCGGCTGAACGGCATTCCCCTGCCCGATGCCGACCCGGCCGTGGCGCGCGCCATGATGGCGATGGTGCCGCAGGACAGCGTGATCTTCGCCGCGTCGGCGCGCGACAATCTGCGCTACGGACGCTGGGATGCAAGCGACGACGCCATCTGGGACGCCGCGCGCGCCGCCAATGCAGAAGCCTTTCTCCGTGCCCTGCCGGAAGGGCTGGATACGTATCTGGGCGAAGGCGGCGCGCGCCTGTCGGGGGGACAGCGGCAAAGGCTGTCGATCGCGCGCGCGCTGCTGCGCGATGCACCGATCCTGCTGCTCGATGAAGCCACATCGGCGCTCGACGCGGAATCCGAACGGCTGGTGCAGGATGCACTGGGCCGGCTGATGCGGGGCCGCACCACCATCGTCATCGCCCATCGGCTGGCGACGGTGCGCGCCGCCGACCGGATTGTGGTGCTGGACGAAGGCCGAATCGTGGAGCAGGGCGACCATGCGACCTTGGTCGCCGCCGGCGGCCTCTATGCCCGCCTGGCGAGCCTGCAATTTCAGGACAATCCGGTCGGCTGAGGCGGGCGGCCGGAGGCGGGATTCAGCGAAACGCTGTCTGGCTCAGTTTGACGATATGATCGAGAATGGCCGGGTGCAGCGGCCGTTCGAACGCGCAACCCGCTTCATGGCCACGTGTCCACAACACGCGCGCGCGTCGCCCCTCGAAGCCGGGCAGCATCACCCATAGCTCGCTGCCCACGGTCAGCTTCATGAAGCTCTGGAGACGAAAGCCGCTGATCGAAAGGTCGGCGATGCGGCTCGTGAACCAGGTTTCCCCCGGACGACGTACCTTGACGCCGATCTGCACATGGCGACGCTCGGCGACCCGCTGTTTGCGATCCTGATCGGGATTCGATTCCGCGCCCATGATTTCATGATCGGACATTGCGGTAAGGAAAGAGTTAAGCGACTGCGCGGAAGCCAAAAAAAGGGGCCGCCAAAGGCGACCCCTGCAAATCCCAGCATTGGAAGATCATCTTCCCAGCCGCCCCGCAAAAAAGGGGAAGTCCTGATATGCGGACCGGCCGGAATTCAGACCTTAGAAGCTGCCATATTGTTCGTTGCCGACGAAACCAAGCTTGGTCACGCCCGCACGCTTGATCTCCGCCAGCACTTGGTCAACGACGACATAGCGGGTCGCAGCGGCCGGCTGGAACTGAAGTTCCGGCTCGACCGGCAGGCGCAGCGACTGCTGCAGATACTGACGCAAGGTCAGCAGGTCGATCGGCGCGCCGTTCCAGGTGATGACGCCACCGGCGTCGATCGCGACCTTGTTCTTGACCGGGTCGATCACGCTGTCCGTGGGCGGCGCGTTCTGCGGCAGGTCGATCTTCACCGCGTGGGTCTGGATCGGGATGGTGATGATGAACATGATGAGCAGAACGAGCATGACGTCAATCAGCGGCGTCGTGTTCATTTCCACCATCGGTTCGCCGTCATCGCGGCCGGCACTCATTGCCATGGCGAATTCTCCTTGTTCGGCCGGTCAGAGGCGGCGGGTGGTCGAACCGGGTTCCGGCTCGGAGATGAAGCCCACCTTCGGGAAGCCGGCGCGCTGCATCGTGTAGATGGTGCCGCCGATGCACCGATAGGGGGTGTTGATGTCGCCGCGGATATGCACTTCGGGCAGATCTTCGGGCGTCATATTTTCAACGCCGCCTGCCTTCTTGATGTCCGCTTCGAGCTTCGCGACCGCACGGTCGAGCAGTTCGCTCGAATTCACCGGGGCCATGCCCCAGAAAACCGCGCAGCTGCCGTCGGAACCCGTCGTGACCGAAAGGGACACATTTTCGGGCTTCGTCGTGGTCGGCTCGAACGCCACCTTGGGAAGCTGCAGATCGACCGTCTGGACGACGACCGGGACCGCGATGAGAAAGATGATGAGCAACACCAGCATGACGTCGACGAGCGGCGTCGTGTTGATGTCGGACATCGGCTTGTCGTCACCGCCCTCGGAGCCAACACTCATTGCCATTGATACTATCCTAACCTTGGTGTCGATGGCGCCCCGTCAACCCCTGGAGCTTTAAAGCCCGGTGGCTGATCGGGGTCCATTGTCGGCGGGGAACCGGGCGGTCGCAGCCGCCGCCCGGCCCCTTCGCCGGCGTCTTGAGACCAATCAGGCCTTGGTCGGAGCAGCGGCCGGCTTGGCGGCCGAAGCAGCCGGAGCCGCAGCAACGACCGGCTTCACAGCGCCGTCCGAAACCAGATAGGCCAGCAGGTCGACGGTGAAGCCGTTCAGCTGCTCGGAGATCGACTTGTTGCGGCGCTGCAGGAAGTTGTAGGCGAGCACCGCGGGAACGGCCACGGCCAGACCCAGGGCGGTCATGATCAGAGCTTCACCGACCGGGCCGGCAACGGCGTCGATCGAGGCCTGACCGGCAGCGCCGATCTTGATCAGAGCGCGGTAGATGCCGATAACGGTACCGAACAGACCGATGAACGGCGAGGTCGAACCGACGGTCGCGAGGAAGGCAAGGCCACCGTTCAGCGACGAGTTGATCGCGGCTTCCGAACGCGCCAGCGAGCCGTGCAGCCAGTCATGCGCTTCGACCGGATCCTTCAGCTTGCCATGCTCTTCCTGAGCCTTGATGCCGTCGTCGACGATCTGCTTGTAGGCCGAGTTCTTTTCGAGCTTGGCCGACGCTTCCTTCAGCGAAGCGGCGCGCCAGAAGGTCGCGCGGACCTTCTTGCCCTGGTTGATCACCTTCTGCTGCTCGATCAGCTTGGTGAACAGAATGTAGAAAGTGCCGACCGACATACCGCAAAGGATGATGAAGACGGTCCAGGCAATGGTGCCGCCCTGCTGGAGGGCTTCCATCAGACCATAGGGGTTTTCCGGCTTCGGAGCCGCAGCTGCGAGATACATCAACATGTTCAAGACTTCCCTCTCAATGAGATCAAGCTAGGGACAGGCGGCGCCGGGCGCGCGCCTTCCCGAAAGGATTATTCCGGCAGACGCCAGGTGATACGCCCGTTGTAGGTGTCGGGCATATCCTGACCATCAGAACCCTTGGCCGGCTTGAAGCGCGCGCGGCGCGGAAGCAGGCGGCAGGTCGCCTCGTCGAGATCGGAATGACCGGTCGAAGAGGTGATGGTGCAGTTGGTCACGCGCCCATCCGCACCGATTTCCAGACGGAAACCGGCGGTACCCGAACGCTCTTCGCGCTGCGCGCGGCTCGGATAGTCGGCGTCGCTGAGCCAGCTGCCCGGTGAGCTGCGCGGCGCGGCGCGCGTCGCAGCCTGGGGCGGCGGCGGCGGAGCCGGCGGGGGCGGGGGCGGGGCGGCGACCGGGACCGGATTGAACACCGGCGGCGGCGTCCGAACCGTCTGGATCGGCGGGGCCGGAGCCGGGGTCTGAACGATCGGCGGCGGAGCGACGACCGGCGGCGGCTCGACCGGCTGGTCTGGCGGCGGCGGCGGCGGCTCCTCGTCCGGTGGCGGCGGTTCCTCCTTCACGTCGATCACGTTCAGCTGTTCCGCCGCCTTTTTGACATATTTCATGCCAAGACCGGTGACGAAGGCATAGCCGAGAACAGCGTGAATCAGGGCGACGATGACGATCGATATCGTGCGACTCGATCCTTGCGAGTGGTCAGCATAGGCCATTCGGCAACGACACTCCTTAACTCATCTTACCAGTGGTTTATACAAATCAGCCAAAAACGACCCAAGCTGTCCGGGAGCTATCCCGGCCACCTTTGGCCCCTGTCCGTCCAATTGCTACCGAGCGAACTCCTATCGCGGCGCACCGTGGCACGCAAACGCTTTATCGATATCCTCATTTGCGTGTACCAATTCCTATCGGAAAGACTTGCCTGTGATATCCTTGCCACGGGCCAAAACCATAGGACGAAGCTGTTGAAGAAACCCGCTACCCTGTTCCGCAGCCTGGGCCTCGCCTGCCTCATTTCCGCCGCATATCCCACGGTTTTCCCGGCATTTGCACAGAGCAACCAAATGGTAACGCAATCATCGGCAGCGCGGTCAGGGTCGTCTTCCGGCCTCTCCTATGCCGACATAGTGGACCTGGCCGACCACGCGCCACTCGTGGCCAATGTGCGTATTCGCAACATCATCAAGATCAGGCCCGAGCAGGCCGGAACGGTTCCGCAGGGGCATCAGCGGGTCTATGTCGAAGCCGAAGTGACAGGCTTGATTCGCGGCGAAGGGGGAATCAGCCCGACCGTCACCTATCTGTACGACGCACCGCTCGACCGGCGGGGCAAACTGCCGAAGCTGAAGAAGGCGCAGGTCATTCTCTTTGCGCGCGCGGGCGGGCGTCCGGGGGAAATCCAGCTGGTCGCGCCCGATGCCCAGATTCCGGCGACCCCTGCCGAAACGGAGCGGGTGAAGCAGATTCTGTCCGCATTGGTCGCGCCTGATGCGCCGCCGACGATTCTCGGCCTGGGCGATGCGTTCCACGTCGCCGGCACGATCGCGGGGGAAGGCGAGACCCAAATCTTCCTGCGCACCGAAAATGGCGACCCGGTCTCCCTCTCCATCCTGAGACGTCCCGGCCAGGCGCCGCGCTGGGCGGTCGCGCTGGGCGAGATCGTCGATGAAGCCGCCCGCCCGCCCGAACCGGGCAGCCTCCTCTGGTATCGGCTCGCCTGCGGCCTTCCCGCGGACCTGCCCGCTCGGTCCGTGCGCACCCTGTCGGTCCAGGATGCCGAAGCGGCGCGCGCGGACTACAGGATCGTCATCGACGCCCTCGGGCCATGCGCCCGCACCCGCCCGATCACCGGCACAGCCACCTGATTCGCGCTTTTCCTTTGGACAGGGGCGCAGAGGCGGCTATCAGCGCGGCTCTTGAAAAGTCGGAAGGGAAATTAGCCGCCATGACCAATCTGCACCGCCATGCCCCGCTGCGCGTCGCGCTCGTCGGTCTTGGCACGGTGGGCGGCGGCGTCATCCGGTTGCTGGAGAAGAATGGCGACCTGATCGCGCGGCGGGCCGGCTGCCCGATCCAGATCGTCGCCATTTCCGCGCGCGACCGGAACAAGGATCGCGGCGTCGATCTGTCCCCCTATGAATGGGTCGACGACATGACGACGCTCGCCACGCGCGACGATGTCGATGTGGTGGTCGAACTGATCGGCGGGGCGGACGGCCCCGCCCTCACCCTTGCCCGCCAGTGCCTGACCGTCGGCAAGCCCTTCGTCACCGCCAACAAGGCGATGCTGGCGCATCACGGCCTCGATCTCGCCCGCCTCGCGGAAAAGGGCGGCATCGCCCTTAAATATGAAGCCGCGGTCGCGGGCGGCATTCCGGTCATCAAGGGGATGCGCGAAGGCGCCGCCGCCAATGAGATCGCCCGTGTCTACGGCATCCTCAACGGCACCTGCAATTACATCCTCACCACCATGGAGAAGGAAGGCAGGGGCTTCGACGAGGTGCTGAAGGAAGCGCAGGATCTGGGCTATGCCGAAGCCGATCCGAGCTTCGATATCGACGGCGTGGACGCCGCGCACAAGCTGACCATCCTCGCCAGCCTCGCTTTCGGCACCGAACTGGATTTCGATGCCGTGGCGACCACCGGCATCCGCCACGTCATCGCCGCCGACATCGCCGAAGCCGCCGCGCTGGGCTTTCGCATCCGCCTGGTCGGCATGGCGCAAAATGGTCCCGAAGGCCTGTTCCAGCGCGTCCATCCGATGCTGGTGCCGCTCGATCATCCGCTCTCCCATGTCGACGGATCGCTCAATGCCGTGGTGGCGGAGGGCAATTTCGTCGGCCGCCTCTTCTTCCAGGGACGCGGCGCAGGCGACGGCCCGACCGCTTCGGCCGTGGTCGCCGACCTCATCGACGTGGCGCGCGACGAATATGGCGACGCCTTCGCCATGCCTGTCGCCGCGCTGACGCCGCAGAAGACCGCCGACGCCGGCGAGCGCGTCGGCCGCGCCTATCTGCGCTTCAAGGTCAAGGACCAGCCCGGCGTGCTGGCGGAGATCGCCGCCGCCACCCGCGACGCGGGCGTATCCATCGAAAGCATGATTCAGCGCGGCGCCCATCAGGACGATGGCGTGCTGGTCGCAATCGTGACCCATGCGAGCGAGGAGAGCGCCGTGCGCGACACGCTGGAGCGGCTGGCCGGATCGGACAGCCTGCTCGACACGCCGATGGTGATGCACATTCTCGACTGATCGTCCGTCAGTGCTGTCCGGCACCATCGAAGCGGTCGGGCAACGCGGACGGCGGCGCCAGATCGGCATCGGGATCGATGATCGCCGTAACCGCCTTCGCCAGCGCGCCCGCGGCCTGGAATATCGGGAGGCCGCCCGTGCAACCGGCCCCCTGCCCGCCGACCACGCCGCAACTGCCCTGCTTCACCGGTCCAGCCGAGGCGCGCGGCGCATCTCCTTTCACAATGCCGCCTTTGGCCGCCTCGCGCGGCAGAGGCAGTCTTTCCTTCGCATTGCGTTCGGCCCGATTGCCGCAGACCACAATGCCGCCGCCACTACGGTCGCAAGGCTTCACCACCTGCGTCTTGGCGCGGTAGACCGCCATCGGATCCATATCTTCCGCCGCCCAGCTACTGCCCGGCAGCAGCAGCATTGACGCAAGGAGGAGGTTCAACGCCTTCATCGATTGGTGAGGAAATCATCCAATGGTGGCGACATCATGGCCGGCGCTCGACAAGCCCCGACGCAGCGCCTATCGCGCTCGATCAAAGCAGAAGGAAGAGGAACAAGATGGTGCAGGGAAGCTCGATTCTCGACCGTGTCCTGGTGTTGGAAATGGTCCGCGTCACCGAAGCGGCGGCGATCGCCGCATCGAAGCTGATCGGCCGGGGCGATGAAAAGGCCGCCGACGCCGCCGCCGTCGAAGCCATGCGCCTCGCCTTCAACGATCTCTACATGGACGGCACCGTCGTCATCGGCGAAGGCGAGCGGGACGAGGCGCCGATGCTCTATATCGGCGAGAAGGTCGGTAATGCGATCGGCACCGGGCCCAAGATCGACATCGCGCTCGATCCGCTGGAGGGCACGACGATCACCGCCAAGGCCGGACCCAACGCGCTCGCGGTGCTCGCCATTTCGGAGGAAGGCGGCCTGCTGAACGCGCCGGACGTCTATATGGAGAAGCTGGCGGTCGGCCCCGGCTATCCTGAAGGCGTCATCGACCTCAACAAATCGGTCAAAGACAATGTCGATGCGGTCGCCACCGCCAAGGGCGTCGATCCGCATGAATTGATCGTCTGCGTGCTCGACCGGCCCCGGCACGAGAAGCTCATCGCGGAACTGCGCGCGATCGGCTGCGGTATCATGCTCATTCCCGACGGCGATGTGGCCGGCGTGATCGCGACCAGCGACCCGGAAACCACGATCGATATCTATATGGGGTCGGGCGGCGCGCCGGAAGGCGTGCTGGCCTGCGCTGCGTTGCGCTGCGTCGGCGGCCAGTTCAAGGGGCGGCTCCTGTTCCGCAACGAGGATGAGAAGGCGCGCGCCCGCAAATGGGGCATCACCGATCTCGATCGTGTCTATGATCTCAAGGAACTGGCGAAGGGCGACTGCATCTTCGCCGCGACCGGCGTGACCGACGGGTCGCTGCTCGACGGGGTCAAGCGCCTGCCCGGCGGGAAGCTGACGACCGAAAGCGTGGTGATGCGCGCCAGCACCGGCACGGTGCGTTGGGTCAAAGGCGAACATCGGGTCGACCACAAGGGCAATTGATCCGCCACAGCCGTCTCCACGAAAAAGGGAGCCTGACGCGGCTCCCCTTTTTCCATCCCTATCGGCCGGCGCGGTGATTGAGGTCGTGGCCCAGAGCCAATATCCCGACGCCGATCAGCGTGTAGAGGCTTTCCTGCGGACCATGGTCCATGGTGAGCGCACCCGCCATGACGCCCAGCCCCAGCGATCCGATCGCGGCGGGCATCATGAAGCGATGGACGATCGCGCCATGGCCCAGCGCCACCGCGCCGAGCAGAATGGCAAGACCCAGCCCGACCTCATGGAAAATCGGGCTTTCGAAAATACCGCCGGCCGATGCGAGCAGGCCAAGCACCACGGCCGTGACGAAGCAATGCGCCACGCACAGCCCCGACAATGCGATCGCGATGCGATCGAGTCGTCCAGTGAAAAGGGCATGGCGAAGGCTTTGCGGCATGGTTGCCGCTACATAGGGCAGCCAGCTATAAGTTACAACATAACATCGTGAAATTTATCGCCCAGGCGGCGAGAGTCACGCGGCCAGACGCAGACAGTTCCGGCCGCTATGCTTGGCGCGATAGAGTGCCCGGTCGGCCGCCTCCAGCATCGCCGACCGGGTCGAACGACCATCCAGCTGCACCAGCCCCGCGCTGAAGGTGATGGCGATCGCTTCGCCCCCGTCATTGACCTCGATCGGCCGCGCCAATCGCGCCCGCAGCGTCTCGCACGCCATGCTGGCCCCGGCGATATCGGTGTCGACGAACAGGATGGCGAACTCCTCCCCGCCCAGCCGGCCAAGGCTGTCGACACCGCGCAGCCCCGGCCGCAGCCTGTCGACAAAGGCGCGAAGCACCCGGTCGCCGGCATTATGGCCGAACCGGTCGTTGACCGCCTTGAAATGGTCGATGTCGATCAGCAGCAGGCTCGACCGCGCGCCCGTCGCCGCGCGGCCCATTTCGGCATCCAGCTTCTCCAGGAACGCGCGGCGGCTGTCCGCGCCGGTCAGCGAATCGCGCGCGGCGACCTGCTGCAATGCCCTTTGCCGCGCCTTGTGGCGGGATATGTCGCGGATCATGCCGACGACGCCGCTGGGCTGGCCATCCCCGTCGACCACCGCCCGGCTGACCATCTCGCACCAGTCGAGATCGCTCATCGACAGGAGCGGGCGGAATTCCACCTTGTGCACCGACCCCGGCTGCGCCAGCGCCTTCTCGTGGGTGGCGACGACGGCGGCGCGATCCTGCGGGGAAACCAGATTGGCGGCCGCCTGCCCCACCAGCAGGTCGGGCGCGCAGCCGATCTGCTCCAGGGCCGAGGGCGACGCATATTCGATGACGCCGTCGACGCTGATGTCGAGCACGACATCCCCGCTATGTTCGGCCATGGCGCGGAAACGCGACTCGCTTTGCTGCAACATCTGGAACAGCCGCCGCCGGCCGTTGAGTTCGGCCGCCACCGGCATGGACAGCAGAAAGCTGAGCGCCAGGTAGAATTGGAAGGCCTGCACCCGCTCGCCGTGCGATACGGGGATGATCATCAGCGGCCCGACGCCCGACAGGGTCGCCAGCCCCCCGACCGCGGCGAGAATGACGATCGCGGCAGCCGCGCCCATATGGCCGACGCGGAAGGCGATGAGGACCAGCGGCAGCAGCGGCGCGAACAGCATCGGGTACCGCGCCCAGTAGAAGATATGCACCGTCACCAGGGTGAACAGTGCCAGCAGGGCGAGCGCCTCGATCTTCATGGACCGCGGCGTTTCGCGCATCCAGCGACCGAACTCACCCTGCAACAGCATCAGCAGGATCGGTGTGCAGGTCAGGCCGCCCAGGGCATGGCCGGTATACCATTGGAGCCAGGAAGCGGCGAAGCTGACCGGCGACAGCAAGGCCGCGACCGAGGCCGCCGCCACTCCCGTCACGACATCGGCCACGCCGCAAAGGGCGATGATGAAGACGACGAGCGGACGGACCGACCCGGTCACGGCCCGGTCGCTCAGAAAATGGCGGCAGATGGCGGCGACGATCAGCGCCTCGCCGACATTGATGATCGCCATCGGCAGCGCGGCGAACGTCCCCATGCCGAACAGCGCCGTGGCCAGCGCGCTCGCCACGACGCAGGCCAGGATCGCACGGGGCCAATAGGCGGCGCGCGCGGTCAGCAATTCCGCCATCAGAAAGGCATTGGCGCCCCAGATGAAGGCCAGCCCGCCCTCGAAGCGCGATGTCAGCAAGGCTGTCGACGCTGCCGCGAAATAGACGCAGCCGGTCATCAACGGCGCGAGCGGAGACGAAGGATGGCGAAGGGCGAACCGCGGCATGGTTCGACCGCGATACTATGCTAACCTTAATATTTGCTCATGAACCGGATCGGACGCCCCGTTCGCGTCAGGCCTTTTCCAGCGTGCATTGCAGCGGATGCTGGTTCTGCCGGGCGAAATCCATCACCTGGTTCACCTTCGTCTCGGCGACCTCATAGCTGAAAATGCCGCACACGCCGACGCCGCGCTGATGGACATGCAACATCACCCGCGTCGCTTCCTCCATATCCATGCGGAAAAAGCTTTGCAGGACATGCACGACGAACTCCATCGGCGTATAGTCGTCATTCAGCATCAACACCTTATAGAGCGACGGCTTCTTGGTGCGCGTGCGCGTGCGGGTGGCGATGCCGACGTTGGGGCCGCCCGGCCCCTCGCCCTGATCGTCCTGATCGCGGCCCGCCAACTTCACGGACCACGCCGATGCGGTGGTGACACTGTTCATGATGCGCAAGGATATGGCGATTCGTCCGTCCATGGCAAGGGGGCGACGCAGCCGTTCGCCGTGCGCACGGCCATTTGCAAAGCAAAGGGCGCCCCTTTCCGAGGAAAGAAACGCCCTCCATGCTATGACTTGGGGGTCGGGCCGCCTCAGGCGGCGAGCGACTTCACCTTGTCGGTGACCAGGGTCACGCGCGCGGTCAGCGGCTGCGCGACGTCGCCGGCCAGCTTCATCAGCGCTTCGCTGTTCTTGGCGGCTTCCTTGGTGAACTCGTCGAAGCTGGTCGAGAGCAGCTGGCTCTGGAGCTGGAAGAATTCGGTCGGCGTCTTGACGGTCGAGAAGCTCTTGAACGACGCCGTCGCCTTTTCGAAGCTCTTGCGGCTGTAGTCGACCGCTTCCTGGCCCAGCGTCTCGATGCCCTTGGCGGCGATCTTGCTGGATTCGACGAGGGCTTCGACATTGCCCTTGGCGATGTCGCTCAGTTCCTCGATGGCCTTGGTCGACTTTTCGACATGGGCCTTGGTCTTCTCGTTGAAGTCGGCATAGGCGGACTCGAACTTGGCCTTGGTTTCTTCGGCGATCTTCTTACCGGATTCGATAACGTCGTTCATGATCTTCGTTCCTTCTGTGGCGGGCAGCGGCTGGGTCGCAATGGTTTCGGCCTTGGTCAGGCTCTCTTTAGGTTCGGGCTTCGCCGGTTCGACGACCGGCTCCGGCGCGGGCGTTTCAGCCACCGGTTCCGGCTCGGGCGTTTCAGCCACCGGTTCCGGCTCGGGCGCATCGACCGGCTCGGGCGTGCTCTGCGGATTGGTGTCGATCGGCTTCACGCTGGCGGCCTGGGGATTGGTATCGATCGGCTTCACACTGGCCGCCGCCACCGGTTTCGGTGCGGGCTTGGGCGCGGGCTTCTTTTTCACAGGCTCGCCTCCGATCGCCGCTTCGGCCGCCTTCAGCGCTTCGCTCGCCGACAATGTCGTCGAAGCGGCCTTACTACGCGGTGTGCTCCTCGGGGTCTTCGGGGTTTCGGCCATGACCATCCTCCGTTTGTTGCACTGCACAATATGATGTTCGCAGGACAAATGCAAGGCTTATTGTGCAGTGCAACAAAATTGCCATCCGCAATCCGCCGCAATCCTGCCGCAGCCTGTCGCAAAGCGCGAAAAATCCCCGCTTAGCGGCTTTTCACATAGCGCCCGGGGGCATCCTCAATCGCCTTGAGTCTGCCCTTGCCGGGCATACGCGCGCCCTTCACCGGCGCCGTTTGCGAATCGAGTCCCTCGATCCAGGCGCGCCAGTCGGGCCACCAGCTGCCCTTGGTTTCCTTCGCGTCCGCAAGGAAGGCGTCCAGCGTCGGCTGCGCTGCGTCGCAGGTCCAATATTGATATTTCATCGCGGCCGGCGGATTGACCACCCCGGCGATATGCCCCGACCCGGCGAGCAGGAAGCGGACCGGCCCGGACAGATTCTCGGTCAGTTTCCAGACGCTCTCCAGCGGTGCGATATGGTCTTCCCGGCCCGCCTGGACATAAGCGGGCGTTTCGATCCTGGTCAGGTCAATCGGCGTTCCGTCGACGCTGATCGCGCTGGGCACCACCAGCAGATTGTCGCGATAAAGCTGGGTCAGATAATCCCGGTGCCAGCGCGCCGGCAAATTGGTGGTGTCCCCGTTCCAATAGAGCAGGTCGAAGGGCGGATAGTCCATGCCGAGCAGATAATTGTTGACGACATAGTTCCAGATCAGGTCACGCCCGCGCAGCAGGTTGAACGTCGCCGCCATATAGCGGCCGTCGAGGAAGCCGGACGAGGAAAGCTGCTCCACCATCTTCATCTGATCGTCGTCGACGAACAGGGTCAGGTCGCCGGCCTGGCTGAAATCCACCTGCGCGGTGAAGAAGGTCGCGCTCGCCACCTTATCCGCCTCGCCGCGCGCGGCGAGCAGCGCCAGCGTCGCGGCCAGCGTCGTGCCCGCCACGCAATAGCCGATCGTGTGGACGTTCTTCACCTTCAGCAGGTCGCGCACCGTGTCGATCGCGTCGACCTGGCCTTTCAGGATATAATCGTCCCAGACCAGATCCTTCATCGACGTGTCGGCCGACTTCCAGGACACGAGGAAGACGCTGATCCCCTGGTCCACCGCCCATTTGACGAAGCTCTTTTCGGGCGAGAGATCGAGAATGTAGAAGCGGTTGATCCAGGGCGGGAAGATGATGAGCGGCGTTTCCAGCACCGTTTCCGTCGAGGGCGCATAATGGATCAGCTGGTAGAGCGGCGTCTCATGGATCACCTTGCCCGGCGTCGCGGCGATGTTGCGCCCCAGTTCGAACTGGGTGCCGTCGGTATGGGTTAGCTGCCCCTTCTCCAGGTCGGCCAGCATATGCTTGAGGCCCTTGACCAGATTCTCGCCGCCGCTTTCGATCGTCTTCTGCACCACCTGCGGGTTGGTGAAGGGGAAGTTGCTGGGCGCGATCGCGTCGAGCAGCCCGGTCGTGGCGAAGCGCAGCTTTGCCTTCTGCTTCTGGTCCACGCCGTCGACCGCATCGGC
The DNA here is from genome assembly GCF_059693745.1 of Sphingobium sp. WR1. Taxonomy (NCBI): domain Bacteria; kingdom Pseudomonadati; phylum Pseudomonadota; class Alphaproteobacteria; order Sphingomonadales; family Sphingobiaceae; genus Sphingobium; species Sphingobium sp. WR1. Next base: position 194,110 of record NZ_JCATID010000001.1, on the reverse strand, counting down.
CAGCTTCAGGAGATAGTCGGACAGCAGCAAATAGCTTTGCCGGATGAGGTCGTAGAAAGGATGGTCGGTCCAGGCCGGGTCGGCGAAACGCCGGTCCTTGCGCGCGGCGGGACTGGTCGCCGGAACGACGCCCGGCTGGTCGCGTAGCAGGCCGCCCGCATCGAGGAAACGCTGCCACAGCGCCAGTCCTTCATCGGCAAAGCCGGTCTGGATACGGGCTACGATCTCGGGGTCAAAGGGCAATGTCTGGCCGCTGGTGCCCGCCGCCTGCTCCAGCAACAGCTGCTGGGCGCGGCCAAGCACCTGGGTCCATTGCTGCATCTCTTCCAGGGTCGGCAGGTGCGGCTCCATGACGTCGCTTCTCTGCATGGCCACCTTCCTCCTCCTGGCATCATCGGCGCGCGCGGCTTTCACTGGCGCGTCGTCCTTTGGCCGGTTATAGCCAGTTTGTGACACGCGAAAGGCGCGTCACGCACTATTCCCTACCGCGAGCTTTCAGGAAAGCCCCAATAATGTCCGAAGAATTTTACCGCATGAAGCGCCTGCCGCCCTATGTCATCGCCGAAGTGAACGCGATGCGGGCCGCCGCGCGGGCCGCGGGAGAGGACATTATCGACCTGGGCATGGGCAATCCCGACCTGCCGCCGCCCGACCATGTGATCGAGAAGCTGATCGAGGTGGCCAAGAAGCCGAGCGCCCATGGCTATTCCCAGTCGCGCGGCATCCCCGGCCTTCGCAAGGCGCAGGCCAATTATTATGCCCGCCGCTTCGGGGTCGAGATCGACCCCGAAACCGAGGTCGTCGTGACCATGGGGTCGAAGGAAGGCCTGGCCAGCCTCGCCACCGCGATCACCGAGCCGGGCGATGTGGTGCTGGCGCCCAATCCCAGCTATCCGATCCACACGTTCGGCTTCATCATCGCGGGCGCGACCATCCGCTCGGTGCCGACCACCCCCGACGAGAATTATTTCCGTTCGCTCGACCGCGCCATGGCCTTCACCGTGCCGCGCCCGTCGATCCTGGTGGTCAATTATCCGTCCAACCCGACGGCGGAGACGGTCGACCTCGCTTTCTATGAGCGGCTGGTCGCCTGGGCGAAGGAAAATAAGGTCTGGGTTTTGAGCGACCTCGCCTATTCCGAGCTTTATTATGACGGCAATCCGACCCCCTCGATCCTTCAGGTGCCGGGCGCCAAGGATGTCGCGATCGAATTCACCTCGCTGTCCAAAACCTACTCCATGGCGGGCTGGCGCATGGGTTTCGCGGTTGGCAACAAGAAGCTGATCGCGGCGATGACGCGGGTGAAATCCTATCTCGACTATGGCGCCTTCACCCCGATCCAGGCGGCGGCCTGCGCCGCGCTCAACGGGCCGCAGGACATTGTCGAGAAGAACCGGCAACTCTATCACAAGCGCCGCGACGTGCTGGTCGAAAGCTTCAGCCGGGCGGGCTGGGACATCCCGGCGGCGCGCGCATCGATGTTCTGCTGGGCGCCGCTGCCGCCCGCGCTCAAGGACATGGGCTCGCTGGAATTTTCCAAGCAGCTGCTGACCCACGCCAAGGTCGCGGTCGCGCCGGGCGTCGGCTATGGCGAGGATGGCGAGGGTTTCGTCCGCATCGCCATGGTCGAGAATGAGCAGCGGCTGCGGCAGGCCGCGCGCAACATCAAGCAATATCTGAAATCCATGGGTATCAACACCCCCTCCTCCAAGGGCGCGGCCTGAGCTATCGGCCGGACCGGACGGGCGGGCGCTGCGGCTGCATCGCGGCGCTGCCCGTCATTTTCCTGCTATTGCGGGCAAACCACGCGCGGCCGTCGTCTTGATCCTCGCGCCCTTTGCCGGCATCGCCACTTTCTTCCTCATCCGCTGGTTGGTAGGGAGATGGAAATGACCATGATCCCCGCTCTCCCCCAGGTCAGCCAGGTCGCCCAGACGATCCAGCTGGCGCTGGCCCCCGTCTTCCTGCTGGCGGGCATCGGCGCGTTCCTGAACGTCTGCGTCAGCCGGCTGGCGCGCATCATCGACCGGGCGCGCGACGTGGAAAAATGGGTGCTGTCCACCCGCGGCAAGGAACATGACCGGATGGTGAGCGAAATCCGCGTGCTGGACCGCCGGATGAGCGTGGTCAACGGCGCGATCTTCCTGTCGGTCGCATCGGCCTGCGCCGTCTGTCTGGTCGTCATCCTGCTGTTCGCCGGCAATCTGTTCAACGCCCATCTGGGCACGCCGATCGCCATTCTCTTCAGCCTGGCGATGCTGCTCCAGGCGGCCGCCTTCGCCACCTTCATCCAGGAAATCCGGCTGGCGTCGCGGACCATCCATATCCGCAACGAAGTCCTCTATCACAAGGTCGAGGAAGACGAGGCCGCGTGACGAAGTTCACCGTCAACGACCGGCCGGTGCAATATCGCATGGACCCGGAAACGCCCCTGCTCTGGGCACTGCGCGATGCGTCCAACCTGACCGGCACCAAATATGGCTGCGGCACCGGCGACTGCGGCGCCTGCACGGTCGATATCGACGGGGAAGCGGTGCGGTCCTGCCAGGTGACGATCGGCAAGACCGAGGGCCGGTTCGTCACCACGATCGAGGCGCTGTCGCCCGATCGCGGCCATCCGCTGCAACAGGCGTTCGCGGCCGACAATGTCTCGCAATGCGGCTATTGCATCCCCGGCATGATCATGGCCGCGTCGGTGCTGCTGCGCCGGACCAATGATCCGAGCGACGAGGAGATCGACGCCGCGATCACCAATATCTGCCGCTGTGGCATCTATCCCCGGCTGCGCGGCGCGATCCAGCGGGCGGGCCGGATCATGCGCGGGGAGGATCAGGTCGCCGCTGCGCCGCCGCCCGGCATCGCGCCCGAGGAAGCGGCGAAGACCGTGCCGGCGCTCGGCCGGCCGGCCAATCAGCCGAAGCGGTAGCCCGACACCGTCCAGCCCATCACGCTGCTGCGATGGATGCAGGTCGCCCCGTCATCGCCGCCCGCGCCCAGCGCCACCATCAGTGGCAGCAGATGCTCCTCGCGCGGATGGGCGAAATGCGCGTGCGGCAGCGTGTCCCAGGCGGCGACGCGGGTCGCCCGGCGCTGCGGATCGGGATCGGTGACGGCGGCGGTCAACGCATAGTCCCAGGCGGTCGACGGCGCGATCGCCTGCGGCCCGCGCACGCGCAGATTGTGGAAGCTCATCCCCGACCCGATGATCAGCACGCCTTCGTCGCGCAACGGGGCGAGCGCCCGCCCGGCTGCGACATGGCCGGCGGGGTCGAGATCACGGCGCAACGACAATTGCGCCAGCGGAATGTCAGCAGCGGGCAGCGCCACCTTCATCGGAATGAAGACGCCATGGTCCCAGCCGCGCGCCGCCTCCTCGCCCGTGGCGAAGCCGGCGTCGCGCAGCAGCCCGGCCGCGCGCCGCGCCAGATCGGGCGCGCCCGGCGCGTCCCAGCGCAGATGATAGGTGTGCGGCGGAAAGCCATGATAGTCGAAGAACAGCTTTGGCTGGACACCGACATGGACAGTAAAGTCGGCTTCTTCCCAATGGCCCGAAACGAGCAGAATCGCCCTGGGCCGTTCCGGCAGGTCGGCGATCAGCCGCGCCAGATAATCCTGCATCGGACGCCAGATCGGGTCGCTGTGCGGCCGGTCGGGATCGGACGGGTCCATGAAGAAGCAAGGGCCGCCGCCATGGGGGATGAAGAGAGCCGGTTGTTTCATGAACGCGACATCGAGTTGGACATAGGCGTGGACAACCGCCAAGGCGGAAACTGTCTGTTTCGCTGTCGCCTTTTCACCCGACCCGGTCGATCACCGGTCCCAGCGCCGCCGCCAGGGTCGCGCCCGAATAGGGTTTCTTGACCAGCGCCACATCCTCGAAGCGCGCAGGCAACTCCAGCCCGTCACCATAGCCGGTGGCGAAAAGGAAGGGGATGCCGCGTTCGGCCAACAGGTCCGCGACCGGCAGGCTGGTTTCATGGCCAAGGTTGAAGTCGAGCACCGCCAGGTCGACCGGCCGGATCGCGATCGCCTCGCGCGCGCGGCCGACGCTCGCCGCCGTCGTCACCTCCGCGCCCAGATCGCGCAGCGCATCCTCGCCATCCATGGCGATGATCATATTGTCCTCGACCAGCAGGACGTTGCGTCCCTTGAGCAGGCCGGGCGTCACCGGCGCGGCCGGCCTGGACCGCTCGCGTCGTCCGCCGCCCGGCAGGACCGATACGATATGGCGCGAAGGGACGCAGAAATGCGCCTCGATTCCCGCGAGCCGATAGTTGATCTCGGCATGGCCACCGAGGTCATAGGGGATGGAACGTTCGATCACGGTCGAGCCAAAGCCCCGGCGCGTGGGTGCGACCACCGGCGGGCCGTCGCTTTCGGTCCAGTCGATCAGCAGGCTGCCATCCTCGTCCACCCGCCAGTCGATCGCGACCGATCCACCATCCGACAGCGCGCCATATTTGGCGGCGTTGGTCAGCATTTCGTGAATCACCAGCGCCAGCACGGTGAAGCAGCCCGGCGTCAGCAGGACATCGGGGCCGGTCAGCCGCACCCGGTCGCTGCGCTCACCCAGATAGGCGCCCGCCTCCACCTCTATGAGGTCGTGAAGCCGCGCTGGGTTCCAGCGGTCGGCGGTGATCTGGTCATGGGCGCGCGCCAGCGCATGGACGCGGCTTTCGAGCGTGCCGATGAACTCGTCGACCGAGCGGGCGCTGTCGCGGGTCTGCGAGAGCAGCCCGCGGATCAGCGACAGGATGTTGCGAACCCGATGGTTCAGCTCTGCGATCAGCAGTTCCTGCTTCTCATGCGCCCGCTGCCGTTCGGCATCGGCCGAATCCGACAGGCGCAGGATCACTTCCAGCAGCGCGGTGCGCAGCGCTTCGGCGACGCGCAACTCGGCCGGCGTGAAGGGCAGCGCCACGCCCTGCACCAGTTGCGACCATTGTTCGAAGCTTTTGCGCGGGGTCAGCCGCGGGCCGTTGGGGCCATATTCGATCGTCTTTTCCTGCCTGCCGGCCCAGCGCACCGAGCGCAGCCGTTCGGCCCGGAACAGCACGACATAGTCGCGCGGCCGGCGCGACAGCGGAATGGCAAGGATGCCCGACGCGCGATCGGCATAGGCGGCCGCTTCCGGCAATATCTTCGTCAGGCTGTCAGTGGTGTAGACCTGGCTGGCGGCGACGCGGTTCAGCATCGTCACGATCGCGGCGAAGGCCGGCTCGTCCGGCGTCAGGCCCGAAAAGCTCATCTGCCCGTCGATATAGACGCCGACGCCATCGGCGGGGATGGTGTCGAAGATGATGTCGCCCAGCCAGCGCGCGTTGGACAGGAGGTCATGATCCTGCGCCACGGCGGACAGCAGCCGGTCGGCCACCTGCCGCGCCTTCCCTTCATAGGCGGCGGTTTCGGCGCGCTCCCGGCTTTCGAGCATCATCGAGAAGATCTGGCCGAACAGTTCGGCCGCGCTGCGTTGGGCGAAGGTCGGCAGGCGCGGACTGTAATGATGGCAGGCGAACAGGCCCCACAGCTTCCCATCGACGATGATCGAAATGGAAAGCGAGGCGCCGACGCCCATATTGCCCAGATATTCGATATGGATCGGCGAGACCGCGCGGGTCAGGCAGAGCGACATGTCGAGCGCGACGCCATTAGGATCGAGCGCCGGGACGACCGGCACCGGCTGCGCCCCCACATCGGCGATGATGCGGAAGATGCTGCGTAGGTAAAGCGCGCGCGCCTGCGCGGGAATGTCGGACGCCGGATAATGGAGGCCCAGGAAACTGTCGATGCCGGGCTTGAGCGCTTCGGCCACCACCTCGCCATCGCCGCCATCGGCGAAGCGATAGACCATCACCCGGTCGAAGCCGGTCAGCGCCCGCACCTGCCGCGCGCCGTCGCGCAGGAAAGCGGTCATGCCGTCCGCCTGCGCCAGCCGCGCGACCATGGAGCGGACCGTGCTGCTCGCCTCCATCTCGTCATGGCTGGCGGGTTCTGCCTCGATCACCACCAGCGGGCCCGAGAAATGGACCGCGACGTCGAAGGCCGGGCCGCCCTCCATCAGGAAGAGGGAAAAGACGCGCTCGACCGAATCGGGGCCGCGCAGCAGGGTGATGCGGTTGCGCAGCGCGTGGATGGCGTCGGCCGCGAAGATCGCGCCGACCGGCTGGCCCAGCATCTCCTGCGGCGTCAGGCCGATGAAATCGGCGCTGTTCGCCGATACCCGCGACACGAGCCAGTCGGCGGTCAGCGCGACGAGGAAACCAAAGGGCTGGACCTTGCCCAGCACATGGATCGGCTCGCGATCGCAATTGCTGAGGTCGACCGCGAAATCGATCGCGTCGCCGCCGTCAGCCATGGGCAGCCCCCCGCGCTTCCTCGCCCGCCGCGGCGAACAGGGCGAAGGCGGCCAGAGCGCCCTGCACGGCGTCATCCAGCCAGCCCTCGCCGCCTTCCGCCGCAGCGCCGTCGAGCGCGCGCTGGAAGGATAGCCATTCGCCCTTGCCATGGACGGCGGACAGATAATTTTTGGGCAGGCCCTCTCCCACCTGTCGCGACAGCATCGCGCCGCCCAGCCGCGATCCTTCCAGCGCGTAGAGCAGGCCCCAGCGATAGCCTTCTGCATCCCCGGCCGGCGCCGGCAGCGGAGCGGGCAAGGCGGCGTCCAGCGCCTCCAGATCCCGGGCCAGCAGCGGCAGGCGCGGCGCATCGGGGCACGCCACCGATTCGATCGCACCCAATGCGCGGCCATGGGCGGTCAGGAACAGGCGATAGCTTTGCGCGGAATCAAGCGAAAAATCGGCGAACAACGTGTCCACCCGGCGGTGGCTCTCCATCGTCGCGTCGCGCAGGGCCTGTCGGATGCGGCCGGCATCGGGGGACTTCATCACGCGGCAGTCCTAATCGGAGTAAAGGCGCGCCGCACTGATCTGGATCAGCTTTCCGCCGGAAAGCGTGATCTCCGCCCCGACCAGCGCTTGAGCGAGCATGGGAAGACTATGCCGCAATGTCCATGTCCGTCTCGCGGATTCTTTCGGAACGCTGACGGACGGGTTCAGCCTTGCGACACGCCGCACCCGCTAGACCGGCATCATCAGGGGACGGTGCGTCCCCGCTTGAAGAAAGACGGAACGATGTTCAGGAAGATGATGCTGGCCGGGCTGATGGGCGCGACGCTGCTGGGCGGCATTGCCCCGGCCTATGCCCAGGCCGGCCAGGACCGTAGCGAGCAACGGGGCGATCGAGGCGGCGGACGCGGCGAGCGGATGGGCCGATCCGATGGCAATGCGCAGCGCTGGCAGCAACGCGCCGCTGAACGCCCCGCCGGCCAGATGGCGCCGCCACGCCCCGATCCGCGTTGGCGCGGCGACCCCAACCTGCCCGCCAACCGCGCGGTCGAGAATCAGGTGCGCGAGCGGCGCGAGCAGCAGCAGAATTGGCGCAATGAACGGCGGGATGATCGTCAGGATCGGCGTCAGGATTGGCGGAATGATCGCCGGGACGACCGGCAGGACTGGCGGAACGATCGACGCGACGACCGGCGCGATGACCGGCGCGACTGGCGCAACGACCGGCGGGACGATGATCGGCGCTGGTCCGACAATCGCAGCGGCTGGAGCGGCACCAACTGGAACAATGGGCGCCGTTTCGATGATCGCACCCGCTGGACCAGCCAGCGCCGCTGGGACAATGGCTGGCGCAACGATCGCCGCTATGACTGGAACGGCTATCGCAACCGCTATGGCGACCGCTACCGGATCGGCCGCTATTACGCCCCGCGCGGCTGGGACTATGGCTATCGGCGCTATTCGGTCGGGATCTTCCTGAACAGTCTGCTCTATGCCAACAGCTACTGGCTGAACGATCCCTACAGCTATCGCCTGCCGCCGGCCTACGGCACGCTGCGCTGGGTCCGCTATTATGACGACGCGCTGCTGGTCGACGTCCGCGACGGCTATGTCGTCGACGTGATCCACGACTTCTTCTGGTAGAGGAGCGCACCCGTCAGATTTCTGGTTCCTGAACTGGCCTTCAGGAGTCCCTGGCCCCGGCGTGGCGACGCGCCGGGGTCTTTTCATGCCCAGCCCGGCTGTGGCAGAGGACGGACATGACCGACATGATCGACGACGGCGGCATTGCCTCGCCCGCCCGCGCGCAGATTGGCGACGCCGTCCGCGCGCGCCTGGAACGCAACCCGATGGTGAGCCGGATCGACGCGCCGGACCTGGAAATATACGGCCGCCAGAATTTCCTGAGCGCGGCGGAATGCGCCGAGCTGCGCGAACTGATCGACGCCAGCGCCAGGCCCTCGACGCTGTTTTCCGGCAGCGCCAACGCCGAATATCGCACCAGCCACAGCGGCAATCTCAGCCCGTGGAACCCGCTGGTCGAAACCATCACCGATCGCATCTGCGCGCTCACCGGCCTGCCCGCCAGCCATGGCGAAACGCTGCAGGGCCAGCGCTATACGGAGGGGCAGGAATATAAGGTCCATTGCGACTATTTCCCGGTGCACGCCGACTATTGGCAAAAGATGCGCACGACGGGCGGCCAGCGCACCTGGACGGCGATGATCTACCTCTCTCCGGTCGAGGCAGGCGGCGAGACGCATTTCCCGCAATGCGAATTCATGGTGCCGCCGGTCGAGGGCATGATCCTGATCTGGAACAATATGGACCGCGACGGCGCGCCCAACCGTTTCAGCCTGCACGCGGCGCGCCCGGTCGAGCGCGGCATCAAATATGTCGTCACCAAATGGTTTCGCGAGCGGCCATGGGGATGATTTCATTGGGAATGTGCCTGCTCACATACTGCCGCACCGGCCCGCTCCCCCACCTGGCCACCCAACGGCAGTATCATATGGGTGGCCGGGTGGGGGAGCGGGCCGGTGCCGCCTCAAAATGCGCGTCTCAGCGCATTTTCAAGCAAAAGCGCCCCGATACAATTTGCGACATAAATGACTGGAATCTGACTGCATCATTCCCGGACCGTTCAGGCGCGGGGCGGCATATCTTCTCCTGTTGGCGCAGAAGCCCGGCCTGACTGACAGGCAAACAGGCAGGGTACCGCCGCCAAGCCGAATGGGAGACTATTTATGCGTAAGTTCATCATAATCGGCCTGCTGGCCGCCACCGTCGTGCCGAGCGTCGCTTCGGCCCAATCCTATGGCGAAGCGCGCCGCAGCGAGCAGCGCCTGCGCGAGGAACGGCGCGACCTGCGTCAGGCGGAGCGCTATGGCGACCGCCGCGATGTCCGCGAAGCGCGTCGCGACGTGCGCGACGCCCGTCAGGAAGTGCGCGAGGACTGGCAGGATTATCGCCGCTCACACCGCGACGTCTATCGCGGTGGCAACTGGCGCGCGCCCTTCCGCTACACCGCCTGGAACCGTGGCGCTCAGCTTCGCCCGACCTATTACAGCTCGCGCTATTATATCGCCGATCCCTATCGCTATCGCCTGCCCCGGCCGGCCGCGAACCTGCGCTGGGTCCGCCACTATAACGACGTGCTGCTGGTCAATGTCCGCACCGGACGTGTAGTGGACGTGCATCGCGGCTTCTTCTGGTAAGGACCGCTACTCCATGAAAAAAGGCCCCGTCCGGCAGGATCGGGGCCTTTTTCATGTTTCCGCCCTTGGCCGCGCCGCCTGTTTCCAGGCGCACGCGGCCGATGACACGCGCGAGGCGCATCACCAGTCCGAAAGGGGGGTGGACCGTCTGCGCAAACGCAAATCGAGCGGAAATGTTCCCCTTCCCGGCCGATTCCGGCGATCATTTATGCGGCCAGCGTCTCGGCGATCAGCTTGCGGCTGTTTTCAATGCCATAGAGGGCAATGAAGCTGCCCATGCGCGGTCCCTGGTCGGCACCGAGCAGCGTCTGGTAGAGCGCCTTGAACCAGTCGCGCAGCTCGGCGAAGCCGAACGCCTCGTCCTTGCCGATGGCATAGACGATATTCTGGACATCCTCCGACGAAGCATCGGCCGGCAGCGCCGCCAGTTCCGCATCCAGCCTGCGCAATGCGGCGGCTTCATTGGCCTCGGGCGCGCGGCGCTTGAGCGTTGGGGCGACGAAATCGCGGTGATAGGCCAGCGCATGGCCGATCAGCGCATCCAGTTCGGGATAGGTGTCCGCGCTGGCGCCCGGCACATAATTTTGCAGATAGCCCCAGACCTGTTCGCGGCTGGCATCGCCCATCACGCCCACCAGGTTCAGCAGCAGGCCGAATGTTACCGGCAGCTCGCCCTGCGGCAGCTTGCCGTCATGGATATGGTGGACCGGGTTGCCCAGCTGTTGCTCGACCGCCTGTTTGGGGTAATTGCCGCGGAACTGCCAATATTCGTCGACCGCGCGGGGGATGACGCCCATGTGCAGCTGCTTGGCCTTTTTCGGCTCGCGATAGGCGTAGAAGGCCAGGCTTTCCTGCGGGCCATAGGTCAGCCACTGCTCCAGGCTGAGGCCATTGCCCTTGGACTTGGAGATTTTCTCGCCCTTTTCGTCGAGGAACATTTCATAGTTGAAGCCCTCGGGCGGGCGGCCGCCGAGCGCGCGGCAGATTTTCGACGATTGCGTGACCGAATCGATCAGATCCTTGCCCGCCATTTCATAGTCGACGCCCAGCGCATACCAGCGCATCGCCCAGTCGACCTTCCATTGCAGCTTGGCGCCGCCACCGAGGATCGACTGCTCGATCAGTTCTCCTTCATCCTCGAAGCGGACAAGCCCGGTCTCGGCGTCGATCACCTCGACCGGCACCTGAAGCACGATGCCGCTTTTCGGGCTGATCGGCAGGACCGGCGAATAGGTCGCCTGCCGCTCCTTGCGCAGGGTCGGCAGCATGATGTCCATGATCGCTTGATAGCGACGCAATACCTGGCGCAGCGCCGCATCGAAGGCGCCGGCCTTATATTGCTCCGTCGCGGAGACGAACTCATAGTCGAAGCCGAAGCGATCGAGAAAATCGCGCAGCATCGCATTATTGTGATGCGCGAAACTTTCGAACTTCCCGAACGGATCGGGCACCTGCGTCAGCGGCCTGCCCAGATATTCGGCCAGCATCGCCTGATTGGGCACATTGTCCGGCACCTTGCGGAGGCCATCCATATCGTCGCTGAACGCCACCAGCCGGGTCGGCACGTCCGACAGCGCATGGAAGGCGTTGCGGACCATGGTGGTGCGCAGCACTTCGTTGAAGGTGCCGATATGCGGCAGGCCCGAGGGACCATAGCCGGTTTCGAACAGGATATGCCCCTTGTCCGGGGCGCCGCCGCCATCCTCTTTCAGGCCATAGCGCTTCAGGAGCTTGCGGGCTTCCTCATAGGGCCAGGCCTTGGACGCCTGCGCGGCGGTGCGGAGAGTTTCGGACACGGTCATGCGCCAAGCCCCTAACCCCGGATGTGCGGAAAGGGAACGCCCTTTCATGACAAAGGTCGACAGAAAGCGGTCCGATCTTTACTTTCACATAGTGGTGCATGTTATAGTTGGCCGGACTGGAGGCGATATGCACGTACGGCGCAGCCATGAACGCATCAGTGTCGAAATTCCCATTGTCGTGACCACCGTGCTCGACAGTCTGGAGGGCGTGATCGTCGATCTGAGCAAAGGTGGCGCTCAGATCGTGGGTTGCACCCTGCCTGCGGGCATTTCCTGCCAACTCGATCTGGACGGCCACATCACTTTCGGCACGGTGCGCTGGTCTGAAGAAGACCGGATGGGCATCCGCTTTCCCTATGAACTGACCGACGGTCCCCTGTTCGAAAAATTGGAACTGGCCCGCGACATGCAACCCACGCCCGTTCCCTTCCAGCCGCGCCTCAATCCGGGCGGCGGGTTCGGCCGTCGGATCGGCTGAAACAGGTTTTCCTTTTGTTCCCGTTCCTCTAAGCCGGACGGGTGATCGATCCAGCCTCATTGCCCGCGCTCCACGCCAGCCATGGCGGCATCTGGCTGCGCGAGGACGGCCGCACCCAGGCCTTGGCCAAGGGACAGGCGATAGCGCGCGCGGCCGAAACCCCGGTGCTGCTGCTCAATGCGCCGCTGACCGGGCAACGGCTGGGCTATCCCGAACTCAACGGCCTCGACCTGCTGGAACTCTGGGCCTTTCTCCACCCGGCCCGCTTTCTGGTGCCCACGCCCAAGGGGCTGGCGCAAGCGCTGGACCTGCCCGCGCCGGAGAATGAGGGCGATATTCCCGCGCTGCTGCAACAGGCGACGGCGATGCTGCTGGCGCGGCTCACAACGCCCGACTGGCAGGAGCGCGAGGGCGGCTGGACCGCAGCGCAGTCCTTGCACCGGCTGCGCTGGCCCTGGTCGCCTTTGGTCGCGCCGCGCATCCCGAAACCGCGCGAGGCGGAGCGCTGGCTGTTTTCCAAGCTGCCCGAATGGGAGGAGGCGCAGCCCCGCCCCGCCCCGCGCACCATCACCCTGGCCGAGGATCAGGTGCTGGCCCGGCTCGACGCGCTGACCGGCGCGGACGCGGAGCCGCGCCCCGGCCAGCGCGCCTATGCCGCGGCGGCCAGCGCCGCCTTCCGCCCGCGCGCCTATCGCGACCAGCCCAACATGCTGCTGGCCGAAGCGGGGACGGGCATCGGCAAGACATTGGGCTATCTCGCCCCCGCCTCGCTCTGGGCCGGGGAAGCGCAGGGGACGGTGTGGGTGTCCACCTATACCAAGGCGCTGCAACGACAGTTGGACCGCGAATCGCTGCGCCTCTTTCCCGATCCCGCCGTCGCCGCGCGGCGGGTGGTGGTGCGCAAGGGGCGGGAAAATTATCTCTGCCTGCTCAATCTGGAGGATGCGTTGCAGGGCGGCTTTTCCGGCCGCGCGGCGATCCTCGCGCAACTGGTCGCGCGCTGGGCCGCCTTCACCAAGGATGGCGACATGATCGGCGGCGACCTGCCCGGCTGGCTGCCGACCCTGTTCCGCCGCAATGGCTCCACCGCGCTGACCGACCGGCGGGGCGAGTGCATCTATGCGGGCTGCCCCCATTATCGCAAATGCTTCATCGAACGGTCGACGCGCGCGTCGGCCGACGCCGACATCGTCATCGCCAACCATGCGCTGGTGATGATCAACGCCGCGCGCGGCCGGGAGGCGGGCCAGCGGCCGCAGCGCATCATCTTCGACGAGGGCCATCATCTGTTCGACGCGGCCGATTCGACCTTCTCCGTCGCCCTGTCCGGGCAGGAGGCGATCGAGCTGCGCCGCTGGATCATGGGGCCGGAGGGCGGATCGCGCGGGCGTCGCAGGGGTCTTGCCGCACGCCTCTCCGACCTGGCCAGCTATGACGAGGAAGGCGGACAGGCGATCCGCGCGGCGATCGACGCGGCGCAGGCGCTGCCCGCCGACGAATGGCTGAAGCGCGTGGTGGCGGGCGAGCCGTTCGGGCCGCTGGAAGCCCTTCTCGCCGCCGTGCGCGGCACGGTCTACACGCGCGCCGAAGCAGCCGGCGAGGCGGACGCCGGCTATGGGCTGGAAACCGAACTGGCCAAACCCGACGGCGCGCTGGTCGAGGCGGCGCAGGAAGCCGCACTGGCGCTCGACGCGCTGATCAAGCCGCTGGTGCGGCTCGCCCGCCGGCTGGAGGCGGTAATCGAGGATGCGCCCGACTGGCTGGACGGCGCGGCGCGGGCGCGAATCGAGGGGGCGGTGGCGTCGCTAGGCTGGCGGCGCGACCTGATCGCCGCCTGGCTGGCGCTGCTGGCGCGGATCGGCGGCCCGGCCGACCCGGACTATGTCGACTGGCTGGCGGTCGACCGGATCGAGGGGCGCGAATTTGATATCGGCATCCATCGCCACTGGCTCGACCCGACCCGGCCGCTGGCCGAAACGGTGCTGAAGCCGGCGCAAGGCGTGCTGCTGACCTCCGCGACGCTGAAAGGCGGCGGCGACTGGAGCAATGCGGAGGCGCGCAGCGGCGCCGTCCACCTGCCCCATGGCGCCGAGCGGTTCGAAGCGGCCAGCCCCTTCGACTATCCCGGCCGGGCCGAGGTGCTGATCGTCACCGACATCAAGCGCGGCGACATCGCCGCCCTCTCCGGCGCCTATGCCCGGCTGATCGAGGCGGCGGGCGGCGGGACGCTGGGCCTGTTCACCGCGATCCGGCGGCTGCGCGCGGTCCATGCCCGCATCGCCGACCGGCTGGCGCGCGGAGGCCTGCCGCTTTACGCCCAGCATGTCGATCCGATGGATACCGGCACTTTGGTCGACATTTTCCGCGACGATCCGCGCGCGTCGCTGCTGGGCACCGATGCGTTGCGCGACGGCGTGGACGTGCCCGGCCATTCGCTGCGGCTGGTGGTGATGGAGGGGGTGCCCTGGTCCAAGCCCACCGTGCTGCACGCCGCGCGGCGCCTCGCGGGCGGCGGAGGTCAGGCCTATGACGACCGGCTGATCCGGGCGCGGCTGGCGCAGGCCTTCGGCCGCCTCATACGCCGCGCCGAGGATCGAGGCAGTTTCGTCATCCTGTCGGCCGCCATGCCCAGCCGGTTGCTGAGCGCCTTTCCGCCCGGCACGCCGGTCCGCCGCCTGACGCTCGATGAGGCGATCATCGCCGTCAGCGTCGGAATCCGCCGCGAAACGCTTGGCGAAGCGGCCGGCATCGGGCATCAGGGACACGAATCCGGCTTGCCCCGACAGGAGAGACAATGAAACGCCTGACCCTGTTGCGCCACGCCAAATCGGACTGGGACGATCCGGTGGCGCGCGACTTCGACCGGCCCTTGAACAGTCGGGGGGAAAAGGCCGCGCTGCTGATGGGGCAATTCGCCGCCCGTCGGGACATGCGCTTCGACTATCTGGTGGCATCGCCAGCGGTGCGGGTGGTGCAGACGCTGGACACCTTCTTTGCGGGTTATGGCGAGACGCTGGACGCCCATTGGGACCGTCGCATCTATCTCGCCGCCTCCGCGACCCTGCTCGACGTCCTGCGCGATCTGCCGGAGAGCGCTCAGCATGTGCTGATGGCGGGCCATAATCCGGGGTTCGAGGAACTGATTCTGGATCTGGTGCCCGACGATGGCGGCAGCCCGCTGCGTGAAGATGTGGAGATCAAATTCCCGACAGCCAGCCTGGCGATCATGGATCTGGCGATCGACCGCTGGGCGCAGGCCGCCATCAATGTGGCGACGCTGGCGAGCTTCACCCGTCCCCGCGACCTGGACCCGGCGCTGGGGCCGGGATCGCGCTGAAGGGGCGCCGGTCATGACACCGATCACCTGGCGACGCGCCGAAGCACGCGATGCGGGGGCGCTCTCGATCCTGGGCGGCGCGACTTTCCTCGCCAGCTTCGCGCATGATCATCCGGGTCCGGCGCTGCTCGCCCATATCGATGGCGCGCATGGCACGCCCTATTATACAGCGGCGCTTGCAGACCCGGCCCAGACGATCCTGATCGGCGAAACGCCGCTCGGCGCGCCGGTGGGCTATGCCATGATCACCCCGCCCGACCTGCCGGTGCCGACCGACCCTGCGCGCGACCTGGAATTGAAGCGCATCTACCTCCTTGCCGGATGGCAGGGCGGCGGACAGGGCGACAGGATCATGGCGCTGGTGGAGGAGAAAGCCCGTCAGCGGGGCGCGGAGCGGCTGTTGCTGGCGGTCTATCCGCAGAATGACCGCGCGCGGCGCTTCTACGCCCGACACGGCTTCGCCCAGATCGGCGACATGACCTTCATGGTCGGCGACGTGCCCTTTCGCGACCTGATCTACGCCCGGACACTCTAAGAGTCCGTTTGGAAATCCGGCTCAAGCCGGATTTGCCGCACCAGCCCGCTCCCCCACCCGGCCACCCATGGAATACTGCCGTTAGGTGGCCGGGTGGGGGAGCGGGCTGGTGCCGCGCCGAAAATGCGCTTTCGCGCATTTTCCAAACAGACTCTAAATCCCTTTCGTCAATCGAACAGCTCTTCAAGGAAGCTCTTCTTGCGCTTCTTCTGATAATAGCGCCCCTCATCGCGATGGTCGCGGTCCGGGCGATAGCCCTGCTGGGCGAAAGGCTCCGGCCGGGCGGCGGGCGCACTCGCCTGCCCCGACCGTTCGATGATCTTGTCCAGTTCGCCCCGGTCCAGCCAGACGCCCCGGCATTGCGGGCAATAGTCGATCTCCACCCCCTGCCGGTCCGTCATGGCGAGGCCGACATGACAGACCGGGCAGAGCATGGCCGACAGCTGTGCGGGATCGCGCATTATTCGCGTTCACCCGTCAGGCTGAGCAGCATCTGGAACAGGTTGACGAAGTTCAGGTAGAGCGACAGCGCGCCCATGACCTGCATCTTCTGCGCCACCTCATGGCCGGCATAGTAGAAATATTCCGACTTGATGCGCTGCACGTCCCAGGCGGTGAGGCCGGTGAAGACCACCACGCCGATGATCGAGATGACCATCGCCATCGCCGACGAACCGATGAACAGGTTGATCAGGCTCGCCACCAGGATGCCGATCAGGCCCATGATGAGGAAGCTGCCCATCTTCGTCAGGTCGCGCTGGGTGGTATAGCCCCACAGCGCCATGGCGAGGAACATGACCGCGGCCGAGAAGAAGGCCTGGGCGATGCTGCCGCCGGTGAAGACCAGGAACACGCTGCCCAGCGACACGCCCATCACCGCGGCAAAGGCGTAGAAGGCAGTGCGCGCGCCCGATGTCGTCATCTTTTCCATGCGGAAGCTGAAGAAGAAGACGAAGACCAGAGGCGCGAAGATCGCCACCCACTTGAGCGGCGTGCCGTAGATGGCGGCGGCCAGCACAGGCGTATTGCCGACCAAAGCGGCGACCAGCCCGGTGATCACCAGACCGATACCCATGTTGCGGAAGACGCCCAGCATATGCGCGCGCAGGCCGGCATCGGTCTGCGCCGTCTGGCTGGCACCATAGCCCGACATGCGAACGGGATTATTCATCGGAAACACTCACTCCATCCTAAATGTGGTTCGAGTGGCCCGGCGCGGTCTCCTGCGGCAACGAGAGGGGGCAAATCGCCGCAAAACCTGCACCGGGCGCACCCGATGCGGTCCGACATCGCGACAGGATCAGGGGGAAATCCATATCGCCAGAGGGGCCCGGTCCGCATCGCACATATCGGGTGGGGAATGCGCCGGCGCAAGGGATCGGCCCGTCTGCAACATTTTATTACAATTGACCCCCGCCCCGCTTCGCGACATGGCTTGCGCCCATGAGCCATGCCTCCGACGACCAGCATATCCCTGCGCCGCTGCGCCTGTTCAACAGCCTGACCCGCGTGATCGCGCCGTTCGTGCCGATCGAGGACAATCATGCGCGCGTCTATAGCTGCGGGCCGACCGTCTATAACTATGCCCATATCGGCAATTTGCGCGCCTATGTCTTCACCGACACGCTGCGCCGGACGTTGCTGTGGAAGGGCCTGAATGTCACCCACATCATCAACATCACCGATGTCGGCCACCTGACCAGCGATGCCGATGCGGGCGACGACAAGATGGAAGCGGCCGCGCGGGCGAGCGCCAGAAGCATATGGGACATCGCCGCTCATTATACCGAGGCGTTCAAGTCCAACATTGCCGACCTCAACATCATCGCGCCCAGCGAATGGACGGTCGCGACCGACTATGTGCCGCAGATGATCGCATTTGCGGAAAAAATCGCGCCCGATCATTGCTATGAGCTGGACAGCGGCCTCTATTTCGACAGTTCGACCGTGCCCGATTATGGCGCGCTCGCCGGCGGGCGCGACGACGCGGCCCATGCGCGGATCGACCCGGTGGCCGGCAAGCGCAATCCGTCCGACTTCGCCATCTGGCGCAAGTCGCCGCCGGGCGAGCAGCGCCAGATGGAATGGGACAGCCCCTGGGGCAAGGGCGCGCCCGGCTGGCATCTGGAATGCTCGGTCATGTCGCAGGCCCGGCTGGGCCAGCCCTTCGACATCCACACCGGCGGCATCGACCATCGCGAAATCCACCATCCCAACGAAATAGCCCAGAATCAGGCGTTTCACGCCTGCTGCGGCGAGCCGAATGCGGCAGTTGCGGGCTTCACCGGCGCGCGCTGGTGGATGCACAATAATTTCCTGGTGGATCGGCAGGGAAAGATGTCGAAGTCGAAGGGCGGCTTCACCACCCTCTTCTCGCTGATCGACGCGGGCGTGCATCCGATCGCCTATCGTCTGCTCTGCCTTGGCGCCCATTATCGGTCGGAACTGGAGTTCAGCGCGGAGAATCTGGCGGCGGCGCTGACGCGGCTCAAGCGGCTGGTCATGGGCGTGGAGGGCCTGAAGGCCCGCGCCGAGGGCGTCACCTGGCAGTCGCCGCGCCTCGACTATCTGCGCGCCAATCTCCATCCGAAGCTGGCGCCGTTGCTGGAACAGTTCGACGCGGCAATCGCAGACGACCTGATGACCCCCCGCGCCCTGCCGCTGCTGGAGGAAGCCATCGCCATCAAGAAAGTGCCGGTGGACGAGAAGCTCTGCCTGATCGCGGCCTTCGACCAGGCGCTGGGCCTTAGTCTGCTGACGCTGACCCGCGCCGACCTGCGCGTGCGGCCCAGCAATGCGCGGATCACGCCCGAAGAGATCGAGGCCGAACTGGAGCGCCGCACCGCCGCGCGGGCGGAAAAGGATTTCGCCTTGTCGGACGAGATTCGTGACGGCCTGACCGCGCGCGGGGTCGAGGTGATGGACGGCGATCCGCTGCGCTGGGACTGGCGGCTGACGCTCGCCGCGTGATCGTTACGCCCTTGCAGCCATCTTGACGCTGGTTCGTCTGCAAACCAAGAAATGCGCGGGTCGACTCGAGAAAGTGGGGGTGAAATGAAACTTTCCACGCGCTGTTCGGCCGTGCTTCTGCTGCTGGTGCTGGCGCAGCCTGTGATCGCTGCGCCGTCCGCCTTCTCCGCCGCCGATTCACGCCATGCCCGGCTCAACCGGCTGGAACGCCAGGCGTCTGACCTGTTCAACAGCGACGATTATGCCCTGTCCATGTCGCAGAAGACCCGCGACGCCTGGACCCGGCTGCACGATGCCGCGATCAGGGCGAAGGTCGGGGGCAAGCCGCACCCGCTGGCCGGGGTGGCGCTGATCAACCTGTCCTCCATGGACCAGATCGACGGCAGGAACCCGGACGCGCTGGCCCGGTCGAGCGAAGGCCTGAAACTGCTCGTCCCCTTTGCCGACGCCTATCCGATCGCCTGGATGCAGGGATTGTCGATCAAGGGCTATGTGCAGGTCGCGCTCGGCGACGTGGCGGGCGGCGCGGAAACGCTGCGCCAGGCGAGCCGCTATATGGATGGCTATATCGCCCGTACGCCGAAGGACAGGATCGACACGGACACGCATATGCTGCGGTCCAACATCGCCTTTTCCCACGCGCAGGCGCTCAGCCGGCTGGGCCGCAACGCCGAGGCGGTGGAGGCGCAGAAGGCGAGCATGGAGGCGCGGATCGCCGCCGTGGGGCCAAGCAGCGCGGACGCGATCGGCTCTTATTATACCTATGCCCAGATGCTCCAGCGCGCCGACCGCGACGCGGAGGCGGAAACCTATGCGCGGCTGGCGGTGGATGTGGCGACCGACCATGTCGACCGCAAGCATCCCAGCTACACCCGCGCGCTGGAGGCGCTGGGCCTGCTGCTGTCGCGCACCGGACGGCGGGTCGAAAGCCTCGACTATCTGCAACGCGCCATCGCCATCAAGCGCGAGACGGTGGGAAGCGACAGCCTCTATTTCCAGTTCGGCCTGCAAAATCTGGGATCGGTGCTGCTGCCGCTGGAACGCTATGCCGACGCCGAACCGTTGTTTCTGGAGGCCGAGCGCGGCTTTCGCAGGATCGAGGGCGAAAACAGCCCGCAATCGGCGCGCGCGCTGGCCTTCGCCGCTTCGGCCGCCCTGGCGGAGGGGCGGCGCGAGGCGGCGATCGAACGCTTCGATGCCGCGCTGGCGCGGGTCAGGGCCGGGTCGGACAAGGACCGGGACATCGGCCAGCGCGTCTACCCCTATCTGATCCCGGCGCTGATCGCTGCCGGACGCGGCGTGGACGCGGGCAGGATCGCGGCCGACTTCGCCACCGAAACCGCGCAGCTCGACAATGCGCCCGCGCTGCCGCTGGCGCAGGCGGCGATGCTGTCCGCCTGGACCGCGCCCGGCCGGGACGGCCTCAACGACAGGGCGAGGCGGCTGGCGGGGGTGCTGCGGGACGGCGCGACGATGAACGACGATGGCGAACTGACCGAGGATCAGCGGGCGGCGCTGGACACCGTGCTCGCGGTCGCGGCACAGACGCAGGATGCCGCGCTGGCGCTGGACGCGATGGCTGTGCTGGCGGGATCGCGCATCGCGCAGGCCAACCGGCTGGTGGCGCAGCGGCTGGTCGCGGACCCGGCGCTGGCCGCGCGGGTGCGCGACCTGCAGGACAAGGTCAAGGCGCTGGAGGCGGCCGATAGCCGGCTGCTCAAGGCGCTGGCGGTGGACAGCGGCGTGGCGGCGGCGCGCGCCGATCGCGCCGCCGTGGCGGCACGGGTCGGGGCCGAGCGCAGCGCGATCGCGGATGATTATCCCCGCTGGGTCGAGGCGCGCGGCGACGAACGGCCCGATCTGGACATGCTGCGCGCCAGCCTGGGCCGACAGGAGGCGTTGCTGGCGGTGATGCCGGCGTTCGACGGCGTCTATCTGCTGGCGATGGGGCCGGACGGGACGCGCATCGAGCGGGCGCGGATGGACCGCGCGCCACTGGTGGCGCTGGTCAACCGGCTGCGCGGATCGCTGACGCCGGCGGGGTTCGACCAGGCGGCGGCGCACACGCTCTATGGCCAGATTTTCACGCCCGGCATCCTCGATGCGTTGGGCGAGGCAAGGATATTGCGCATCGTCCCCACCGGCGCCTTCGCCTCGCTGCCCTTCGCCATGCTGCCCGAACGGCCGATCGCCGCCGTGGACAAGCATACGCCCTGGCTGATCCGGCGCTTCGCCCTGCATGTGCAGCCGGGCTTCGCCATCCATCCGGCGCGACAGAGCCAAATGGCGGCCCGCGATTTTCGCTTCCTGGGCATCGGCGCGCCGCAGGCCTTCGGCGACGCGGACGCCGCCGCTTCATCCAGCCCGCCCCCGCGCGGCGGGCAAGCTCCACTCGCCGCCATGGCCGATTTTCGGACGCGCCGCGTCGATGTCCATGCCCTGTCCGCATTGCCTGCCCTGCCGGGGTCGCTGGCCGAATTGCAGGCAATGGCCGATCGGTTCGGAGCGCAGCACGCCACCCTGCTGACCGGCCCGGACGCCAATGAGACGGCGCTGCGCACGCGCGACCTGTCGTCCTATGGCGTGATCCTTTTCGCCACCCATGGGCTGGTCAGCGGCCAGATGGAGGGGGTGGACGAGCCTGCGCTGCTGCTGTCGCCGCCGACCGCCGGAGACGCCGGGGATGACGGCCTGCTCACCGCGTCGGAAGTGGCGTCGATGCGGATCGGCGCCGACTGGGTGATCCTGTCCGCGTGCAACACGGCGGCGGGCGAAAAGGCCCAGGCCGCCGCCTATTCGGGGCTGGCGCAGGCCTTCCGCTATGCCGGCGCGGGATCGCTGCTGGTGTCGCACTGGCCGGTGCGCGACGACGCCAGCGCCTTCGTCACGCTGGAGACGGTCAAGGGCGCCGGCCGGGGCCTGCCACGCGCGGTCGCGTTGCAGAAGGCGATGCTGAAGCTGCTCGCCTCCCGCCGGCCCGATGCCGCGCAGCCCTATATCTGGGCGCCCTTCATCCTGATGGGCCGCTAGCATGTGATGACTTCACATTGATCCACGCCGTCATTGCGAGCGCAGCGAAGCAATCCATGGGAGCGCCAGTGGATTGCTTCGCTGCGCTCGCAATGACGATTCAAGGAAATGTCATCCCGCTCTAAAACCGGTCAGTGCGCCAGCAACAGCGGCACCCGCGCCGTGCGCAGCATCGCGCGGGTAACGCCGCCGAATATCAGTTCGCGCCAGCGGCTATGGCCAAAGGCGCCCATCACCACCCAGTCGGCGCGCTGCGTGTCGATCGCCTCGCGCAGCGCGATCTCGATCGGACGCTCCTTACGCGGCCAGCTGTGCAATTGCGCCTTGATGCCGTAACGGGCGAGATATTCGGGCGCGCCGGTCGCGGGAAACGCGGTCTTGCTCGCTTCCTCGACGGTCACGATGTCGACGGCTTCGGCAAGGCGCAGCAGCGGCACGGCGGCGCGCAGGGCGGCGCAGGATTCAGCCGATCCGTCCCAGGCGACCAGCGCGCGCCCGGCGATCGCCACGCCCCGGGCCGTCTGCGGCACGGCCAGCACCGGCGTGCGGCCGCCCAGCGCCAGATCGGCGATGATCGGCAGCGGGTCCATGGCGTCGGTCCGGCGCCCTTCGGGCAGGGTCGCGACGATCAGGTCGGCGAGGCGCGCGGCGGCGAGCAGGGCGACGATGCTGTCGCCGTCCATCTGCCGCCAGTCCCAGGCGATATCCTCCCGATCCAGGCGGGCTTCCACCTTGGCCCGGAACAGTTCGTCAATGGCGTGCAGTTCGGCCGCGATCGTGGGCGCAAAGCCGGAACCGGCATAGACGTCGGCGGCGATCAGTTCGGGCATGGGCGTCACCTGAACGCACTGGACATGGGCGTTGCAGGCGCGGGCGATGTCGCAGGCCGCCTGCAGGCGGCTGTCGGCGCCCCGGTCGTCATGAATATGCAGCAGGACCGATTTCATCGCGGATCTCCCGGCAGAAGAGTATCGCTTCCCGGAAGCCAGGCCTCACCCCCGGCGGCTCGCCATCAGGGACGGTCCTTATAGCATTTTTCGCGGCGAAATTCGATCAAAAGCGGCCGGCGATCAATTCTCCTCCAGCGCGGCGCTCGCCTCCATCCAGACTTCCTCGGCCGCTTCCAGCTTCTTCTCCACCTCGGCGCGCTTCACCATCAGTTGGCTGGTGGTCATCTTCGCCTCGGCGCCGGTCGCGGCCTTGGGGTCGAACAGGGCCTGGTCGATGCGGCTGCGCTCGGTCGACAGGGCGGTCATCTCGCGCTCCGCCTTGTTGAGGGCGTTTTTGAGCGTCTTCTGCTTTTCGCGCCATTGCGCGGCGGTGCGCTTGTCCGCCTTGCGATCCACCTTCGGCGCGTCGCCGCCTGACGGATTGCCGTCCGCCTTGCGCAGGATGATGTCGGTATAATCATCGAGCGACCCGTCGAAGGGCTGGGCGGTGCCATTGTCGACCAGCACCAGACGGTCGGCGACCAGTTCGATCATGTGGCGGTCGTGGCTGACGATCACCACCGCGCCGCTATAGTCGTTGAGCGCCTGCACCAGCGCCTCTCGGCTGTCGACGTCGAGATGGTTGGTCGGTTCGTCGAGGATCAAAAGGTGCGGCGCGTCGCGGGTGATGAGGGCCAGCGCCAGCCGCGCCCTTTCGCCGCCCGACATGGAGCCGACCTTCTGCGTCGCGCGCTCGCCGGAAAAGCCGAAGCGGCCAAGCTGGGCCCGCACCGCGCCGGGGGTCGCGCCCTTCATGACGCGGGTCATATGCTCCAGCGGCGTGTCGGTGACGTCCAGTTCCTCCACCTGATATTGGGTGAAATAGCCGACCTGCATCCTGGCCGAGCTGTTCATCTGCCCTTCCATGGGCTTCAACTGCGCGGCGATCAGGCGGGCCAGCGTCGTCTTGCCGTTGCCGTTGCGGCCGAGCAGCGCCAGCCGGTCGTCGGGGTCGATGCGCAGGTTGACGCGGCGCAGGATCGGCGTGTCGTCATAGCCGACCGCCGCCATGTCCATGGTGATGAGCGGCGGGCGCAGTTCGGCGGGGCTGGGGAAGCCGAAATGCAGGGTCGGGTCTTCGATGGCGGCGGCGATGGGCTGCATCCGGGCCAGCGCCTTGGCGCGGGACTGGGCCTGTTTCGCGGTCGAGGCGCGGGCCGAGTTGCGGGCGACATAGTCCTGCAACTTTTCCCGCTCCGCCTGCTGCTTGGCGCGGGCGGATTCGAGCTGGGCGAGCCGTTCGGCGCGCTGCCGCTCGAACGCGTCATAGCCGCCGGGATAGAGCGTCACCTTGCCCCCTTCCAGGTGCAGGATATAATCGACCACATTGTTCAAAAGGTCGCGTTCGTGGCTGATGACGACCACGGTGCCGCGATAGGCCTTGAGGAAATTCTCCAGCCAGAGCGTGGCTTCGAGGTCGAGATGGTTCGACGGTTCGTCGAGCAGCAGCAGGTCCGGCTCGGAAAAGAGCAGGGCGGCGAGCGCCACGCGCATCTTCCAGCCGCCCGAATAGCTGTCGAGCGGACGCCCCTGCATCTCCTCGTCGAAGCCCAGGCCGACGAGGATGCGGGCGGCGCGGGCCGGGGCGGTATAGGCGTCGATCGTCGTCAGCCGCTCATAGATATGGCCGAGGCGATCGGGGTCGTCGCTATGCTCCGCCTCCGCCATCAGTTCGGCGCGCTCCGTGTCGGCGGCGAGCACGGTGTCGAAGGGAGTCGCGGTGCCGCTGGGCGCTTCCTGCGCGATATAGCCCAGCCGCGTGTCGCGGGGCATGTCGCAACTGCCCTCGTCCGGATCGATCTGGCCGATCATCACCTTCATCAGCGTGGACTTGCCCGCGCCGTTGCGGCCGATGAGGCCGACACGGCTGCGCGGCGGCAGCGCGGCGCTGGCGCGGTCGAGAATAGTGCGGCCGCCCAGGCGCACGGTGATACCATTGAGGTTAAGCATGGGCCGGGCCTGTAGCAGAGCCGCGCGGGGTGGTGAAGACGCGAGACGGCGAAGCATCCTCGACAGGCAGGGAGCGCTCAATCGCGGGGCAGGGGCAGGACGCCGCACCCTGCTTGCCGCATCGCAACGAAATCGCCAGCGGGGCGTTTCCGCAGACAAGCCCTGTTCATCCTCTCCCGGTTATCCCTCCCCCCACATGACACTTGACCGCCGCGACCTCATGATCCGCACGCTGGGCGGCGTCCTCGCCCTTGGCCTGCCCCGCCGCGCCCTCGCCCAGAATGATGTCGAGCGCGTCGACGCCCTGATCGCGAAGATGACGGTCGAGGAGAAGGCCGGGCAGATGACCTGCCTCGCCGACAGCTTCCGCCCCTTCAACCCGCCCAACCCGCAGGTCGGCATCCAGGACGAAAAGCGCCTGACCGACGAAGTGCGCAAGGGCCGGGTCGGCTGCCTCTTCAATGGCATCGGCGTCGCGGGCGCCCGCCGCGCGCAGGAGATCGCGGTCAAGGACAGCCGCCTCGGCATCCCCTTGCTCTTCGCCGGAGACGTGATCCACGGCCTCAAGACCATCTTCCCCGTGCCGCTGGGCGAAGCCTCCAGCTTCGACCCCTCCTTATGCGAGCGCACCGCCCGCGCCATGGCGGTCGAAGCCACGGCCGCCGGCCTGCACCTGACCTTCGCGCCGATGGTCGACGTCGCCCGCGACCAGCGCTGGGGCCGCGTGGTCGAAGGCGCGGGGGAGGACGTGACCCTCACCGGCCTGCTTTCCGCCGCGCGCATCCGCGGCTTTCAGGGCCGCAACCTGCGCCGCGACGACTCCTTGCTCGCCTGCCCCAAACATTTCGCCGCCTATGGCGCGGTCGCCGCCGGGCTCGAATATGGCAATGTCGACATCAGCGAGGAGACGCTGCGCGAAACCCATCTGCCGCCCTTCGGCAAGGCGTTCGCGGCGGGCGCCCTCACCACCATGGCCGCCTTCAACGAGATTAACGGCGTCCCCGCCACCGCCGACAGCGAACTGCTCACCGACATATTGCGCGGCGAGATGCAGTTTCGCGGTTTCGTCTTCTCAGACTATACCGCCGACGAGGAACTGGTCGCCCACGGCTTTGCCGAGGATGATCGCGACGCCGCCCGCCTCGCCGTGCTGGCCGGGGTCGATATGTCGATGCAGAGCGGCCTCTATATTCGTTATTTGCCCGACCTGGTGAAGAGCGGCGCGGTCCCCATGGGCACGATCGACGTCGCCGTGCGCCGCATCCTCTATGTGAAGGCCGCCATCGGCCTGTTCGACAACCCCTATCGCTCGCTCAGCGAGGAAGCGGAAAAGACCCGCATCTACACGCCCGGCCACCGCGCCCTCGCCCGCGAAGCCGCCGCCCGCTCGGTGGTGCTGCTCAAGAATGACGGCACTCTGCCGATCGATCCGGCCGGAGGGCAGAAGATCGCCCTGATTGGTCCTTTTGCCGAGGATACCCGCAATCTCTACGGTCCCTGGGCCTTTTACGGCGACCCGGACAAAGGCGTCGACATCGCCACCGGCCTGCGCGCCGCCCTGCCCGACGCCTCGAAACTGACCGTCATACGCGGCAGCGACATCAGCGGCCCGATCGACGGCGGCATCGAACAGGCCGTGGCGGCGGCGAAGGCGGCGGACGTCGTCCTGCTCGCCATCGGCGAATCGCAGGCCATGTCGGGCGAGGCCCAGTCCCGCACCGTCATCGAAATTCCGCAGGCGCAGCAGGCGCTGGCCGACGCCGTGGTCGCCGCTGGCAAGCCGGTTGCCATCCTGCTCCGTCACGGCCGCGCGCTCGCTTTGCATGGCGGCGTCGTCAATGCCGGCGCGGTCCTCGCCACCTGGTTCCTTGGGAGCGAAGCAGGTCACGCCATCGCCGACATCGTCCTGGGAAAGGTCGACCCGTCCGGCAAATTGCCCGTCAGCTTCCCCTGGGAAAGCGGGCAGGAGCCTTTCTATTATGACCGCAAGTCCACCGGCCGCCCGGTGCTGGACAGCGGCAGCACCGAATATAAGGCGCGCTATGCCACCACCGACAACAGCGCACGTTTCCCCTTCGGCCACGGCCTCGGCTACACCGAATTCGCGATCGACCAGTTGAAACTCTCCGACACGGCGCTGCGCTGGGACGCGGCGATCGAAGTGACCGCGCGCGTCACCAATGCGGGCCGCCGGAAGGGCAGCGAGGTCGTCCAGCTCTATATCCGCGACAGGGTCGCCAGCCGCACCCGCCCGATCCGCGAGCTGAAACGCATGGAGCGCGTGACGTTATCGCCGGGCGAAAGCAGGACCGTCCGCTTCTCCCTCTCCCGCACCGACCTGGAGTTCGTCGGCGCGAGGAACCAGCGCATCGCCGAGCCGGGCGTCTTCGACCTGTGGATCGGCCAGTCCAGCGTGGGCGGATTGAACGCGCAGTTCACGCTTTATGCGGAGGCGAAGGCGGCGGGGTAGAGCGGGACACTGCCGAAAATCCCTCCCTTGAGAGGAGGATTGGCGGGGCTGAACGGCAGCGCGAAAACCCTGTCCTACAACCCTCAGCCCATGCCATAATCCCCGCTGGCTCTTTCCACCGTCCGCCTCCCGCACCCTGCGCCGACCCGACGCCCGGCGCGCCTCATTTCGCAAAAATTTTCCTATTGCGAAATCCACGCCACCCGTCTGTCCGCCGCACTTCTGCGTTGGCCACAATAGTGTGAACTTCGCAACGCCGCGCCCCGTTGCAAATAGGGCTCTGCGCGCTTCCGGCATCCGAATTTTGCAGCGCGCTGCGCGCCAGGTCGCGAAGGCCGCCATTGGCGGCGCACTCTCCTCCCAATGCCGATCGACCCTAGTGACCCGAATCTGAAGTTCGCCACATTGATCCGACAGGGCTGAGCGAACTTCAGATTCAAAAGGGTCACTAGTAAATATTTGATTCTAGTGTGGTTTATGGATTTGAAATACGCTCCGCCCTTGCCTGCAATATGTGGCGCATTTCAAATCCACCACACTAGGCCTGCGCGAACAGCTTCGTGCCCGCGACGCCGATGACGATCATCGCCATGAATCCCGCCTGCGCCGGATTCACCCGATCGCCGAACAGGATCATGCCGCCGATGATGACGCCCACAGCGCCAAGGCCGGTCCAGATCGCATAGGCGGTGCCGGCCGGGATATCCTTCATCGCCAGCGCGAGCAGGGCCATGTTGAGGAAGCTGAGCGCAATCGGCACGGCGGACGCCTGCCAGCCGCCGAGCGTCGCGGCCCATTTGAGGCTCAACGCCCAGATGATTTCGGTGAAAACGGCAATGCCGAGGATGAGCCACGCCATCGGGCGCTTCCCTTTCGTATCAGGGCGGGCTCGGAAGGGAGACAGGCCGGCCGGAAACCCGAAAGAGGCGGCATGCCGGGGAAGGCCATGGTGGACGCACTAGGGCTCGAACCTAGGACCCGCTGATTAAGAGTCAGCTGCTCTACCAACTGAGCTATGCGTCCACACCGGCCTTCATTCCGGTCCTTCGCGGACCGTCTGCATCGGGCCTGATGCAGTGGTGGACAGGGCTGGATTCGAACCAGCGTACGGGAAACCCGGGCAGATTTACAGTCTGCTGCCTTTAACCACTCGGCCACCTGTCCAGTGCCCTGCGCGTTGGCGAAGATGCTCCCCGCCGCGCTGGAGGCGGCTCAATGGCGAAAGGAGGCTTGCCTGTCAATGGGGTGATGTGAAAAGAGCGAAATCATGAAAAAAGGTCATCGTTCCGCCAAGCCCAAGGGCGCCTTCCCGCGCTTCTATGGGCGCCATGCCGTCATCGCGGCGCTCGCCAATCCGAATCGCACCGTGCGCAAGATCTGGGGCACGCGCGAAGCGCTGGGCCAGCTCGACCTGCCGCCGGTGCTGCCGATCGTCTATTCCGACGTCGCCGACATGGGCCGGATGGTGCCGTCCGACGCGCCGCACCAGGGGATCGTCGCCGAAGTCGAGCCGCTGGACGATGTCTGGCTGGGCGAGGTGCTGGAGCAGGGGCAGGACGACAGGCGCCCGATCCTGGTGCTGGACCAGGTGACGGACCCGCATAATGTCGGCGCGATCCTGCGCTCCGCCGCCGCCTTCGACGCGCTGTGCATCGTGACGCAGGACCGGCACGCGCCGCCCGAATCGGGGGTGTTGGCGCGCGCCGCGTCGGGCGCGCTGGAGATCGTGCCCTGGGTGCGCGTGGTGAACCTGGCCCGTGCGCTCGATGAGATTGCGGAGGCGGGCTATTGGCGGATCGGACTGGATGGCGAGGCGGATACGACGATCGGCGCGGCGATCGGCGAATCGCGGGTCGCGTTGGTGCTGGGGGCCGAGGGCGAAGGGTTGCGCCACAACAGCATGGCGCATTGCGACATCATCGCCAAGCTGCCGATCAGCCCGCGCATGGAGAGCCTGAACGTCTCCAACGCCGCCGCCATCGCCCTCTACGCCGCAACCAACCGGTAGACCTGCAAGAACAAGGGGAACATCGATGAGCCGCCTGTATCGAATCGCCGGAGCGCTGTGCGGCCTGCTGTCCCTGTCCGCCTGCCTGGTGACGCCGGGCAAGTTCGAATCGCACCTGGACGTCCGCGCCGACCGCAGCTTTTCCTTCGCCTATAAGGGCGAGATATTGGCGTCGGACATGGGCAAGGATACGATCACCGGCGGCGCGCCTTCAACGGACGGCGATACGCAGGAGGGCGAGGCGGAAAACACACCGACGCTGATGCCGATCGCGCAACGGCAGTCGGGGCAGGACGAGGATTTCAGCGACAAGCCGGGCGGCGCGCCGAAGGACGACGCAGCGCAGATGCAGGCGATCGCCGACGCCCTGTCGAAGGAGAAGGGATTTCGCTCCGCCCGCTATGTCGGCAACCACAAGTTCGAAATCGACTATGCGATCGACGGCACGCTGACCCACGCCTTCCTCTTCCCCTTCAACATCGACGCGCAGATCGTGCTGCCCTTCGTCGCGGTGGAGATGCGCGGCGCGGACCGGGTGCGGGTGAAGGCGCCGGGCTTTGCCAACGGCTTCGACAAGAGCCAGGGGCCGGGCGGCATGGGCGCAAGCGGCGACGAAGCGGCCAAGGCGCTCGACGGCACCTTCACCCTGACCACCGACGCCGAAATCGTCAGCCAGAATCAGGAAGAAGGCGCGCAGTCCACGCCCCAGGGCAAACGGATCGTCTGGACGATCACGCCACTGACCAGCGACGCGCCTGTCGCGACATTGCGGGTGAAGCCCTGAAGGCGATCGCCCCTGACGGGACGGATCAGTCTTCCGGCGCGATGGTGACGCGCAGCCCTTCGAGCGCGTCGCTGATCACCAGCTGGCAGGACAGGCGGCTGGTGTCGTTGCGATGGTCCGAGCTGTCGAGCAGGTCATTCTCATCCTCGCTCATCGCCGGCAGGGCGTCGGCGAAGGCGGGGTCGACATAGACATGGCAGGTCGCGCAGGAGCAGCAACCGCCGCACAGCGCCAGCAGTTCGTCAAAGCCGTTGTCGCGGATGACTTCCATCACCGACAGGCCATTGTCGCCATCGACAGCCTGTTCTTCACCCGCACGGTTGACCACGATCAGTTTCGGCATCTATCCAATCCCTCGAATTTTCTCCGCCGCTCTGACCGAGAGACGCCGGGAAATCAAGGGCTGGACGGAAACACTATGGTCATGACTGCGGATGAACTACGGATCAGCCTGGACGCCATCGCCACGCTGGAACCCGGCTTCGTCGCGGCGATCGGGCGGGTGGGCTATCCTGAGCCGCGCGTCCGCGAACCGGGCTATGAAACCCTGCTGCGCACCATCGTCGGCCAGCAGGTCAGCGTCGCCGCCGCCGCCGCCGTGTGGCGCAAGCTGGAGACGGAGCTGGGCATGGGCTGCGCGCCCGAGGCATTGATCGCCCGCGATTTCGATACGCTGCGCGCCTGCGGCCTGTCGCGCCAGAAGCAGGGCTATGCCCGCAGCCTGGCCGAACTGGTCCTGTCGGGCGCGCTCGACCTGCACGCGCTGCCCGAGGATGACGAGGAAGCGATCGCGCAACTGGTGCGGATCAAGGGGATCGGCCGCTGGTCGGCGGAAATCTATCTGCTGTTCGCGGAAGGCCGGCCCGACATCTGGCCCGCCGGCGACCTGGCGGTGCAGATCGAGATCGGGCGCATATTGGGCCTGCCCGAACGGCCGAGCGAGAAACGGACCCGCGAAGTCGCCGAAGCCTGGCGCCCGCACCGCGGGGCCGCCGCGATCATGGCCTGGCACCATTATAACATCGAGGTTCTCTGACCATGTCCCTGCCCCGCATGTCCCTGCCCCACGCCC
The DNA here is from genome assembly GCF_059693745.1 of Sphingobium sp. WR1. Classification (NCBI taxonomy): domain Bacteria; kingdom Pseudomonadati; phylum Pseudomonadota; class Alphaproteobacteria; order Sphingomonadales; family Sphingobiaceae; genus Sphingobium; species Sphingobium sp. WR1. The sequence continues at coordinate 163,123 of NZ_JCATID010000001.1, read as the reverse complement.
GCTATATCGTCGTTGCGCATGAGGGCGCGTGGAAGATCAATCTGGACAATGTATATTACGGCCCCTTCCCGACCCAGGCCGAAGCGGTCGAAAGCGCGACCGGGACCGCGCAGAAGGCGGCGAGCGCGGGCTATCCCGCCTCCGTGCTGCTGATGAAGGGGACGAATTTCGAGACTTTATGGACCAATGTCGACGCCTGACCGGTCCCAAATGACAGCTTTTGTCATTTTTTTCGCAGGCGCGGGAACCGAAAGCCCCGAACGAACTTTACTAGCTCCAAGTTTCACAGGCTGAGGGCATGGGCAAGAAGGTTCTGATCGTCGAGGACGAGATATTCGTCGCATTGGAAATCGAGCAGATCGTCGAGGATGCCGGCTTCATCGTCGGCGCGATCGCAGTCGATCGCGCTGCCGCGCTCGAATCAGCCGAAGCGTGCGAAATTGCCCTGATCGACCTGAACCTGCGTGACGGGCCGACCGGACCGCAGATTGGCATGGAACTCGCCGCCCGCCATGGCATCCGCGTCATCTATGTGACCGCCAATCCGTCGCAGATCGGCGATGCGTCGGTGGCCGCGCTGGGCGTCATCACCAAGCCGTTTCGCGCGCGCAGCGTTTCGGCCGCGCTGCAACTGGCGGCCGCCGATCGGCCCGATCTGGAAGAGGCCGAGATTGCGGGCTTCACGCCCTTCCGGCGGTGCGGCTCATGGAGCGGAATGGAATCCAGAGGCTGATCTCCAGTCCCGTCACATGCCAGTGGCGCACGATCCGGCCGCCCAGTTGCCGCTCGACGCTGAGCATCATCAAGCGGCTGCCAAACCCTTCGGTGTCGGCGGGCTTCACCGCAGGGCCGCCCACCTCGCGCCAGTCGATGCGCACGTCATCGCCCTCCGTCGCTACATGAAGATGAACCCGCCCGTCGGCGGCGGAAAGGGCGCCATATTTGGCGGCATTGGTGGCCAGTTCGTGGAACAGCAGCGCCAGCGGCGTCGCTGATCGATCGTCGACGCGCGGATCTTCGCCAGACAGGAGGATGCGGGTCGTCGGCCCGGCGCGGTAGGGCGCGAAAATCTGATCGAGTATACCCCAGAGACGATCCTGCCCCTGCCCCACATGCGGCGCGGATTCGGCGCTGTGCGGACGGACAAAGTCGTGGGCGCGGCCAAGCGCCAGGATGCGGTCGCGCAGATCCTCCGCCACGTCGCCGATTTCGGGATGCTGGCGCGCCGACAGGCCGATGAGACCCGCGATGACCGAGAAGATATTCTTGATCCGGTGCGACAGTTCATGCGCGATCATCTCGCGCTCTTCCATCATCAGCCTCTGTTCGTGGATATCGGTGCAGGTGCCGATCCAGCGAACGATGGTCCCGTCCGCGTCGCGGATCGGCAGCGCGCGCCCCAGCGTCCAGCGATAGTCTCCGTTATGATGACGCATCCGATATTCGATCTCATAATGATCGCCGGTGGTCAGCGAATGGCGCCAACGCTCCCAGGCGATCGGCTGATCGTCGGGATGGAACATGCCCGCCCAGCGGTCGCCATCCGAAGCGCCGATGGCAACCCCGGTAAATTCATACCAACGAGCATTGAAATAGTCATTATAGCCGTCCGGCAGGGCGGACCAGACCATCTGCGGCATGGCGTCGGCGAGCGTGCGGAACATGCGGTCGCTGTCGGCCGCGGCAGCCGCGTCCAGCCTTTGCTGCACGATCATGTCCCGATCCCGACGACGCCCTTCCAGCTCCACCATCACTTGCCGCGCGAGCAGGGCCAGCCCCTGTCGCTGTAACGGCGTCAGATCGGCGCGGGGAACCGTATCGATGACACAAAGCGCGCCCAGCGGATCACCGTCGGCACCCACCAGCGGCGCACCGGCATAGAAGCGGATATGCGGCGGGCCAGTGACCAGTCCATTGTCGGCGAAGCGCGGATCGCGGGTCGCGTCGGACACCAGTAAAATCTGCTCGCCCAGCATCGCATGGGCGCAGAAGGAAACGTCGCGCGGAGTCTCCTCCGCATCGAGGCCAGTGCGGGCGAGGAAGCGCTGGCGCACATCCTCCACGATGCTGACCAGCGCGATCGGCGCGTCGCAGAACTTCGCGGCGAAGGCGGTGATCTCGTCAAGGGTGCGAAAACCGCCGGCGTCGAGATCGTAAAGCGCCAGCAGCGCCGCCCGATCCGTCGTCAGCCCGCGCCCTTCAGCCATCGCCGACCCGTTCGATGTCGGCGCCGACAGCGGAGAGCTTCTCCTCCAGCCGCTCATAGCCGCGGTCAAGATGGTAAACGCGGTTGACCCGCGTTTCGCCCTCCGCCGCAAGGCCGGCGAGAATGAGGCTCATCGAGGCGCGCAGGTCGGTGGCCATGACCGGCGCGCCGACCAGGCCCGATACGCCGCGCACGACCGCGGTGCGGCCGTTGACGGCGATATCCGCGCCCATCCGCGCCAGTTCGGGAACGTGCATGTAGCGGTTCTCGAAGATCGTCTCGGTCAGCACCGACGCGCCGTCCGCCAGCGTCAGCATCGCCATGAACTGCGCCTGCATGTCGGTCGGGAAGGCCGGGAAGGGCGCGGTCGAGATGGTGAGCGGTTTCAGCTTGCCGTCGGAGGAGACGCGGATGCCCTCGCGATGGACATCGACCTGGACACCTGCGTCGCGCAGCGCGGCTAGGATGGCGTGCATGTCATCGGCATTGGCGCCAATGAGGTCGAGCGAGCCACCCGTGATGGCGGCCGCGCAGGCATAGCTGCCCGCCTCGATCCGGTCGGGCATGACGCTGTAGGTCGCGCCGTGCAGGCGGTCGCGGCCGTGAATCACCAACTTGTCGCCGCCAATGCCCTCGATATCCGCGCCCATGGCGACGAGCAGGTTGCAGAGATCGACGATTTCCGGTTCGCGCGCAGCATTTTCCAGCGTGCAGGTGCCGTTGGCGAGCACCGCGGCCATCAGCGCATTTTCCGTCGCGCCGACCGACACCACCGGGAAGGTGTAGATGCCGCCCGGCAGGCCGCCATCGGGGGCGCTGGCGCGGACATAGCCGGCGGTCAGCTCGATCTTCGCGCCGAAGGCTTCCAGCGCCTTCAAGTGCAGGTCGATCGGGCGGTTGCCGATGGCGCAGCCGCCCGGCAGCGACACGCGCGCCTCGCCCGCGCGCGCGAGCAGCGGGCCAAGCACCAGGATCGACGCGCGCATCTTGCGCACGATGTCATAGGGCGCCTCGGTCGAGGTGACGCGACCCGCGCGCATCGTCATGACGCGGCCGAAATCCTCCGGCCTTGCTCCCTCGATCATGGTCGACACGCCCAGTTGGTTGAGCAGGTGGCCGAAACTGTCGACGTCGGCGAGGCGCGGCAGGTTGCGCAGCGTCACCGGCTCGTCCGTCAGCAACGCGCAGGGCAGCAGCGTCAGCGCCGCATTCTTGGCGCCGGAAATGGGAAGGCGGCCGCTCAGTGCTTTGCCGCCGCGAATATCAATGCGGTCCATTGGACAGGGTTAATAGCGGCAAACGCGCGCTGCGCAAGGCGGCTCAGCGGATGGAACGCACCACCCTGCGCGCCTCGGGCGGGCCAGCGAAACATTATTGCAATGGGTCGCCCGAGATTGATCGAGTTTAGTGCACAAGATGAAAATGCAGCCAAAAGGCAAATGGGGCGTTTGCCATCGTAACGAGAAATTCTGACAAGAAGGTGTATTGGTGGCAACAAGTTGTTTCGCGGAAAGACTGACACGCCATGTGCCGTTGTCCGACGCGGAAAAGACAGCGCTGGCAAGGTTGGAGGAAAATCCCCGCAGGGTGAAGCGTGGCGCAATGATTCAGCGCGTCAACGACACCGTAACGGAATTATTCGTGCTACGCGAAGGCCGGGTGATGAGTTTCGTCATTCTGCCGGACGGCAGCCGCCAGATATTGCGCGTTTACTTCCCAGGCGACTTCATCGGATCGGCCAGCACCATCTACAGCCGCGCGCCGGAATCGTTGGTGGCCCTGGCGGACGCGGTCATCTGTCCGTTCGACAAACATGCCCTGCGCCGGCTGCTGGAGGAATATCCGCGCGTCGCGGCGCTGCTGTTCCTGCTGTCCAACGCCGAACGTGTGTCGATGACTGACCGGCTCGCCTCGCTGGGGCGAACGTCGGCCAAGGCGCGCGTGGCGGCCTTCCTGCTGGATATGTTCGATCGGCTGCGCGTCACCGACGACAGCATAACCGACAGTTTCGACCTGAAGCTGACGCAGGAGGAGATTGGGGATTCAATCGGCCTCACCTCCGTCCATGTGAACCGGATGATCCGCCAAATGGAACAGGAAGGGCTGATCAGCCGGTCGAACGGCCGCATCACCCTGCGCGATCTGGAGCGGCTGGAAGATATCGGCCATTATACCAACCGGCACAAGGATATGGATCTGGACTGGTTGCCGGCCGGCTGATCCCTTCGCCGCCATGCGACCCGGCGGGGGGGGTCACGCCAGCAGTTCGACATCCCAATAGAGCCAGTCATGCCAGCTTTCGTGCAGATAGCCGGGCGGGAAGGCGCGGCCATGTTCCTGCAACTGCCAGCTGGTCGGCCGGATCGGCTGGACATGAAGCTGCATCCCCGCCTCCTTCGGCGTGCGCCCGCCCTTCTTGAGGTTGCAGGGCGAACAGGCGGTGGCGACATTTTCCCAGGTGGTGCGCCCGCCGGCCCGCCGCGGCACGACATGGTCGAAGGTCAGATCGCTGGTCTTGCCGCAATATTGGCAGGCGAACTTGTCGCGCAGGAACAGGTTGAAACGAGTGAAGGCGGGATGTTCGGACGGCTTCACATATTGTTTCAGCGCGATGACCGACGGGATCTTCATCTGCAGGCTGGGGCTGTGGACTTCCCGTTCGTAGGAGGAGACGATGTCCACCCGATCCAAAAAAACCGCCTTGATGGCGGTTTGCCAGGGCCAAAGGCTCAGGGGATAGTAACTGAGCGGCGTATAGTCCGCATTCAGAACAAGTGCCGGACAGTTTTCCGGGTGCCGTATGAGGTCGGGATGGTACATAGAAAACCTTCTAACCCCCTTGCCGACGCCGCTCATCCACCAGCAACGTGACAACAGCATGACAGCATTAACGAATATCATCCGTCAAGAGCCTGTATGACTCGGTCTGTCGCACCACAGCATATGGTGATCCGCTTCGCGCCAAGCCCCACCGGTAGACTGCATGTCGGCCATGGCTGGTCGGCGCTGATGGCGATGGATCTGGCGCGCGCGGCCGCGGGGACGTTCCGGCTGCGGATCGAGGATATCGACGGCACGCGCAGCCGGCCCGAGCATGTCGCCGAGATCGTCGAGGATCTACGCTGGCTGGGGGTGGAATGGGACGGCGAGATCGTCTTCCAGTCGCAACGGCTGGACCACTATGAGGCGGCGCTGGCGCGGTTGCGGGCACAAGGGCTGCTCTATCCCTGTTTCTGCACCCGCGCCGACATACAGGCGAGCCTGACCGCGCCGCACGGGCCGGAAGGGCCGGTCTATCCGGGGACGTGCCGGGGGCTGGACGAGGCGGAGCGCGCGCGGCGGATCGCGGCGGGGGACGCCCATGCCTGGCGGATCGACATGGAACGGGCGGTGGAACGTGTGGGGAAATTGCGATGGGCGGATTTATCTTCGCCTCTTTCCTTCCGGGGAGGGATTGTGGGGCTGCCCAATGCGACGCACCAGGAGGATGGCCCCCACCCCAACCCCTCCCCTGAAGGGGAGGGGCTATTGATTGTAGCCGATCCCCTCGCCCATGGCGACGTGGTGCTGGCGCGCAAGGATGCGCCGGCCAGCTATCATCTGTCCTGCACGCTGGACGATGCCGCGATGGGCGTGACCCATGTGCTGCGCGGCGACGACCTACGCGGGGCCACGGACATCCACCGGCTGCTCCAAGCGTTGCTCGACCTGCCCTCCCCCGCCTATCTCCATCATCCGCTGCTGGTCGGGTCGGACGGCAGGCGGCTGGCCAAGCGGGACGGATCGATCGCGCTGGCGGATCTGCGCGCGCAAGGGGTGGAACCGGGCATCCTGGCCGCCGACCTGCGCGCCGGACGCTTTCCGATTGGCATCGCGCTCGCAAGGGCATAGTCTGGCGTGATGAACACCGTGCTGATCATCGCCCTCATCCTCGCCATGATCGCGACCCTGGTCGCGCTGATCCGGGGCATCATCGCCTTCCTCCAGACTACCAAGGAGGATCTGAACGCGCCCGAGGGCAGCGGTCCCAGCCCGGCGCGGCTGAAGCAGAACAGGATGATGATGAACCGCATCCTGTTCCAGGCCGCCGCGATCATCATCGTCGCGATCCTGCTGATGGCGAAAGGCAACGGTTGAACAGGACGGGCTGCCCCGATGGTCAAGTTGAACAAGATCTACACCCGCACCGGCGACGCGGGCACCACCGGGCTGGTCGACGGATCGCGCCTGCCAAAACATGCGCCGCGAATGCAGGCGGTAGGCGATGTCGACGAAGCGAACAGCGCGATCGGGCTGGCCATCATCGCCATGGGCGCGCGGCCCGAGACGCGCTGGCTGACCATGATCCAGAACGACCTGTTCGATCTGGGTGCCGATTTCGCCACACCGATCCCGGAGGGCGAGGACGAACCCTGGGCATTGCGCATCGTCGCGACCCAGGTGACGCGGCTGGAAGAGGAGATCGACACGATGAACGCCGATCTAGCGCCGCTCGACAGCTTCATCCTGCCCGGCGGATCGGCCGCCGCCGCCGCCGTCCACCTCGCCCGCGCGATCACTCGCCGGGCCGAGCGCAGCGCCACCGCCGCGGCGACCGAGGTGGCGCTCAACGCCCACGCGCTCGCCTATCTCAATCGCCTGTCCGACCTGCTGTTCGTGCTGGCGCGGCGGCTGAACGACCATGGCGCGGCCGACGTCAAATGGGTTCCGGGCGCGTCCCGCTGAACCGGTGCGCCATTCGACTCTTCCACCGCACAATCCACCCCGTCAGCGGATATTAACCCTGTTTCTTCAGCATCCGTTTAGGCGCGCATTCAAATAGCTGCTTGCAGTCGCGCCATAAACGGGGGAAGCCGTGCAATTCTACCTCGCAACGTCGTTCCTCTTTCCGCGTTCGCTGCGGTTGCGGCTGTTCACACTCTGCTTCCTTACGACACACATGCCCCTGATCGGCTATCTGATCTGGGGTTTTTCCACCGGCCGGGTGGCGCTGGCCGAGGTCGTGCTGCTGACGCTGGCGACGGTTGCCGGAACAGTCATCGCCCTTCTAGGCGTCAGCGCGATGCTGAGCCCCATCCAGGCACTGGCCGAAACATTGCAGGACGAGGCAACGGCGAACGCGCCGACGGGAATGGGCGACGTCATCCAAGCCCTCTATGCCGGGGCCCAGCGCGCCGCCACCGCCACCCAGGCGCGGATCGACGACCTGCACAATGCCGCGCATGAGGATCTGCTGACCGGCGTCGCCAACCGGCGGGGCTTTCTGGCTCAGATCGACACGCTGCCGATCGACCGGCGCAAGGGCTGCGTCGCGCTGATCGACATCGACTATTTCAAACGGGTCAACGACCAGCTGGGCCATGACGAGGGCGACCGGGTGCTGGGCGCGTTCGCGGCGCGCCTGTCCGCCCAGTTGCGCCGGATGGACATCGTCGCGCGCTGGGGCGGCGAGACATTCGCCATCTTCTTTCAGGATTGCATCGAGGACGAAGTGAGCTGGACGCTGGCGCGGGTCGCCAGCCGGATGCGCAGCGAGCCGATCGGCCTGGTCGGCGGGCGGCCGATCAGCTTTTCCGCCGGCATCTGCCGCTGGAAGGGCGACGCGCTGGAGGATGCGCTGCGCCGCGCCGATGCAGCGCTCTATGAAGCGAAGCAGGCCGGTCGCGACCGCATCTGCCGCGCCCAGCCGCTGTTGCAGGAAGTGTGAACTTACGGGCGGGCTGGAACCCCCTGCCCTTTCATGCGCTTCTTTCCATTAAGAGAACGGTGCAACCGTATCGGGAAAGGCGGATATGGCCAGAAGCTGGACGGACGCCCGGCAGGATGATCTGGAGGAGCGCTTCCGCGCGGTGCGGGCGCTCAGCGAAGCCCTGGCCGCACCTTTGTCCGATGCCGACGCGACAGTCCAGTCGATGGCCGACGCCTCTCCGGCGAAATGGCATCTGGCGCATAGTAGCTGGTTTTTCGAAACCTTCGTGCTGCGCGACCATGTGAGCGGCTATCGCCCGTTCGATCCGCGCTACGCCTTTCTGTTCAACAGCTATTATGAGGCGGAAGGCGCCCGGCACGACCGGTCGCTGCGCGGTATGCTGACCCGGCCGTCGCTGGCGGATGTCCGCGCCTATCGCGCCCATGTCGACGCGGCGCTGCTCGCCGCGCTCGGCCTGTTGCCGCAGCCGGCGCGGGCGCTGGTGACGCTGGGCCTGCATCATGAGCAGCAGCATCAGGAATTACTGCTGACCGACCTGCTCCATCTCTTCTCCCTCAATCCGCTGGAACCGGCGCTGTTCGAGGCGCCGAGCGCCGCGCCGGTCCATTTGCCGGGCGCGCTCCACTGGATCGAGGGGCGGCAGGGGCTGGTCGAGATCGGCGAGGACGGACGCGCCGGCTTCGCCTTCGATTGCGAGGGGCCGCGCCACAAGGCGCTGCTGCACCCCCATGCGCTGGCGCATCGGCCCATCACCAATGGCGAATGGATCGCCTTCATCGAGGATGGCGGATACCGGACCGCGGCGCACTGGCTGTCGGACGGCTGGGCCTGGGTGCAGGCGGAGAAGGTCGAGGCCCCGCTTTACTGGAAGCGGGGCGAGCAGGGCTGGACGCGCTTCGGGCTGGACGGACGGCAGCCGGTCAATCCCGCCGCGCCGGTGACGCATATCAGCCTGTATGAGGCCGACGCCTATGCCAGCTGGGCGGGCGCGCGCCTGCCCACCGAGGCGGAATGGGAAAGCGCGGCGCAGAATGTCGCGGCGGCGAGCGGCAACCTGCTCGACGGCCCGGCCTGCCCACGCCCCCGGCCGGCGGAGGAAAGCGCCACGCTGACGCAGATGTTCGGCGATGTGTGGGAATGGACCGGCAGCGCCTATCGCCCCCATCCCGGCTTTCGCCCGGCGCCCGGTGCGGTCGGCGAATATAATGGCAAGTTCATGTCCGGCCAGTTCGTGCTGAAGGGGGGCAGTTGCGCCACCCCGCGCGGCCATGTGCGGGCGAGTTACCGCAACTTCTTCTACCCCCACCAACGCTGGCAGTTCACCGGGCTGCGGCTGGCCAAGGATCTCTAGACCTATGCTGCTGACGGAAGAAGCGCCGGCGCTGGCGCGCGGCATCGACCCCGCCTTCCGCCGCGACATCGTCGAAGGACTGTCGCGCACCCCCAAGGCGACGCCGCCCATCTGGTTCTATGACCGGCGCGGGTCGGAACTGTTCGAACAGATCACGGACCTGCCCGAATATTATCCGACGCGCACCGAGACGGCTCTGCTCAAGGCGCATGGCACGGATTTCGCGGCGGCCGTGGGCGAAGGGCGCGCGGTGGTGGAATTCGGCGCGGGCAGCGCGCGCAAGACGCCGCATCTGCTGCGCGCGATCGCGCCCGCCGCCTATGTGCCGATCGACATCAGCGGCGAGTTTCTGCACACGAGCAGCGCCGACCTGGCGCAGGGCTTTCCCGACCTGCCGGTGCTGCCGCTGGTCGGCGATTTCAACGGCCCGCTGGAGCTGCCAAGAGCGGTGGAGGGACTGCCCCGGCTGGGTTTCTTCCCCGGCTCCACTATCGGCAATATGGAACCGGATGCGGCGGTCGACCTGCTGCGGGCGATGCGCCGGCTGCTGGGGCAGGATGCGATGCTCCTGATCGGCATGGACCGGATCAAGGATCGCGAACGGCTGGTGGCGGCCTATGACGATACGGCCGGGGTGACGGCGGCGTTCAACCTGAATCTGGTCGAGCGGATCAATCGCGAGTTGGAGGGCGACCTGCCGATCGACGGCTTTACCCATCGCGCGATCTGGAACGACGACAAGGCGCGGATCGAAATGCATCTGGAGGCAGTGCGGCCGCTCCATTTCCACGTCGCAGGCCAATGTTTCGGCATGGCGGCCGGCGAGACGATCCATACCGAGAGCAGCCACAAATATGGCGCGCGCGACGAACGGCTGCTGCTGCGCGCGGGCGGGTGGGAGCCGGTTCGCGAATGGATGGACCCGGAAGGACTGTTCGCGCTGGTGCTGGCGGAGGCGAGTTAGAGTAAGGCCGATAAACGAAGAGCGGCCATTTGCGGAGATAAAATCCTCCCCTGCAAGGGGAGGGGGACCACGAAGTGGTGGAGGGGTTCGATCAGGTTCAACTGCCCCCGGCAGTTGAAGGTCATGCCGGGGGCATGACCGACCTGATCGACGCTATCGAGAGGGTGACACCCCTCCGTCAGGCGCTACGCGCCTGCCACCTTCCCTTGCAGGGGAGGATGAAAAAGCAGACGTTCCGTAATCCACCCTACTCCGTCGCAAGCAGCAGATCGCGCAGGTCGGTGAGGCTGGGCAATATCCGCGCGCAGGCGAGGATCAGTTCCTCGGTGGGCGGCAGCAGGTCGGGAACCATGACCGTAGCGATGCCCGCCGCGCTCGCCGAGCGGACGCCGGCATGGCTGTCCTCCACCGCGACGCAGACGGCCGGATCGACGCCCAGCCGCTCCACCGCCAGCAGATAGGGTTCGGGATGCGGCTTGGGCCGTTCCACGTCGCTGCGAGTGACGATGACGTCGAAATAATGGAGCAGGCCGCTCCTTTCCAGCCGCTGCTGCGCATAGGGCGCGGCGGTCGAGGTGGCCAGCGCCATCGGGATGCCGCTGCGCGCCAGATGCTCCAGCAGCAGCAGCGCGCCGGGACGCAGCGGGATGCCGGCATCGACCGCGGCCTCGAACAGGGCGTCGCTGTCGGCATAGAAGCGCGCCAGCGGGAAGTCCGGTCCCATATGGCGGGCCAGCATCCGCTCATTCTCGTCGCGATGGATACCGACCATGGAAAGGAGCAATTCGTCCGACATCGGCCAGCCCAGCGCCAGCCCGGTTTCGGCAAAGGCCCGGCGATGCGCGGCCTCGGTATCGATCAGCGTGCCGTCCATGTCGAAAATGACGGCCCGGATCGGGTCCGGCAGGGTCGAGGCGGGAAGCGAAGGGGCGGATTGGCGGGGAGAGGAAGCCATGGGCGCAATATGGGCAAGCAGGCGTGCCGTTTCCATTGCAAAGCGCACAGCGGCGGTTGCGCGGGTTGGAGACTTCAACCTCCGTTCGCTTCGAGCCTTTCGACTGCCTGCCAAGGCAAGCGCTCAGGACAGGCCAAGGTCGAGAAGCGGATAGACCTCCGTTCGTTTCTCGAAACGAACGGAGGTTGGAATTTACTCCGTCACCCGCGCCGACCAGGTGGTGATCCAGTGCCAAGCGCCGCGGCATTCGCCCATGCTGGTCGCTTCGGTCAGGCGAAAACGGACGCCGTCCCAGACATAGGTTTCGCCGCCGCCGCAATCGCCGATGCCGCGCCCCTTGGCGAAACTCTGGAGCAGCGACCTGTCCGCGATCCACCCGGCATTGACCAGCATCGGCTTGGCCTCCTCCTCGCTCCAGCCGGGCTTATAGTCGAAGCTTGCCAGACGAAAGGCGCGGCGGCCGGCGATGCCCGTGGCGATGACTGGAACCGAGGTGAAATTATAGGCGCCGTTGCCGCAGGGAACCAGGATCAGCGTCTCGGTCTTCGACAGGCGGTGGAGTTCGGGCGGCTGGGCGCCGCGCATCTCGTCGGCGCAGCCGGTGAATTTGCCAAGCGCGGTCAGTTCCTCGCGCCAGAGCGACGCGGGCGCGGCGCCGGCGGGGACGGGAGCGCGGCGGATTTCCGGCGTGGGCGGCGCGGCACGCACAGCAAGCGGTCCCAATGCGCCGGTCGCGACCAGCGCGGTGCTGGTGCCGGCCCGCCCCTGCCGTGCATCCATGTAGCGCAGCGCAGCGCCCGATCCGGCGAGCGAGGGCCGGCCGAGCAGGCGGTTGCCGGCGCGCACCTCCAGCACGGCGCCCCGCGCCATGGCGATGGCGAGCGCCGCGGCCTGTGGCCCGCGCAACGTCGCTTCGCCATCCTTGCTCGGGACGCTCGCCACCATGCGTCCGTCGACATGGAAGCTGACATCGCCCCCGCCCTTGGCATCGCGGCTGACCCAGACTTCGACCGCCGCGTCCGGCCCAGCGCCGCGCGCCACGCCGACCATCACTGGATTGTCCGGCCATTCCCCGCCGTCGGGCAGGAGCGACACGGCTTCACATCGGTTGCGATTGTCGCACCCGATGGTCCAGTCCTTATAGGTTTCCAATGTGCCGGGCTTCGGCGCCTGCGCAGCGCCGACCGCCGACCAGCCCAAGGCCGCGACAGCAGCCATGAAAAATAATTTTGCCCCCATGCGTTAACCATAGCGGATTATGAACCCGAGCGGTAGGGCTTCCGTTACGGGTGCGTCCTGATTTGGTTCAAAGGCTCAGCATCAGGCCGGCCAGCGCCGCGCTCATGAGATTGGCGAGGCTGCCCGCGACCAGCGCCTTGAGCCCGAGCTTCGCGATCATCGGCCGCTGATTGGGGGCGAGGTTGCCCGTCACCGCCATCTGGATCGCGATCGAGCTGAAATTGGCGAAGCCGCACAAGGCAAAGGTGATGACGGCAATGGTCGCGGGCGACAGCTGACCCTGAACCTGGCCGAGATTGATATAGGCGACGAATTCGTTGAGCACGACCTTGGTGCCGAACAGGCCACCCGCCACCTGCGCTTCGTTCCAGGGGATGTTGAGCAGATACATGACCGGCGAGAAAACATAGCCGAGCAGCATCTGGAAGCTGAGATCGGGATAGCCGAACCAGCCGCCAATCCCCGCGAGGATGCCGTTCGCCAACGCAACCAGCGCGACGAAGGCGAGCACCATGGCGCCCACGGCGACGGCGAGCTTGACGCCGGTCTGCGCGCCCTGCGCCGCGGCCATGATGATGTTGGCGGGTTTTTCCTCATCATGGGTGGCGACGGGCATGGGTTCGCCCGGCGTCCCTTCGGGCAGCAGCGCGGCGGGACCGGCGCCGCTGATGCGGGCTTCGGGCAGATGGACGTCGGGATGGTCGCCCAGCGGCAGCTCGATCTGCGCCGGGCGCACGTCGGGCATCATGATCTTCGCCATCAGCAGGCCGCCGGGCGCGGACATGAAGCTGGCCGCGAGCAGATAGTCGATCTTGATCCCCATCGAGGCATAGGCGGCAAGGATGGTGCCGGCGACACCGGCCATGCCGCTGGTCATCACCGCGAAAAGCTGGGGACCGTTCAGGCCCGCCAGATAGGGGCGGATGACGAGCGGGCTTTCGCTCTGGCCCACGAAGATATTGGCGGCGGCGCACAGGCTTTCCACCTTGGACACGCCCGTCACCGTCTCGATCGCGCCGCCGACCCAGCGGACGATGAACTGCATGATGCCCAGATAATAGAGGATCGACACCAGGCTGGCGAAGAAGATGATCACCGGCAGCGCGGCGATGGCGAAGCTGGCCCCGCCGATTTCGGGCTTTGCCAGCGGGCCGAAGATGAAGTTGGTGCCCGCCTGCGCATAGCTGAGCAGATTGGCGACGCCATGCGACATGCCGCCGATGACGGCGCGGCCCGCCGGGACATAGAGGACCAGCATCGCGATTCCCGCCTGAAGCAGAAACGCCGCGCCCACAACCCGCGGTTTGATAGCGCGGCGGTCAGAGGAAAGAGCGAAGGCAATGGCGAGGATCAGCAGAATGCCGGCAAGGCCGATGAGAAGATGCATGAAGCGCTTTCGCGGGAAATGACAAACGGCGCGACTATATGGGCGCGGCATGGGGATGGCCAGCCGCTTTGGCGATCAACGACCTGATCGGCGGGCGTCGTCGCGCCGGACCTACTGGTCCAGCGGCAGCGCCAAGCTGGCGCGCAGGCCGCCTTCGGCCCGGTTGGCGAAGCCGATCGCGCCGCCATGGCTTTCCGCTATCGAACGGGCGATCGCCAGCCCCAGCCCCACGCCGCCGGTTTCCCGGTTGCGCGAGACTTCGCCGCGATAGAAGGGCTCGCACAGCCGGTCGATCGTGTCGGGGGGGACGCCCGGTCCGTCATCCTCGACCGCGACGGTGATCCGGCCGCCCGTGACCGCAATGGCGATGCGGGCCGAGCCGCCATAGCGGACGGCATTTTCCACCAGATTGGCCACGCAGCGGCGCAGCCCCACCGCATCGCCCCGCACCACGGCGCGCGCGCTCCGCGTCACGGTCACATCCTGTCCCATGTCAGCGAGATCGTCGGCCAGCGTCTCGACGATGGCGGACAGGTCGATGCGCACCCTCTCCGCACCCGCAGATCCGCCGCGCATATAATCGAGCAAATCCGTCACCATGGCGCGCATTTCCTCGACATCCGCCTGCGCCTTTGCGCGTGCGGCGTCGGGCAGCTGCTCCAGCCGGAAGGACAGGCGCGTCATCGGCGTGCGCAGATCATGCGCGATCGCCACCAGCATGGCGGTGCGTTCGTTGAGATAGTCGGCGATGCGCGCGCGCATATAATTATAGGCCGCGCCCACGGCGCGCACCTCCGGCGGGCCGGTGAGCGGCAGCGGCTCGGCGCGCTCGGGGCTTTCGGTCGCGGCGCCCTCCGCCAATTGGCGGATCGGCTGGGTGATGCGCCGCGCGACCCAATAGGCCGGCAGCAGCAACAGGATGAAAATGCCCGCCATCAGCGACAAGGTGATAGCGTACCAGCGCAGATTGGCACCCTGCCAGGCCTGGATGACGGTCCAGCCGTCGCCGGTCCGCTGCGCCAGCACAAAGGCGCGGCGCAGCATGACCGGTCCCTGTTCCCGTTCCGCCCGCATCGCCATGTCGCGAATATGAGGTGGCGGTCGATCGCGCAGCAGGCGGACATCCTGAACCGGGACGCCCAGCAGCGCGGCGAGTTGCGCCTGCGCCTGCGCGTCCATCTGCTGATCCGGTTCGGCCGCCGGCGCCCGGTCGGAACGATAGCGGGTGACGCTCCAGGCCGACGGGCCGCCGGCGCCGGCGCGCAACAGTTGCGCCGCCTCCGTCAGGAACATCGGCCGGGCATGGGGCGGCGGGCCGCGAAAGGCGACCAGCATCATCGCGCCCAGCGCCAACAGCAGCGTCGCCGCGACCAGCGCGACGATGCGCGTCAGGATCGACGGGTTGAAGCGATCCAGGCGGGGATTCACGCCGGGCGCACCTCGGCCGTGAACATATAGCCTTCGTTGCGGATGGTGCGGACCAGCTCGTCAACGCCCTCTCCCCTTGCCCCCTCTCCCTTCGCGCCGCGCTCCAGCTTGCGGCGCAGGCGGCTGACCTGCACGTCGATCGCGCGGTCATAGCTCTCGCTCTCGCTGCCGGCCGAATAGTCGAGCAGCTGGTCGCGGCTCAGCACCCGGCGCGGATGTTCGATGAAGGCGCGCAGCAGGCGGAACTCGCCATCGGTCAGGGTGACGACGACATTGTCGGGATCGGTCAGCAGGCGCGCGCCCATGTCGATCTGCCAGCCGGCAAAGCGCAGCCGCTGCCCACCCGCGACTGACGGCTCCATCGTCTGGCGGCGGTGGCGGCGCAGCACAGTGCGGATGCGGGCGAGCAGTTCCCGCGGGTTGCAGGGCTTGGGCAGATAATCCTCCGCCCCCATTTCCAGCCCGACGATCCGGTCGACGTCGCTGCCGATCGCCGACAGCATGATGACGGGCAATCCGCCGCGCGCCGACAGCCGCCGCAGGATCGACAGGCCATCCTCTCCCGGCATCATGACGTCGAGCACGGCGATGTCGAAATCCTGGGCCGACAGGGCGCGGTCCATGCCCGCCCCGTCCGCCACCGCCGTCACGGCGAAGCCATGCTGTTCGAGAAAATCGGATAGAAGCGCGCGGATGTCCGCGTCATCGTCGACCACCAATATGCGTGAACCATCCATCGTGGCGGCCAGCATATCGGGTGAAGGGGTCAGCTGCAAAGGCATCCGCGCCATTCCTGTCCCAGCGCCGGTCAGATCGCCAGCCCGACCGTCACCGTGCCGGTGAAGCCGTTGGTGGTGTCGCCGGTCATGCTGATCGTCATTGCTTCCTGTTGCGCGGTCGTATTGTCGCCGAAGATGCCGTCGCTGCTGATGCTTTCGCCGGCATAGTTGGTTCGGCTGCTGCTGTAGGCGCTGGTCGCGTAGACCGTGCTGCACGCCGCGGCGGGCATCGCGAATTGCGAGCAGAGCAACCGGTTGGAATAGCTGGTCGCCCGCGCCGCGCTGGCATAGACCTCGAAATGGATATGCGGGTAGCGCCCATCATAGCAACCGGGGAAGATGGTGGTGAACGTCACCTGGCCATTGGCGTCGGTTACGCCGACGCCGCGCAGATAATTCTCGCTGGGCAGGTCATAGAGCGAATAGTCGCCCTCGACATCGCAGTGCCAGATATAGACGGCATAGCCTTCGAGCGGCGCGCAACTGCCGTTGGTGTTGACCACCGTGATGGTCAGTTGCGTGTAAAGGCCGGTTGCCGTGGTGGTGGACGAACCGAAGCTCGACCGGATGTCGCTGCGGACGATGCCGCTGTCATCCAGCACATTGACGACCGTGCCGTTGCGACTGTTGGAGCCGTCCGCCGGATAGGGCCCGTTGGTTTCCTCCGGATCGGTGACGCATGTGCCGGTCGGCGTCGGCGTCGGCGTGGGGGTCGGCGTTGGTGTGGGAGTCGGGGTCGGCGTGGGGGTCGGCGTCGCGGTGGTCGTCGAGCTGCTGCTGCCTGAACCGCCACCGCACGCGCCGATCAGCGCCGCGCCGCTCGCCGAAAAGAGCAGACGCAAGGTGCGCCGCCGCCCGATGCTCTCCCGCGCCAGCGCGCGCATCCGTTCCAGATCGTGCAGCAACCCATGGTCGTGCGCTTCGTCCGTCGTTCCGCTCATCTACCCAGTCCCTTCTGTCCTTGCGGACCCTCCCAAGGGCAGGCTGTAGCGGCGCCATGTCGCGGCGCGATTGCGCAATGTAGCCGATTTGTAACGGCGGATGACGGGGCGAAACGAAAAGGGGCCGCTGCCCTGCGACAGCGGCCCCTTTTCAAAGCCATTCAGAAGCGATCAGGCCGCCTTGGCGCGGCTCATGCGCTTGCGCTCGTTCGGGTCGAGGTAGCGCTTGCGCAGGCGGATGGTCTTGGGCGTCACCTCGACCAGCTCGTCATCGTCGATATAGGCGATGGCCTGTTCCAGCGTCATCTTCCACGGCGGGGTCAGGCGGACGGTGTCGTCCTTGCCCGACGCGCGGAAGTTGGTCAGCGCCTTCGACTTCATCGGGTTGACTTCAAGATCTTCGGTCTTGGCGTTTTCGCCGATGATCATGCCTTCGTAGAGCGCTTCGCCCACGCCCACCATCAGCACGCCGCGCTCTTCGAGCGGACCGAGCGCATAGGCATTGGCCTCGCCCGCGCCGTTCGAGATCAGCACGCCATTCTTGCGGCCTTCGATCTTGCCCTTGTGGGGACCGTATTTCTCGAACAGGCGGTTCATGATGCCGGTGCCGCGCGTGTCGGACAGGAATTCGCCATGATAGCCGATCAGGCCCCGCGAGGGAGCGGAGAAGGTGATGCGGGTCTTGCCGCCGCCCGAGGGACGCATGTCGGTCATCTCGGCCTTGCGCAGGTTCATCTTCTCGACGACCGTGCCGGAAAATTCGTCATCGACGTCGATCATGACGGTTTCATAAGGCTCGGTCTTGTTGCCGTCCTCATCGGTCCCGAACAGCACGCGCGGGCGACTGATGCCCAGCTCGAACCCTTCGCGGCGCATGGTTTCGATGAGCACGCCCAGCTGGAGTTCGCCGCGGCCGGCGACTTCGAAACTGTCCTTGTCCTCGCTCTCCGTCACCTTGATGGCGACGTTGGATTCGGCTTCGCGCTCCAGACGGTCGCGGATCATGCGGCTCGTCA
Organism: Sphingobium sp. WR1; assembly: GCF_059693745.1. NCBI lineage: Bacteria > Pseudomonadati > Pseudomonadota > Alphaproteobacteria > Sphingomonadales > Sphingobiaceae > Sphingobium > Sphingobium sp. WR1. The sequence goes on along the minus strand of NZ_JCATID010000001.1, from coordinate 145,147 downwards.
CCTTGCTGCCTTCGCGGCCGGCCATCGGCGAATCATTGACGGCAAAGCGCATCGACAGGGTCGGCGGATCGATCGGCTGGGCCTGGATCGGTTCGCTGACGCCGGTGTCGGCGATGGTGTTGGCCACGGTTGCGACGGTCAGGCCCGCGAGCGAGATGATGTCGCCCGCCTGCGCTTCGTCCACGGGCACGCGGTCGAGGCCGCGGAAGGACATGATCTTCGACGCGCGGCCGGTTTCGATCACATTGCCGTCCATGTCGAGCGCGTGGATCGCCTGGTTCACCTTGACCTTGCCGCTGGTCACACGGCCGGTCAGCACGCGGCCGAGGAAATTGTCGCGGTCGAGCAGCGTCACCAGGAAGGTGAAGGGCGCGTCGACGTCCAGCGCCGGCGGCGGCACATGGTCGACGATCTTCTGGAACAGCGGCTGAAGCGTGCCGGCGCGCGCCGACGGATCTTCATTGGCGTAGCCGTTGCGGCCCGACGCATAGAGGACGGGGAAGTCGAGCTGTTCGTCGGTGGCGTCGAGCGACACGAACAGGTCGAACACTTCGTCCAGCACTTCCTGGATGCGCTCGTCGGGACGATCGACCTTGTTGACGACGACGATGGGCTTGAGGCCCAGCGCCAGCGCCTTGCCGGTCACGAACTTGGTCTGCGGCATCGCGCCTTCCGACGAATCGACCAGCAGGACGACGCCGTCGACCATCGAGAGGATGCGCTCCACTTCGCCGCCGAAGTCGGCGTGGCCGGGGGTGTCGACGATGTTGATGCGAACGGATTCGCCACCGGCCGGCGGCGTCCACTCGACCGAGGTCGGCTTCGCCAGGATGGTGATGCCGCGTTCCTTTTCGAGGTCGTTGGAGTCCATCGCGCGCTCTTCGACGCGCTGGTTGTCGCGGAAGGTGCCGGACTGGCGGAAAAGCTGGTCGACGAGCGTGGTCTTGCCATGGTCGACGTGCGCGATGATCGCGATGTTACGCAGGGACATGATGGGCCTTCGGGATATGGGCTCCCCTGGCCGACACTAGGCCGCGCAGAGGCTTCGGGCGCGCCCCTACAGGAAATGATGCGTTGCGGCAAGGGTGACAGGTGGACGACGGACGGGTTGACGGGGCGGGTCGACCGATCCGACGAAGATTTCCCCGGAGAAGCAGACCGGAGGTCGAACGCTGCTATACATTGGTGCAATAACTCCTTGCCCCAAATGACGAGCTTTCTATGGTGCCGAGCGTCGCTGATAATATACCATATCCTGCAAGGAGCCTTCCCCTCATGCGGTCTGCCGCCACCTTCGCCTTCGCTTCTCTCATCGCCCTCTCCTCCCCTGCTCTCGCGCAGAAGGACGCGCCCGACGCCGCCAAGCAACATGCCGACAAGGTGGCCGAGCAGGTCGCGGCCAACTGGGCCAGCGCGCCGGTCGAGGAAGTCACCCAGAGCGGCAAGGGCACGGCCCGCGTCGATGGGAAGAGCATCCCCTACACCCAGACCGCCGGCACGCTCACCATCCGCGACGAAAAGGGCAAGCCGGTCGCGAGCATGTTCTACACCGCCTATACGGCTGCGGGTAAGAACCGCCCCGTCACCTTCTTCTACAATGGCGGTCCCGGTTCCTCGTCGCTGTGGCTGCGCATGGGCAGCTTCGCGCCGGAGCATGTGCGCACCAGCAATCCCGAGGCGGTGAAGCCCGCCCCCTTCGATGTCGGCCCGAACAATGACAGCCTGATCGGCAGCACCGACATGGTGTATCTGGATGCGATCGGCGCGGGCTATTCCCGGCCGCTGGGGGATGCCAAGCCGTCCGACTTTTATGGCGTGGACCAGGATGTCGACGCCTTCGCCAAGGCGATCATCCGCTACACCACGAAGAATGGGCGCTGGGCGTCGCCCAAATATATTTTCGGCGAAAGCTATGGCACGACCCGGTCGGGAGCGCTCGCCTATCAGTTGGAGGATCGCGGGCTGGCGCTGAACGGCGTGGTGCTGCTGTCGTCGATCATGAATTACGGCGTGCGCCAGTCGGGCTTCGACACCATCCATGTCGGCTATATTCCGAGCTATGCCGCCACCGCTTGGTATCATAACCGCGTGCCCGGCGGCCGTCCCGCCAGCCTGGAGCAGTTTGTCGAGGAATCGCGCATTTTCGCCAACGGTCCCTACGCCACGGCGCTGCTGAAGGGGCAAGATATTACGGCGGAGGAAACCGACCGGATCGCCCAGCAACTGAGCCGCTTCACTGGCCTGTCGGTGGATTATCTGAAGCGCGCAAACCTGCGCGTCAGCCTGTCCCGCTTCCGCAAGGAATTGCTGCGCGACGAGCATGAGACGGTCGGGCGCTTCGACAGCCGCTACAAGGGCATCGACGCCGACGCGGCGGGCGAGGAGCCGGAATATGATCCGTCGAGCACCGGCATCACCGGCCTCTATGTCGGCAGCTTCCTGGATCAGGTGACGCGCCAGATCGGCTACAAGACCGACCTTAGCTATCGCCTGAGCGCGCGCGAGGGCGGCGATTTCAAATGGGACTGGAGCCACGAGGCACCCGATGGCGGCAAGCAGAATGTCGCGGATGTGACCGCCGACCTCAGCGCCGCGATGCGCACCAATCCGCATCTGCGCGTGCTGTCCCTGAACGGCTGGTACGACATGGCCACGCCCTTCTTTTCGACCGAGCGCGACCTGAAGCACATGATGCTGGAGCCGAACCTGCGCCAGAACCTCCAGTTCAAATATTATCCGGCCGGCCACATGGTCTATCTGAACCCGGAAGCGCTGCACCAGATGCGGCTCGACATGGAGCGTTACTACGCCGAGGGCGCGCGATAAGCCCTTTTCTCGTCATTGCGATCGGAGCGAAGCAATCCATCGGCGCGCCCTTGGATTGCTTCGCTCCGCTCGCAATGACGGGTGCATGATCAATAACGTAGTTTGGGATACCAGTCCGGCGGCCGGCCCTCCGGCGTCAGGTCGAGGATCGACCAGAGCGCGGCGATGTCGGGCGCGTCGCGGGGGTCCTGGCCCGGATCGGCCATGTCGTGCGTCATCTCACTCATCCAGAAAAGGCGGATGCCGCCGCCATCCTTTCGGAACACGACCAGCGCGGGATATTCGCCGTCGGGCTGGAGCAGGTCGAGGTCCCGCGCATAATCGTCCCCGATCGTCTGGACGAAGTCGGTGTTGCGCCAGCCCCGCTCCTGCGCGAAGGCGAATTGCCGTTCGACCGGGCTGCGGCCCAATATCTTGTAGGCGACGCGCTGCTTGATGTCGGCGGCGTTGCCGTCGACCGAGCCGATCCAGTTGGTGCACATCGGGCAGGGACGCTCGCGTTCGGGGCCGTACATCCAGAAATAGGCGACGAGCGTGTCCTTGTCGCCGAACAGGTCGGACAGGCCGACCTCGAACCCCTGTTCGTCCTTGAAGCGATAATGTTTTCCGATCAAAGGGCCGGGCGGCAATGCCTGACGCTGCTCGACGAGGCGCGTCATGTGGCGGCGAAATTCGATCTCCTCCGCCAACAGCGCCTGCCGCGCCTTGGCATAGGCGTCGCTTTCGCCGGGGAAGACCGGCTTGCGGCCGGCCGCCAATGTCTCTGCGGGTTTCAGTTGCTGGTCCATCCTGTCTCTCCTTGCGCACGCAACGCGAGGAGAGGCGGAAGGTTCAATGGTCGCTGGCGGCGAACGCGCCGATGCCGGTTTCGGCCCGCACCCGCTGCGCCGGATAGCCCGCCTTGTCGACCGCAGCGCGCGGCGATCCGTCGAACAGGGAGATCAGCCAGATGGCGATGAACCCCGCCGGGACCGAGAAGATCGCGGCCGAACTATATGGGAAAGGCGCGGGACCAAGGCCGAAGGTGGTGGTCCACACCGCCGGCGACAACAGGGTCAGGACGAAGGCGGTCAGCAGCCCGATCGTCCCGCCCCAGGCCGCGCCGCGCGTGGTGCAGCCGCTCCAGAGCAGCGACAGGATCAGCACCGGGAAATTGCCCGACGCCGCCAGCGCGAAGGCGAGGCTGACCATGAAGGCGACATTCTGCTTTTCGAACAGCAGCCCCAGCAGCACCGCCAGCGCGCCGAGCGCCAAAGTCGTCAGCCGCGACACGCGCAGTTCGTCCGCCGAACTGGCTCGGCCATGCCGGAACACGGTGGCATAGAGGTCATGGCTGACCGCAGAGGCGGCCGAAAGCGTCAGTCCCGCGACGACCGCGAGGATGGTCGCGAAGGCCACGGCCGAGATGAAGCCCAGAAACGCATTGCCGCCGATCGCGTGGGCGAGGTGGATCGCCGCCATATTGCCGCCGCCGCGCAGCGCGCCCTCCCCGTCCAGATAGCCGGCGTCCGTCCCCACCAGCACGATCGCACCGAAGCCGATGATGAAGGTCAATATATAGAAATAGCCGATCCAGCCGGTCGCCCACAGGACGGACTTGCGCGCTTCCTTCGCGTCCGGGACGGTGAAGAAGCGCATCAGGATATGCGGCAGGCCCGCCGTGCCGAGCATCAGCGCCAGGCCGAAGGAGATGGCGGACACCGGGTCCTTGATGAAATTGCCCGGCGCCATGATGGAGCGGCCGCGCGTGGCGGCTTCGGCGGCGCTGGCGCCGTCGGCCAGCGCCGCCTGCGTCTTCACCTCCACGGCGCGGGCGAACAGGGTTTCGAGGCTGAAGCCCGTCTGCGCCAGCACCATCAGCGCCATGAAGCTGGCCCCGCCCAGCAGCAGCACCGCCTTGATGATCTGGACCCAGGTCGTGGCGCGCATCCCGCCGAACAGGACATAGAGCATCATCAGCGCGCCGACGATCACCACCGCCAGCGCATAGGGCAGGCCGAACAGCAATTTGATGAGCTGCCCCGCCCCCACCATCTGCGCGATCAGATAGAAGCTGACCACCAATAGCGTGCTGACCGCCGCGAAGCTGCGCACCGGCGGCTGGGCGAAGCGGTAGGAAGCGACATCGGCAAAGGTGAAGCGGCCGAGATTGCGCAGCCGCTCCGCCATCAGGAAGAGCAGGATCGGCCAGCCCACCAGAAAGCCGGTGGAGTAGATGAGGCCGTCATAGCCGTCATTGAAGATCTGCGCCGAAATGCCGAGGAAGGAGGCGGCGGACATATAGTCGCCCGCCATGGCGAGGCCGTTCTGGAAGCCGGTGATGCCGCCGCCCGCCGTGTAGAAATCCGACGCGGTGCGGGTCCGCGCCGCCGCCGCCTTGGTGATCCAGAGCGTCAGCCCGACAAAGGCGACGAACATGGCGATCGCCACCCAGTTGACGGGCTGGCGCTGCGCTTCCCCCTCCAGCGCGGCGGCGAAGGCGGGGGTTGGAATCAGGGCGAGCGCGACCAGCCACGCCCTCATGCCCCATGGTCCTTCAGGATTTGCGCCATCTGCGCATCATGATGGCGATTGGCGTGGGCGACATAGAGGCCGGTCAGCGCGATCGCGAGCAGGATGAGGCCAAGGCCGATGGGGATGCCGATTGACGTCACGCCCGCCCCGATCGGGGCGCCCAGCAATGCCTTGTCGAAGGCGATCAGCAGCAGATAGCCGACGAAGGCGAAGAAGATGATGGCGGAGAGCCACCAGCCCAGCCGCGCCCGCCGCGCCGCCAGCGCGACATAGCGCGGATCGGCCGCCACCGCCGCGATCAGGACATCCTCATTCCGCTGCGTCATCCGGCCTCCCCTCCCGTCATACCACCATGCTAACCGACGGCCGAGCGATTGCAATGGCATGGGCGGAGGCTTTATAGCAGGCGCGCAGACTTGCAGCCCGACTGTTTTATGCACATATGACAGTCAAAGGGCCGCCACTGGCTTCTGGGAGATGACATGGCTTCGACCGCGCCGACCGCTACCGCTGACACGCTCAATCTGACGCCGCCCGACCCGGTGCCCGTGGTCACACCCGAAAAGGCGGCGGGCCTCGTCCCGATCGAGGAGGAGAAGAGGTCAAAACTGGACGAGAAGGTCGACGCCTTCATCGCCGATCTCGTCGCGCAGGACGCCAATTCGCCGGAATTCGGCGTGCGGGTCGACCAGCTGACCAATATGGGCCGCAAGGAAATTGCCGAAGCCGCCGGCCATAGCAACCGCTTCCTCGACCGGCCGGTGCGCGCGATGGATAGCGACACCAAGGTCGGTGCCGACCTCGCCGAACTGCGCCGCACGGTGGAGGATCTCGACCCCGGTAAGCGCGGCAGCCTGCTGGCGCCCAAGAAGCTGTTCGGGATCATCCCCTTCGGCAACAGGATGCGCGACTATTTCGACGGCTATAAGAGCGCGCAGGGGCACATCAATTCGATCCTGGGCAGCCTCGCCAGCGGCAAGGACGTGCTGATCAAGGACAATGCCGCGATCGACGTGGAACGCCAGAATATGTGGCAGACCATGGGTCGCCTGGAGCAGATGATCCATATCAGCAAGACGATGGACGCGCGGCTGGAATCCAAGGCGCTGGAACTGGATTCGACCGATCCGGCCAAGGCCAAGGCGATCCGCGAAAGCGCGCTTTTCTACATCCGCCAGCGCACGCAGGACCTGCTGACGCAGATGGCGGTGACGGTGCAGGGCTATCTGGCGCTCGACCTGGTCAAGAAGAATAATGTCGAGCTGGTGAAGGGCGTCGATCGCGCCAGCACGACGACCGTGGCCGCGCTGCGCACGGCGGTGACGGTCGCGCAGGCGCTGGTCGGGCAAAGGCTGGTGCTGGAGCAGATCACCGCACTCAACACCACCACCGCCAACATGATCGACCGCACCGGCGAACTGCTCAAGAGCCAGACCGCGCAGATTCATGAGCAGGCCGCGTCCAGCACCATCCCGATCGAGACGCTCCAGCGCGCCTTCCAGAATATCTACGACACGATGGACAATATCGACACGTTCAAGATGAAGGCGCTGGAGAATATGAAGACGACGGTGAACACGCTGTCGAACGAGGTGGAAAAGTCCAAAGGCTATATCGCTCGCGCTGAGGGGCAAGCGCAGGCCGCGAAGGAAGCGCGCGTGGACAATCCGCTGCTGAGCGCGATCGAGGGGTGATTTTGATGCCCTCTGTTCCCATCCGTTCGGTTCGAGCTTGTCGAGAACTGTTCTCGATACACCGTCTCGACAGGCTCGACGGCTACTCGAACCGAACGGCTTTGATGGAGGGCGGGGCATGAGCCGCTCCGACCGCGTATTGGCCGATGCCGAAGCCGTGCTGCGCCGCCATAGCGAGCGGGGGCAGAGCCTGTCCACACGCGCACGCCAGCGCCGCAATGCCGGGCTGATGCGCAAGGTCAAATATGCCTTCTGGGCGGTGCTGGCGGTGGTGCTGGGCAGCGCAGTGGCGGGATTCGTCATGCCGCTGGGCATCACCGGCGTCATGATCGCACTGGGCGTGATGATCGCGGCGGTGCTGCTGATCGCGCTCCTGCCCTTGGAAGGCCGGGTGCGGACGGAGGCGCTTGCCGCGACCGAACTCACCGCCCTGCCGCTCAAGACCGAGATATGGCTGGAAAATCAGCGCAAGGCGCTGCCCGCCCCCGCCGTCACGCTGGTCGACAGTATCGGCGTGCGGCTGGAGACGCTGGCGCCGCAGCTGGAACGGCTGGGCGAGCAGGAACCGGCCGCGCAGGAAATCCGCAAACTGTTGTCCGATCATCTGCCCGAACTCGTCACCGGCTATCAGTCGATCCCCGAGCCGTTGCGGCGCGAGGAGCGCAATGGCCGGGTTCCCGAGAAGCAACTGATCGACGGGCTGGGCGTCATCGACGCCGAAATCGCGCGCATGACCGAGACATTGGCAAGCGGCGACCTCGACAAGCTGGCGACCCAGAACCGGTTTCTGGAACTGAAATATCAGGAAGCCAAGGAACTGGGGCATTAGCGCCGGCTTGTTCCTGACATGATTCACCTGACCCTCATCATCGTCGATTTCCTGACGGGCCTGCTCGCGGCCGGCGCCTGGGCGTTGGCGTCGGCAGGGGGCGCGATCGCGGCGGTGGTGGGTGGCGGTTTCCTGGGCGTGTCGCTTTTCCGGCGCTGGCGGCGGAAGGGGTAAGGGCGGGGAACGGCCAGAAGCGGACCTTGATAGCCCCTCCCCCTGAAGGAGAGGGGAGAATGCGTCGCCTACCCACCCAGTTCGGACAAACCTAGCTGTTTAGTTCCCCTCCACGACGCGCAGGACTGTCACCTCGGTCAGTGCCCGGTCGAAATGGACGCCGAAGCGCTTGCCCAGCACCCACATCACGCGGCCGCCAACCGCCAGCGTCTCTCCCTCGATCCTCACGGCGTCCCCGGTGAAAGGGGGATGCTCGCAATGCGCAAGCGCGCCGGTCATCGACAGGTCCAGCAGATGCGCGCGCTCGGCAACGCCGCGAACCCGCAACACCACCGGTTCGAATAATTTGAGGCGCACCGCCCGACGCGCGGCGACCAGGGACTCGTTGTCAATCATTGCTGATCTCCCCGACTGCACAAGCCTAACGCAGGTGCGAAGAAGGGTGTCGCTGAATTTGATCGTTAACCCTGTTTTTCGGGACCAGTGAAGGCGCAGGGGACGATGCTGGCCGGATCGGGCCGTGCCGCGATGCGGCGGAAGCGCGCGAAATAGCCGCCGGCGGTGGGCTTGGGGATCAGCTGCTCCATGCGGAAGCCCATGGCGGCCATTTCGCAGGCCAGCAGGCGCGGCGGCGTGCCATGCTGGTCGGTCGGCCGGTCGGCGTCGACCACGATCAGCTCGCCATCCTTTCTGAGCGCGGGGCTGAGATGCCAGAGAAAGGCGTAAGGCTCTGAAATTTCATGATACATATGGACCATGAAGATACGGTCGAAGCTGTTTTCGGGCAGCCGGGGATCTTCGGGTGCGCCCAGCTTGACGCTGACATTGTCCCATTTCTCGCGCGTGATGCGGCGGGACAGCGCCTCTATCACTTCGGGCAATATGTCTTCGGCGAGGACGCGGCCCTTGGCGCCGACGCGCTGGGCTAGGCGGACGGTATAATAGCCCTCTCCCGCGCCCAGATCCGCCACCGTCATGCCGGGTCGGACCTTGGCCCGGTCCATGATGTCCTCCGCCTCGTTGACGCGGTCGCGCGCCTCTTCGCTCGACCAGCGGGTCGACACGATCGGTGCGACCGGGCGATCGGCGCGGGGGAAATCCTGCGCGGCGGCGGGACGATCGGCCTCATTGCCGCCGGTCAGCCGGTCACAGGCGGCGAGCAGGACAAGCGTGCCCGCCACAACCGCCCGAAGCATCAGTCGACATCCTCCACATCGACCTTCTCGCCCGTCACCTTCTGGCTCAAGGCGGCAGCCATGAACGGGTCGAGCGCGCCGTCGAGCACGTCGTCCGGCGAGGTGGAGGTGACGCCCGTGCGCAGATCCTTCACCAGCTGATAGGGCTGGAGCACATAGGAGCGAATCTGGTGGCCCCAGCCAATCTCCGTCTTGGCGGCATAGTCGGTCGACGCCGCTTCCTCGCGCTTGCGCAGTTCGGCCTCGTAGAGGCGCGCCTTCAGCATGTTCATGGCCGTCGCGCGGTTCTTGTGCTGCGACCGGTCATTCTGTGACGCCACGATGATGCCCGAGGGGACGTGAGTGATGCGGACCGCGGAGTCCGTGGTGTTGACGTGCTGGCCGCCCGCACCCGATGCGCGATAGGTGTCGATCTTGAGGTCGCTTTCCTTGACCTCGATATCAATATTGTCGTCGATCACCGGATAGACCCAGACCGACGAGAAGCTGGTGTGGCGGCGCGCCGCGCTGTCATAGGGGCTGATGCGGACCAGGCGATGGACGCCGCTTTCGGTCTTGGCATAGCCATAGGCATTCTCGCCCTTGAACAGGAAGGTCGCCGACTTGATGCCCGCGGTTTCGCCGGCCTGATAATCGACCAGCTCCACTTTGAAGCCCCGCCGTTCGGCCCAGCGGCGATACATGCGGCTGAGGATTTCGGCCCAGTCCTGGCTTTCGGTGCCGCCTGCGCCGGCGTGAATTTCCAGATAGGTGTCGCTGCCGTCGGCCTCGCCGGCCAGCAGCGCCTTGATCTTATCCTCGTCCGCCCGGTCGGCCAGCGCCTTCAGCGAGGCGATGCCTTCGGACACCATGTCCTCGTCGCCTTCGGCATCTGCCATCTCGATAAGTTCGGCGGTGTCGGTCTTTTCCGTTTCGATCGCGCGGGTCGCGCCGATCGCCGAATCGAGCCGGGTGCGCTCGCGCATCACCTCCTGCGCCTGGCGCTGATTCTCCCAGAGGGTCGGGTCCTCGACGCGCGCATTCAGCTCGTCCAGCCGGCGCAGCGCGCGATCCCAGTCGAGGAAACGGCGCAGCAGGTCCAGCGCGGCGTCGATACGGTCGATATATTGCTGCGCTTCGGCGCGCATGATCTCTTCTCCACTCATCCCGCCAGGCAGCGGGAACATCCCATCTAGACTTTCGCCCGGATCTTGTCGAACCGCCGTCCTTCTTGAGGAAATGGCCGTTCGTCAAGCCGCTGGCGCGCGCGAGCGTCACGACATTTGGGCGCAAATCCCGCCCGTTCTGTGTCACCGCCGCTGTCATCGTGAAATTTTCAGGACATAACAGCGTCCTAACAGACTTACGGGCCGACTCGTTCCGCAGAGAATGAGCAGCCGGACAAAGGGGGACAGGCTTCACAAAAAGGCTATCCCATGACTCATTCCTCTTCGCAGATCGCCCGCCATAGCCCGGCGGCCCTCTATCTTTTCCTTGAAGCCGTGCGCTGCTGGAGCGCGGCGCGGCGCGCGGGGCAACCCGTGCTCATCCGGCTGCACGGGCGGCTCGGCCATCATGGCTGGGCGCAGTTGCTGCCCGCGATCGACAGCCTGCTGGAGCTGACCGAAACCATGCTCGGCCGTCGGCTGAAGACCGGACGCGGGCCGGCCCTGACGGAGGATGAAAATATGCTGATCAACCTGTTGCAGGGCCGACGAATCGCGCCGGTCGCCCATGCGTGCAGCGATGCGGTCGCCTGCGCCTTTTGCGGCGCGGTGCGATCGGTGCAGATATTGATGGACATGGAACTGGGCCGGACTGGGCAGCGGCAGGCGGCCTGAGTAGATAATCCAAGCTCCGTTCGCTTCGAGCGTGTCGAGAAGCGGATAGCGCAGTGCTTCTCGTTTCTCGACTACGCTCGAAACGAACGGATGTGGTGATATTACCCCTGCGTCACGCTTTCCAGCACCGCGGCGCGCAGTTCGGCCAGCCCCATGCCCTTCTCGCTCGACGTGGCGATGATGTCGGGATGGGCGGCCGGGCGCTTGCGGATCGCGTCGGCGGTCTGCTGCGTGACGGCCGCGAGTTCGCTCGCCTTGATCTTGTCGGTCTTGGTAAGGACGATGCGATAGCTGACCGCCGCACCGTCCAGCATGTCGAGCATGTCGGTGTCGACATCCTTGATGCCATGGCGGCTGTCGATCAGCACCAGCGCGCGCTTCAAGGCCGCCCGCCCGCGCAGATAGTCGTTCACCAGGAAGCGCCACTTCTTGACCACATCCCGGGGCGCCTTGGCATAGCCATAGCCGGGCATGTCGACGAGGCGGAAGCGCAGCGGATCGCCCACGTCGAAGAAGTTGAGCTCCTGCGTGCGGCCGGGCGTGTTGGACGTGCGGGCCAGACCGTTGCGGTTGGTCAGCGCATTGAGCAGCGACGATTTGCCGACATTGGAGCGGCCCGCAAAGGCGACCTCGTTCACCGCCATGTCGGGCAGGAATTTAAGGTCCGGCGCGGACTTGAGGAAGGCGATCGGCCCGGCGAAGAGCTTGCGCGCTTCCTCGATGAGGTCGGCCTGGTCTTCGCCGTTCATAACAATACTCCGTTCACTTCAAGCCTGTCGAGAGGCGTAGCGCACCGTTCCCGACAAGCCTGTCTCGAGCGAAGTCGAGAGGCTCGAACCAAACGGGCGGGGCGCCTTGGCTTATTTCGCGGCCGTCGCGGGCGCAGGCATCGGGTGCTTGCGATAAAGCCACCATTGCTGCGCCATCGACAGGCAGTTGTTGGTGATCCAGTAGACCAGCAGGCCCGCCGCGAAGGGTGCCATGATGAACATCATCATCCACGGCATGATCGCGAACACCTGCTGCTGCATCGGGTCCATCTGGGCCGGGTTCAGCTTGAACTGCAGCCACATCGAAATGCCCAGCAACAGCGCCAACACGCCGATCGCCAGGAAGGACGGCGGGGTGAAGGGCAACAGGCCGAACAGATTCAGGATGTGCAGTGGATCGGGCGCGGACAGATCCTTGATCCACAGCACAAAGGACTGGTGGCGCATCTCGATCGTCAGCATCAGCACCTTGTAGAGGGCGAAGAAGATCGGGATCTGGATGAAGATGGGCAGGCAGCCGGCGAGCGGGTTCACCTTCTCCTGCTTGTACAGTTCCATCATCTTCACCTGAAGCTGCTGCTTGTCGTCCTTATATTTTTCCTGGAGCGCCTTCATCTTCGGCTGCACCGCGCGCATCGCCGCCATGCTGGCGAACTGGCGCTGGGCTACGGGGAACATCAGCGCGCGGACGCAGAAGGTCAGGCAAATGATCGCCACACCGAAATTGCTTGTGACGGTGAACAGCCAGTGGAGCAGCGCAAAGATCGGCTGTTCGAACCAGTAGAACCAGCCCCAGTCGATTGCGCGGTCGAACAGAGGAATACCCGCACGTTCATAAGCCTGGAGCGTCTTCACTTCCTTTGCCCCAACGAACAGGCGGCTGTTCTGCGTGACCGCCTTGCCGGGCTGAAGAAGCGTTTGAGCGACCGAGATATCGGCCTGATACTGTTTGTTGGCTCCTTGGAACTGGCCCGAGATCACAGCCTTCTGATCAGGAACCAGAGCGGAAAGCCAGTATTTGTCGGTAAAGCCGACCCAACCGCCGGTCGAATTATACGGATTAGCGCCGGCTACGGCCTTGGTGCCGAACAGCCTAGCGAAAAAGCCCGGCTCCTGGCCGTCCAGATTGTCGAAATTGATGTCGTAGTTGGCCGCATGGTTGAAAACCCCGATCGGACCTGTGTGAATGGTCCAGGTCGAGATATCCTTCGAATGGCCCTTGCGGCTGATATAGGCATAAGGCTTCACGCCCACCGCGCCCGCGGCGGTGTTCGACACCTTCTGCGCGGCGGTGATCATATAGTTTTCGTCGACCGACAGGCGGATCTCGAAAATCTGGCCCGCGCCATTGTTCCAGTTCAGCGTGACCGGGCTGGTCGGGGTCAGCTCCCTGCCCTGCGCGGTCCAGACCGTGTCCTTGGTCGGCGTCTTGAGGCCCTCACCCTGCCAGCCGAAGCCGGCGAAATAGGCATCCTGCGTGCCGCTGGGGCTGTAGAGGCGGACGTCGGGCGAATCCTTGGCGATGGTTTCCTTGTAGGTCGGCAGCACGATGTCGTCGATGCGCGCGCCCTTCAGGTTGATCGATCCGACCAGCTTGGGCGTGCGTATCGGAACGCGCGGGCTGTCCTTCAGCACCAATGCGCGATCGCGAATCACGGCAGGGCCATCGGCCGTGTCGGTGCCGGGCGCGGCGACGGGCGTGGTCCTGCCGCCCTCGATCTTCGTCGCCGGCGGATTGGCGGCCGGGAAGAAATAATGCGAGACATAGGGCCAGCCGAACAGGATGGCCGCGGTCAGCAGCACCGCCAGGATGATATTCTTCTTGTCGTCCACGCTATTTGCGCTCCGCGGTCGTTGCATTCAGTGTTTAAGGAACAGGATCGTAGCCCGAGCCGCCCCATGGGTGGCAACGCATTAGCCGCTTGAACCCCAGCCAGCTACCCTTGATCGCGCCATATTTGCGCACGGCCTGAATCCCATATTCCGAACAGGAGGGGGCGTAGCGGCAGGTAGGGGGCAGGATGCGCGAGGGACCAAGCTGCCAGAAGCGCGCCAGGAGGATGAGCAGCCGGGCGATCACCGCCCCGCCTTTCGCGGCGTGTGCGGCTTTTTCCCCCGCGACGGATCGCGCGGCGGGTCGATCGGCCGGGTCATCACCTTGCCCAGCGCCTTGGTCAGTTCCGCGTGGAGCAGCGCGAAATCGCGCTCGATCCCGCCTTCGCGGCCGATCAGCACATGGTCGGCCCCGGCGACACCATGGACCGGGAGCAGTTCGCGCGCCAGAACGCGAAAGCGGCGCTTCATCCGGTTGCGGATGACGGCGCCGCCGACTTTTTTCGTGACCGTGATGCCGTAACGCATCGCCAGATCGCCGTCGCCGCGCTCGCGCACCAGCAGGACAAAGCCCGGCATGGGGGCGCGGCGTCCGCGATTGGCCGCCAGAAAATCCGCGCGCCGGACCATCATGGCCGGCGCGGCGACATTTTCAGGCGTTGGGATCAGGCGCTCAGGCTCTTGCGGCCGCGCGAACGGCGCGCGCGAATCACATTGCGGCCGCCGGGGGTCGCCATGCGGGCGCGGAAACCGTGACGGCGCTTCCGAACCAGATTGCTCGGCTGATAGGTGCGCTTCATCGTTCATTCCTCAACACAAATAGAGAATCGGGCGTGACAAAAAAGGGCCGCTTATGCAGCGGCCGCAAGTCAGGGGGCGTCCGATAGGGAAAAGGGGCCGGGAAGTCAATGGCGGAAGCACCTCTCTCCTCCCGTTCAGAGGGCGGTTATTTCCCCCGCGCCGCCGCGACGCCTTCCTTGAGCGCGTCATAGCCCACCGCGCCGCTCAGCACCTGGCCGCCGATGACGAAGGTCGGCGTGCCGGTCGCCTGCAATTTTTGGGCGAGGGCGATGTTGGACTGGATTTCCGAATCATATTTGCCCGACGCGATCGCCGATTCGGCTTCCGTCTTCGTGATTCCCGCCTTGGCCGCCGCGGCGAAGATCGTGTCGCGCGTCACCTTGCCCGCGCCATAGAGCGCCTTGTGATAGGGCATATATTGACCGCGCTCCGCCGCGAGCAGCGACACCTTGGCCGCGTCGCTGCTTTCTTCCGACAGGATCGGCAGTTCGCGATAGACGACCTTCACCTTCGCGTCGGCGCCGACCAGCTTGGCGAGGTCGGGCAGCGAGGCGCGACAATAGCCGCAGGCATAATCGAAAAATTCGACCACGGTGACGTCCGCATTGGACGCCCCTTCCCACGCCCCGGCATAGGGGGTTTCGAGCGCGCTGCGGCTGGCGTCGATGGTGCTCGACATGCGCTTGGCCTGAAGCTTCTCCACCGCCTGGGGGATGATTTCGGGATGTTCGAGAATATAGTCATGCACGATCTTCTCGATCGCCGCCTTGTCGGTGGCGCTGACGGAAGCGGGCGCCTGCACGGCGAGGGCGGCGCCGGCGGCGGCCGCGAGGAAGGCGAAACCGCCAAGGGTCATCTGCATGGTCCTGTTGGATAAAGCGGCGCGAAAGCTCGGCCGGGTCTGGTCTGTCATACTATCTTTTCTTTCGCTGCTGCTCGATCGCCGCGCGCGAGACCATCGCGATATCCTGTGCCCGCAGATAGTCAACCGTGCCGGGCTTCAATCCCTGCATCGCCGCGTCGGCGCTGCGCAGCGCCATCGGATATTGCGCCATCATCTCGTAGCGTTCGGCGGTGGCCAGCGCCGCGCGCGGAATGTCGCCGCGCCGCTCATAAACGACGCCCAGCTGATACCAGGCGAAGGGATTTTCCCGATCCCTCTGCACGGCGAGGCGCAGCACCTGCTCGGCTTCGGCGAAATTGGCCTCATCCTCGGTCGCGATCAGGGCATGGGAGAGGAGCACGGAAATGAGTGGCTGGTTGGTCAGCTTCACCGCCTCGCGCAGCGGGGCGATGGCGTCGGCCGGCTTGCCGCTTTCGAGCAGTATCTGCCCCTTCAATTCCAGAAAATAGGGGTCGTGCGGCACGGCGGCGAGCAGCGCGTTCGCTTCATCCAGCGCCTTCTCTGGATAGGCGCTCTTGTGCCAGGCATAGGCGCGGGCATAATGGGCCGGAACCGATTGGTCGCTTTCGGGATATTTCTGCAACGTCTGGGTGGGTTCGGACACGAAGCCGATCAGCTTCGCCTTGATCCGCTCGAACCGGGCCTCCAGCTTCGGATCGACCGGCTTGTCCCAGGCCGGATCGACCTCATAGACCTCCCGCAGCACATTGATGCGCTCGCCCGATAGCGGGTGGGTGCGGCCATAGCTATTGTCCTGCGGGATGGCGAGGCGATATTCCTGATTCTGGAGCTTCTTGAAAAATTCGAGGCTACCCCGCCCGCTTATGCCCGCTGTATGGAGATAACGCGCGCCGGCCAGGTCGGCCGAACTTTCCTGCGCGCGGGAAAAGGCGAGGAACTTGGTCATCGCCGCTTGCTGGCCAAGGCCCAATATGCCCATGCCCGCTTCCGCGCCGCCCGCCGCGATCGCGGCCGCGCCCAGCACCAGGCTGAGCAGGGTCACGCCGGTCGCTTCCTTGATCCCCTCACCCGAACGGATGATGTGGCCGCCCTCGATATGGCCCAGCTCGTGCGCGACCACGCCCTGCAGCTGGTTCACATTGTCGGCCTGGGCGATCAGGCCGCTATGCACCCAGACATATTGGCCGCCCGCGACGAAGGCGTTGATCTCCGGGTCGTTGATCACCATGACCTGGACGTTCTTCGGCTCCATGCCGGCGGCCTTGACCAGTGGCCCGGACATGTCGGCCATGAAGGCCTCCGTCTCCGCATCGCGCAATATCTGCTGGGCGAGCGCCGGGCGGGCCATGAGCGCGAGCGACGCCAGCGCCAGGGCGATGAACTGGAACAGTCTGGTAATCTGCTGACGGGTCATCGGGCGGAGCCGATGCCATGACCGCCCTGAACCTGCCGTGAAGAGGTGGTTCGGGCGCGGCCAAAGGAAAAGCGCCGCTGCGCGCCGGTCGAAACCGGAAGGGCAGCGGCGCTTCTTCATCCCATGCGTCCGGGCGTTACTGGCCGAAGGTGCGCTGCCACCAGCCACGGCGCGGCGTGCCATCGTCTTCGGTAGCAGCGCCGTCCTCGGCGGGAACCGCTTCGGCAGGCTCGGCGACGGGCGCCTCGACCACCGGCGCGGCGGCGGCCTCAGCCTGCGCAGCCTCCGCCGCCACCTCGGGCGTCGGCTCGACCGCCGCTTCGCTCGGGGCGGGTTTCTTCTTGCGCGGCGCACGCTTGGGCTTCGCCGGCGCGGCTTCCACCGCCGCGTCCTCCACGACGGGCGCCGCTTCGGCTGCGGCGGCAGGTTCGACCACCCCTTCGGCTTCGCTCACGACAGGCTTCTTCTTGCGCGGGGCACGCTTGGGCTTCGCCGGCGCTTCGGGCGCAGCCTCTTCCGTGACGGCGGCAACGACCTCGGCAGGCGCTTCCACCGGCGCGGCGGCCTTGGTCGCGGCTTCCGGCTCTGCCCCCTCGACGTCGCTCGGGGCAGGCTTCTTGCGCGCGCGCGGGCGGCGGCGGGTCTTGGGCGCCGGCTCCTCGCCCGCTTCCACGGTCGCGTCGACGGCGGGCGCATCTTCCGCCACCGGTTCGGCGACGGCTTCCACCGGCTCAACCGCTTCAGCCTCCTCGGTCACAACTGCTTCCCCGCCTTCGCGACGACGGCGGCCGCCACGACGACCCCGGCGACCGCGACGGCGCGCGCCGCCTTCTTCGGCATCGGCATCACCGGCTTCGGCGACGACCGCTTCGCCCTCTCCAGGCTCGTCCGATTCGACCGTTTCACCTTCGGCATCCTCGCCGGCTTCATCGCCGTCTTCGGCATCAGTCGAGCCTTCGGTGCGATTCTCGTCACGCTGGCCACCGCGACGGCGACGGCGACGGCGACGACGGCGGCCACCGTCGCGATCCTCGCCACGGTCGCCACGCTCCTCGCGCTCGGATGCTGCTTCGGCTTCCTCGATCTCTTCCTCGTCTTCCTCCTCTTCGGGAAGATCGGCGTCATCCTCTTCCTCGGCGAGCGGGGCATAGGTCACGACGCGTTCGGGCCGGGGGCCGCTGGCCTCCACCGACATGCGCGCGCCCTCAATCTCGCCATCGGGCAGGATGACGATGGTCACGCCATAGCGCTGCTCGATCTCGTCCAGCTCGCGGCGCTTGTTGTTGAGGACGTAGAAGGCCGCTTCCTGGCTCGCCCGCAGCGTGATGATGCTGCCACGACCGCGCGCCGCCTCCTCTTCCAGCATACGCAGCGCGCCAAGGCCCGCCGACGAAGCGGTGCGGACCAGGCCGGTTCCTTCGCAATGCGGGCACTGGCGGGTCGATGCCTCCAGCACGCCGGTGCGCAGGCGCTGGCGGCTCATTTCCATCAGGCCGAAGCCCGAGATGCGGCCGACCTGGATGCGGGCGCGATCGTCCTTCAGCGCCTCCTTCATCGCCTTCTCGACCTTACGGATGTTGGAGTTCATCTCCATGTCGATGAAGTCGATGACGACCAGGCCCGCCATGTCGCGCAGGCGCAACTGGCGCGCGATTTCGCGGGCGGCCTCCAGATTGGTGGCGACGGCGGTCTGCTCGATGCCATGTTCGCGGGTCGACCGGCCCGAGTTGATGTCGATCGACACCAGCGCCTCGGTCGGGTTGATGACCAGATAGCCGCCGGACTTCAATTGCACGACGGGGTTGTACATCGCTGCCAGCTGATCCTCGACGCTGGCGCGCTGGAACAGCGACACCGCGTCGGCATATTGCTTCACGCGCCGGGCATGGCTCGGCATCAACAGCTTCATGAAGTCCTTGGCGGCCTTATAGCCTTCCTCGCCCTCGACGATGACCTCTTCGATATCCTTGTTGTAGATATCGCGGATCGCGCGCTTGATGAGGTCGCTGTCATTGTGAATCAGCGCGGGCGCATCGGATTTCAGTGTCTTTTCGCGGATCTCGTCCCACAGCCGGGCGAGATAATCGAAGTCACGCTTGATTTCCGGCTTGGTGCGCTGAAGCCCGGCCGTGCGGACGATGCAGCCCATGGTCGAGGGCAGGTTCATCTCCGCGATGATCGTCTTCAGCCGCTTGCGGTCGGCTGCGTTGGAAATCTTGCGCGAAATGCCGCCGCCGTGTGACGTGTTCGGCATCAGCACGCAGTAACGGCCGGCGAGCGACAAATAGGTGGTCAGCGCCGCGCCCTTGTTGCCACGCTCCTCCTTGACGACCTGCACCAGCAACACCTGGCGGCGCTTGATGACGTCCTGGATCTTGTAGCGGCGGCGAAGCGCCATGCGCTTGCGACGCAGCTCTTCGGCGGCATCGTCACCATTTTTGCCCGCCTTTCGGCGGCCGTTCTTCGCGGCTTCGGGGGCTTCGCCCTCCGCGCCTTCCTCATCGTCATGATGATGGGTGGCCTCGACGACTTCCACGCCGTCCTCGCCATGAGGCCCTTCATCCTCGTCATCGTCATAATCGGCGCGCAGCGCGGCTTCTTCCTCGGCGTGGGCGCGTTCCTCGCGCAGCAGCGCCTCGCGGTCCTCGCGCGGGATCTGATAATAATCCGGGTGGATTTCGCTGAAGGCCAGGAAGCCGTGGCGGTTGCCGCCATAATCGACGAACGCCGCCTGGAGCGAAGGCTCCACGCGGGTCACTTTGGCCAGATAGATATTGCCCTTGAGCTGCTTGTGCTCGGCCGATTCGAAATCGAATTCCTCGATCCGGTTACCTTTGACGACCGCGACCCGGGTCTCTTCCCGGTGGCGCGCATCGATCAGCATACGCATTGTCATTTATAAGTCTCCGGCGTGGACGGGCCGCGACGCTGGGCCGCGACGCCACGCGATAGTGAAGGGACGGCCGGGCGCGCTCCGATCTGGGCGCGGATGTCGGCAACGTCCGGGTTTCAAGGAAAAACTGCGTGTCTGCTGCGTCGGCAGGGCCGGACAAGGCGCCGGGCCGGTCCATCCACACCGTTGCGCCCGTAACCGGGGCAAGCGTGGAAGGAAATTCATGCCTCATGCAGCGTCAACCTGTTTACGTCATCGACAGGGGTGCGATCCCGCGCCCGCCGATGCTTATCTCATTGCCCCGAAAGGCCCGCCCCATATGGGCGGTCTTTCAGTTATGTGAATGGGTAGCAGCCAAAAACCCCTGGAGCAACGGCTGGCTGAAATATTATGACAACATCGCCCGCCTCACCGGCAAGGCGATGCCAAATTATACTGAAAATCACGTTAACTGTCTCATTTTACCTAGGCAAAAGATGCCGATGCTTAATCCGATATTCAGCGTGGGGACGCTCAAGACGGATCGGCGTCATGAAATTTGGCTGGACGGCCAACATGCGTGCGTTGCAGAAACGGCGCATGTTGCAAAGCCTTGCCCTGGCAAGCACGATGATTGTCGCCGCGCCCGGCAGCGCCGGCGGCATTTCCGGCGTCGATGTGCAGGGCGACCGGGTGGTCGTGCGCTTCGACGAGCGGGTCGACGGCGCATCGGCCTTCCTGCTCGACGCGCCGCGCCGGATCGCGCTCGACATCGACGGCGCGCAGATGGGGCGGTTCCGCTTCTCGCCGGGCAATGGCGCCATCGCGTCCGTCCGTCAGGGCCAGTTGAACGACGGCACCGCGCGTGTCGTGCTGGACCTTTCCTCCCCCGCCACGCTCGGCGATCCGCAGATCGCGGCCGACGGCAAGTCGCTCAGCTTCTCGCTCCAGACCATTACCGACAATCGCTTCCGCAGCGAAATCGGCAAGGGTCGCACCCGCTTCGACGCGCCCGCCGACATGGCCGCGCGCCCGCAAAAGCGCCTTCATTCGATCAGCGTGCCGATCCCGGCCGCCGCGCGCGGCGTCGCGCTGCCCCGGGTGCAGGGCGCCAATGACGGCACGCGCCCGCTGGTGGTGATCGACGCCGGCCATGGCGGACATGATCCGGGTGCGATCAACAAGGAGAATGGCAAGCGCGAGAAGGATGTGACGCTGGCCATCGCCCAGGCGATCCGCGACCAGTTGCTCCGGTCGGGCCGGGTGCGCGTAGCGCTGACCCGCGACGATGATCGCTTCCTGGTCTTGCAGGAACGCTATGGCATCGCGCGCAAGTTGGGGGCGGATCTGTTCATTTCCGTCCATGCCGACGCGGCGGAAAATGCGGAAGCGCATGGCGCGACCGTCTACACCTTGTCGGAAACCGCCTCCGACCGCGAGGCGGCGAGGCTGGCCGCGCGGGAAAACAAGGCCGACATCATCAACGGCGTCAATCTGGGCGGCCAGTCGGGCGACGTCTCGTCGATCCTGATCGACCTGACCCAGCGCGAATCGCTCAACATCTCGGCCAGCTTCGCCCGGCTGTTGCAGCGCGAGGCGGCGCCCTATGTGCCGTTCCGCAGCGCCTATCACCGTTTCGCGTCGCTGATGGTGCTGAAGGCCCCGGACACGCCGTCGGTGCTGTTCGAGACGGGCTATATCAGCAATGCCGAAGATGCGGCCTTCCTCTCCTCGCGCGAGGGCCAGGGCAAGATCGCCCGCGGCGTCGCCCGCGCGATCGAGGTGCATTTCGCCCGCAAGCTGGCAATGCGAAGTGGCGCGACGGGGGGATAATCCCCCCGTTTGAGTGTCCGCGCTCTGCACTGACAGACTGATAAGCCGGATCGCGTCATCCCCACTGGCCTTGCGCGCATTTTGACCCTAGAGCCTCTTTCCCATGGAAGAGGCCCGTTCCGAAACCGCCCCGACGTCCTTCGCCTATCGCCTGCGCCGCGACGCCGGCGGCTTCATGGACCGGCTCCGCCCGCTCTGGGGCCGCCGCCTGTTCCGCTGGGCCGCGATCCTGCTGGGCGGCGTCCTGCTCGCCTGCTTCCTGTTCTGGCTGATCTTCGCGCGCGGCCTGCCCGATGCGGCGACGCTGCTGGAATATGAACCGCCGCTGCCCACCATGGTGCGCGACATCAACGGCCAGCCGGTCCACAGCTATGCCCGCGAACGGCGCGTCCAGCTGCAATATAGCGATTATCCGCCGCTCCTGATCCGCGCCTATCTGGCGGCGGAGGACAAGACCTTCTTCGAACATCATGGCGTCGATTTTCCCGGCTTTGCCGGCGCGGTGTTCGACTATGCCAGCAAGCTGGGATCGGGCCAGCGCGCCCGCGGCGGCTCCACCATCACCCAGCAGGTGGCCAAGAATCTGCTGATCGGCGACGAATATTCGCCGACGCGCAAGGTGAAGGAGATGATCCTCGCCTGGCGCATGGAAAATGTCCTGTCCAAGCAGCAGATCCTCGAACTCTACCTCAACCAGATCTTCCTCGGCCGCAACGCCTATGGCGTGCAGGCGGCGGCGCGTGCCTATTTCGACAAGGATGTCGCCGACCTGGCACTGCCGGAAATGGCCTATCTCGCCATCCTGCCCAAGGGGCCGGCCAATTATCGCCCCGAAAGCGAGACCGGCCATGCCCGCGCGCTCGAACGGCGCAACTGGGCTCTGGGTGAAATGGAGCGCAATGGCTGGATCACGGCCGCGCAGCGCGACCAGGCGATCGCCCAGCCGCTGGGCACCGTCGCGGCGCATGGCTCCAGCTTCGACGCGCGCGCGGGCGGTTATTATATGGAAGAGGTGCGACGCCGCCTGATCCAGCTGTTCGGCGAAAAGGCGGAGGATGGCCCCAACAGCGTCTATGCCGGCGGCCTGTGGGTGCGCAGCCCCTATGACCCGGTGGTGCAGGACAATGTCGCGACCGCGTTGCGTAACGGGCTGCTCCGCTTCGACGCGGGACGGGGCTGGTCCGGCCCCGTCGGGCATGTGAATGTCGACAATGGCTGGGAACGCGAACTGGCGGCCAGCTATATCGATGTGGACTATGCACAATGGCGCGTCGCCGTGATCATCAGCCGCTCCGCATCCGACGCGCAGATCGGCTTTGCCGACGGGTCGACCGGCACCTTGCCGGCGGGGTCGGCCCAACTGCCCTATCGCAAGACCGGCGGCCCTGCTTTCTCGGCGATGAAGCCCGGCGACCTGATCGTCGTCGCGCGCAACGGATCGAGCTGGGCGCTGCGCAACATTCCCGAAGTGTCGGGCGGCATGGTCGCGCAGGAAGTCCATTCCGGCCGCATCCGCGCGATGCAGGGAGGCTTCGATTCGCGCCTCTCCTCCTACAATCGCGCGACCCAGGCGCTGCGCCAGCCCGGATCGACCATCAAGCCCTTCGTCTACGCCGCCGCGCTGGACAATGGCATGACCCCGGCGTCGATCATCGTCGATGGCCCGCTATGCGTCTATCAGGGTGCGGGCCTCGGCCAGAAATGCTTCCGCAACTTCTCCGGCGGCAGCGCCGGGCCGCAGACGATGCGCTGGGGCGTGGAGCAGTCGCGCAACCTGATGACCGTGCGCGCCGCCAGCCAGACCGGCATGGACCGCGTCGTGCGCACCATCAAGGCGATGGGGATCGGCGACTATCAGCCCTATCTTTCCTTCGCGCTGGGCGCGGGCGAAACGACGGTGGAGCGGATGGTGAACGCCTATGCGACGCTGGCCAACCAGGGCCGCCAGTTCCCGTCCAAGGTGATGGACTATGTGCAGGACCGGCGGGGCAAGGTGATCTGGCCGCAGCGCTGGCGCCCGTGCGACGGCTGCAACATGGCCAACTGGGACGGCAAGCCGATGCCCCGCTTCGGCATGGAGGGCCGCCAGGTGATGAACCCGATGACCGCCTATCAGGTCGTCCATATCACCGAGGGCGTGATCCAGCGTGGCACCGCGACGGTGTTGGCGGACCTCAAGCGCCCGCTGTTCGGCAAGACCGGCACCACCAATGGCCCGACCAACGTCTGGTTCGTCGGCGGATCGCCCGATCTCGTCGCGGGCGTCTATATCGGCTACGACCAGCCGCGCAGCCTGGGCGGCTGGGCGCAGGGCGGCCGCATCGCCGCGCCGATCTGGAAGGCGGCGATGGCCCCGATCCTGGAAACCATGCCCAAGACGCCCTTCGTCGCGCCGGCTGGCGTGCGCATGGTCACGGTCGATCGCCGGTCCGGCAAACGCGTCTATGGCGTCTGGCCGACCAACGATCCCAAGCCCGCGGTCATCTGGGAAGCCTTCAAGCCCGAGACCGAACCACGCCGCTCGATCCGCAAGGAAGAGGCCGAGGAACAGGCCAAGGTCGCGGCCGCCCGCGCCGCCTCCGCCGTCTCGCGCGGTCGCCAGCGCACCGACGCAGACTTTCTGGAGGGCCAGGGCGGCATTTACTGATCGGGGGTTGAGGCGGTGGCCGCAGGCACGTCATTGGCCAGCGGCATGGCGCGCGCCCGTCGCGTCTCCATCGCAATTTGTGCGAAACGCGCCAAGATCGTCTCAGGACGGTGTGAACTTCGCCACCCCTTGGCATCTACCCCCCATCCCTATAGCCCAAACGCCCATGCCCGAAGCGCCCACCCTGCCCGCTCCCCGCCGCACCGCCGCGATCGCCTTCATCCTGGTGACGGCGCTGCTCGACGTCATGTCGATGGGCATCATCATCCCCGTCCTGCCGCAGCTCATAGAGACGCTGTCCGGCTCCAATGCGGCCGCGGGCATGTGGAACGGGCTGTTCGTCGCGCTCTGGGCGGCCATGCAGTTCCTCTGCTCGCCGGTGATCGGCTCGCTCTCCGACCGTTTCGGGCGGCGGCCGGTGATCCTGATTTCCGTTGCGGGGCTGGCGCTGGATTTCGTGCTGATGGCGCTGGCGCCCAATCTCTGGTGGCTGGCACTGGGCCGCATCCTGGCGGGCGTCACCTCCTCCAGCTTCACCTCGACCTTCGCCTATATGGCCGACATCACCCCGCCGGAGGACCGCGCCAGGGGCTATGGCCTGATCGGCGCGGCCTTCAGCGCCGGCTTCGTCGCGGGGCCGCTGATCGGCGGGGTGCTGGGTGAGATTTCGCACCGCGCGCCCTTCTGGGCCGCCGCCGGCCTTTCCGGCCTCGCCTTCCTCTATGGCCTGTTCGTGCTGCCCGAATCGCTGGCGCCCGAAAAACGCATGGCCTTCAGCTGGCGCCGGGCGAACCCGTTCGGCGCGCTTCGGCTGCTGCGCTCGCATCCCGAACTTTCCAGCCTCACGATAGTGAATTTCCTCCTCTATTTCGCCCATCATCTCTTCTCGGCCGTCTTCGTCCTCTACGCCGGCGACCGCTATGGCTGGGGGGCGTGGCAGGTCGGCACCTTGCTGGCGCTCGTCGGCCTCATGGACATGGGGGTGCAGGGCCTGCTGGTCGGGCCGGTGGTCAAGCGGCTGGGGGACCGGGCCACCATGGTCGTCGGCCTCGGCTTCGGCGCGGTCGGGATCGCGGCGATGGGACTCGCGCCCACGGACATGCTGTTCATCGCCGCCATGTTCCCCAACGCTCTCTGGGGCCTCGCCATGCCGACCATCCAGTCGCTGATGACGCAGCATGTCTCCGAATCCGAACAAGGCCAGCTCCAGGGCGCGAACAACAGCGTCGGCGCGATCGCGGGGATCGTCTCACCGCTTTTCTTCGGGGCCATCTATTCGCTGTCGGTCGGCGTCAGGCCGACCCTGCCCTTCATCGGCAGCGCCTTCCTGATCGCGGCGCTCATCCTGGCCGGCGCGGCGTCGATCGGCTGGCGGGCCGGCCGACAGTTCAAGGCATAGCTGGACTTATCGGGACCGTGCGACTAACCGGGCGCGAATCCCTTCCACCGCTCGACATAAAGGCGATTCGATGACGCTGCCCCTTCAGGATAACATCCTTATCGTGGACTTCGGCAGCCAGGTGACGCAGCTCATCGCCCGGCGCGTGCGCGAAGCCGGGGTCTATTCCGAGATCGCTCCTTTCAACACTGCCGCCGAAGCCTTTGAACGGCTGAAGCCCAAGGGCATCATCCTGTCGGGCGGCCCGTCCTCGGTGATGTGGGAGGACAGCCCGCGCGCGCCGCAGAATTTCTTCGACGCCGGCATTCCCATCCTCGGCATCTGCTACGGCCAGCAGACGATGATGCAGCAGCTGGGCGGCAATGTCGAAGGCGGCGAGAGCGGCGAATTCGGCCGCGCCTTCATCGAGGTGAAAAAAGGCTGCGCCCTGTTCGACGGCCTTTGGAGCGAAGGGGAAAAGCATCAGGTCTGGATGAGCCATGGCGACAAGGTGACGCAGCTCGCCCCCGGCTTCGAGGTCGTCGCGACCAGCGAAGGCGCGCCCTATGCGGTCACCGCGAACGAGGAAAAGCGATTCTACGCCACCCAGTTCCACCCCGAAGTCGTCCACACCCCCGACGGCGCGAAGTTGCTCGCCAATTTCGTCCGCCATGTCTGCGGCCTTGCCGGCGACTGGACCATGGCCGAATTCCGCGCCACCAAGATCGCCGAAATCCGCGAGCAGGTGGGCGAAGGCCGGGTCATCTGTGGCCTGTCGGGCGGCGTCGACAGCGCCGTGGCGGCGGTGCTGATCCACGAGGCGATCGGCGACCAGCTGACCTGCGTCTTCGTCGACCATGGCCTGATGCGCCTGGGCGAAGCCGAGCAGGTGGTCAGCCTGTTCCGCGAACATTATGGCATCAAGCTGGTCCATGTGAACGCCGAGGAACGCTTCCTGGGCGGCCTCGCCGGCCTCACCGACCCGGAAAAGAAGCGCAAGTTCATCGGCGGCGAATTCATCGCCGTGTTCGAGGAGGAAGCGGCGAAGATCGGCGGCGCCGATTTCCTGGCGCAGGGCACCCTCTATCCCGACGTCATTGAAAGCGTCAGCTTCACCGGCGGCCCTTCGGTCACGATCAAGTCGCACCACAATGTCGGCGGCCTGCCCGAGCGCATGAACATGAAGCTGGTCGAACCCTTACGCGAACTGTTCAAGGACGAGGTCCGCGTGCTCGGCAAGGAGCTGGGCCTGCCCGACATCTTCGTCGGCCGCCACCCCTTCCCCGGCCCGGGCCTTGCCATCCGCATCCCCGGCGAAGTCACCAAGGAACGCTGCGATATTCTCCGCAAGGCGGACTTCATCTATCTGGAGGAGATCCGCAATGCGGGCCTCTACGACGCGATCTGGCAGGCCTTCGCCGTGCTGCTGCCGGTCCGCACCGTGGGCGTGATGGGCGACCACCGCACCTATGACAGCGTCTGCGCCGTGCGTGCCGTCACCTCGACCGACGGCATGACCGCCGACATCTACCCCTTCGACGCCGCTTTCCTCAGCCGCGTCGCGACCCGCATCATCAACGAGGTGAAGGGTATCAACCGGGTGGTGTACGACTATACCTCAAAGCCGCCCGGCACGATCGAGTGGGAATGATTCGGAGCCCCTTAAAGGTGCTCAAATCTGCGCCAAGGCACTATCTAAGTATCTGATAAAAAATATTTTTCTTTCAGGTACATTCGACAACAATCGGTGGGAAGGCTTCGTGTCTGACGACCGGGTTGACGGTCGTGGCTGCTCTTGTGCCATTCGGAAATGCTCGATACCGTCAGGGTCAACACAGCCCTTGACGGTATTTTTTCACCTTAGAGCGGATTTCGATCAGTCTGGATCATATCCGCAAGAGCTGAAGTAATTGGCGCATTCGGCGGGTTGGAAGATGTCGACGAGCTTGCCGATGAGGCTCCACAGACCGCTAACCGTTCGCTCGCCGATTTTCCGGAGCAAGGCCTTGAGGCGGGAGAAGGCTTTCTCGATCGGATTGAAGTCCGGGCTGTAGGGCGGAAGGAAGCGCAGTGTCGCACCTGCTGCTTCGATCCGATCCCGGACAGCCGGACGCTTATGGCTCGATAGATTGTCCATTATGACGACGTCACCGGGCCGCAGTTCAGGCACGAGAACCTGGGCCACGTAGGCCTCGAACCAATCGCCGTTGATGGGGCCGTCCAGTACCATCGGTGCGACCATGCCCGTTGACCTGGCGAAATGCGCCCTGCGCCGGCGGTTCGTTAGGATGAATATGCCCGCGCATAACCTCGGAAACCCGGCCTTGATTGACGCCACATAGGGAGGCGGCCTGATGCTGGAACAGGCCACGCTCCTTCACGAGGAAACGAATGTGAGCGGCCATTTCCGCGGTTACAGAGGGGGAGTTTTTTCGATCCATACATTTGGTCCTTGTCCAAATGCGACGAAACCGAGTTGACTTTTGACGAGCAAAATATAGAATTTTGCCTGCTTTCAGCAAAAATCAGCCGCGGTTCCGTCGCGGTTCAAGGCCCTGAGGTGCGCTAACACCTTAGGGCCTTCTTCGTATGGCTTAGATTGGGTTAAGGTTCAAGGCGAATCCGCCACAGAGGCCCGTACAATCATTTTTCTATGAAATGGACTGTGGGCAACCTCTGGGAACGTTTTGCGGCCACAAGGCCCTTTCTAGCGCCTAATCGAGGCCATGCCGAAAGTGGGATGAGATAAAGAAATCCTTATATGCCTGAACGCTTGGCACGTTCGCTTCCTGTGCAATGGATGTTCGCCGTCTGAGCTTCCTATGCATCGAGCCAATTTAGCACTCAAAACGCATAATTGACGTATGACGTTACGCCTGTTGCCCTTCCCATCTAGAGGGGGCTTTGGGATTGCTACTCGTGGAATGGTAACTCGGGGTTAGGTCGATCCTTTACACAGCAATGTTCTGCCTCCGCTGTCCCATACTAAAATCGCTAAGACAAAATCTTTAGAATCTTCAGGGTCGCCGCCCGCGAGGCGGCAAGTTTAGCGAATGACGGATCTGCTACCCCAGCGCTGCCCAATAGAGCAACCGCCTTCCACGCATCACATCTAAGTCATTGAAAAATGGTGCCCGGGGACGGAGTCGAACCGCCGACACTGCGATTTTCAGTCGCATGCTCTACCAACTGAGCTACCCGGGCACGGGACCTTGGCGGAGGCGTCCGCCGGATGGAGGCGTGCCTATAGGCGTCAATCCGGTTCGCTGTCCAGCCCATAATCGCCATTTTTTTGCAACGCTTCATCGGCCGGTGGACCAGGCACGCGATAGCCTTCGCCCAGCCATTGCAGCAGGTCGCGATCACGGCAGGCCGTCCCGCAGAATGGGCGGGTTTTCACGGCCGAAGGCTGACCGCAGACCGGACACAGGGCAGGCTTAGGCGACATGGCCGCCCGCCAGTGCAAGCGACACATCCGCCTTCAGCATGATCGCCCCGCCTCGACGCTTGGCCAGCAATTCTATCCAGTCCTGCCGCTTGTGCAGCAAGTCGACGATCGCGGGCGCGGCGGTGATGGTCGCGGCGCCCCCCTGGCCATGCCGCTCGGCGCGGCGGAGCAGAGCGAGAGCAGCGGTCAGCACCACATCCTCGCGCAGCAACTCCATCAGGTTCGCACGTTCGCGGCGGCGGATGATCTGGAGGAAGCCGAAGCCGTTCACCGCCGTGCGCTCGAAGGGGAGGGGCAGATATTTGTCGATCTGCGCCGCCGCGATCATCCGCTCATCCTTGTTGTTCATCGTCGGCAGGTCGATGCCGATCGATCCGGCAAGACCCATGCGGCGGATCGCCTGCGCGGCCAGCTTCGCGCCCTTGGGGCCAAGCTGCGCGGGCGGCAGCGAGCCGTCGACGTCGATCAGCAGCATGGCCTGGGTGAGGTAAAGACGCAGAGCGGCGGCTTCGGTGCCAACCTCACCGGTGATCGCTTCCTCCATCAACTCGCTCCAGCCATGCGCTTCCAGCCGGTCCTCCTCATGCGCCGGGCATGGCGCGACGGGAATGTCGGTCGCACGCAGGCGATGGAGCAGGCTGGGGCCGGGGTGCGGCTTGATGCCGGGCAGCGGCACACGGCCCTTGGCGCGCTTGGGGCGGCCTTCCTCGGCAATCGCCTCGCGCACGATTTCGACAAGGACGTTGGCGCCTTCGGCCAGCTTGGGTGGGATTGGCTCCAGCAGCACTTCCTCGCCCGAAATCAGACGGACGATGCCGCGCTTTTTGGGGATGATGGTCGCGATCAGGCGGCCCTGAACCACTGCGCCGGCGCGGGCATGATCGCCCTCGCGCTCGACCAGCGCCTCGACCAGCTTGCCATGCTCGATCAGCGCCGCGCGGGTTTCGCCGATTCCTTCTTCATAGAGCCATTCGGCCATATCTTAATCCAATATGTATCCGGCCGCTTTCAGCAGCGTGCGGGTTTCGTAAAGCGGCAGGCCCATAATCGCGCTGTGGCTGCCCTGGATGGCGCGGATCAGGCCGGCGGCGCGGCCCTGAATGGCATAGCCTCCCGCCTTGCCGCGCCATTCGTCACTGGCAATATAGGCGTCGATCTCCGCCTGCTCCAGCCGCTTGAAGATGACGATATTGTCGGAGAGACGATGCCTTGCCTTGCCTTCGCCGTCGATCAGCGTGATCGCGCTGAACACGCGATGCCGCCGCCCGGACAGCAAAGTGAGACAGGCGCGCACATCCTCCTCGCTCTCCGTCTTGGGCAATATGCGGCGACCGACCGCAACCACCGTGTCGCCCGACAGGATGAGCGCGCCCGGATGACGCGCGGCGACAAGCGCCCCCTTGTCGGCCGCCACGCGCGCGGCGTAAGCGGCGGGCGTTTCGTGCTTCAGGGGCGTTTCGTCGATATCGGCGGGATCGACCGCGTCGGGGACGACGCCGATCTGGCCCAGAAGGTCACGCCGCCTGGGAGAAGCCGAAGCAAGGATGAGCCGCATCAGTCGTGCGGCTTATTTGAAGCGGTAGGTGATCCGACCCTTGGTCAGGTCGTAGGGGGTGAGTTCAACGAGAACTTCGTCGCCCACCAGGACACGGATGCGGTTCTTGCGCATCTTGCCGGCCGTGTGGCCGAGAATTTCGTGATCATTTTCCAGCCGCACGCGGAACATGGCGTTGGGGAGAAGCTCCACAACCTGTCCGCGCATTTCAAGCAGTTCTTCTTTGGCCATAATATCCCGGATATGCGAAAAATCGCGCCGCCATAGCGCCAAACCGCACAAAATGAAAGTCAGGGTTGCACGCCGAATTTATCGCCGGCCGCATGGAGCGCCGCGAAGATCGTATCGAGCTGATTTGCATCAAGACAATAAGGCGGCATCAGATAGATGGTGTTGCCGAGCGGCCTGAGCAAGAGGCCCCGTTCGAGGAAGAAGGCGCGCAGGCGCGGCGCAAGGTCGGAGAGATAGCCGGCATCGGGCGCGATCAGGTCGATCGCGGCGATGACGCCCAGTTGGCGCGGATTGGCGAAAGCGGGGTGCCCGGCCAATTCTTCGAGCCGTGCGGCGATGCCGTGGGCGAGCGTCGCGATCCGGCCCAGCACATCCTCGTCGCGCCAGATGGCGAGATTGGCGGCGGCGGCGGCGCAGGCGATGGGGTTCGCGGTGTAGCTGGACGAATGGTAGAAGAGGCGCGCGCGATCGGTCGAGTAATGCGCATCGAAGATCGGCGCGGTGGCGAGTGTGGCGGCAAGCGGAATCGCGCCGCCCGTAATCCCCTTGGCTACGGCCATGATGTCCGGCACGACGCCGGCCTGCTCGCAGGCGAAAAGCGTGCCGGTCCGGCCCCAGCCGGTCATCACCTCGTCCGCGATGAAGAGGACGCCATGCCGGCGGCAGATCGCGGCCATCTCGCGCAGAATATGGGGCGGATAGAGCAACATGCCGCCGGCCCCCAAAATCAGCGGTTCGACGATGAAGGCAGCAGGCTTTTCCGCGCAAGCGGCATCCAGCGCATCGAGGCAGACCTGCTCCTTGCCGGGCGTCGGCAAGGGAATGGTGCCGACATCGAACAACAAGGGCGTCCAGGCGGCGTTGTAGACGCCGCGTTCGCCGATCGACATCGCGCCGATCGTGTCGCCATGATAGCTATGTTCGAGGACGAGAATGCGGCTGCGCGCGTCAGCGAGGCCGTCGAGCGCCAGATTGTGCCAATAGCCGAGCGCCATCTTGAGCGCGACCTCGACCGCGGTCGATCCACTATCGGAATAGAAGACATGGGCGAGTTCGGGCTGGCCGTGCGCGCGGGGAGCGAGGTCGATCAGGCCGCGCGCGACCTCCTCCGCCGGGGCGTGGGTGTAGGCGGCGAAAATGAGCTGGTCGAGCTGGCTTGCCTGGCGGGCGATGGCAGCGGCGATGCGGGGTTCGCAATGGCCATGGGTCGTCACCCACCAGCTCGAAATAGCGTCGATCAACGTGCCGCCATCGGCAAGGTGAAGCAGCGCGCCCTGCCCCTTCACGACTTCGGGGATAGGCTCGCCCAGCCCATGCTGGGTGAAAGGGTGCCAGACGGGAGAGATCATGGCGCGCCTTTAGGCCAGCGGCGGCGCCAATGCTATGGCTTCTCCGCCGGATTCGGTTCGACCGGCGGCGGGACTACGACCGTGGGCAGCGCGACATGCACCTCGACCCGGCGGTTTTTCGCGCGGCCTTCAGGGTCGTCGCTGCCATCCTCCTTCGCATTCGGCGCGATCGGGCGCGCTTCGCCCAGCGCGACCAGCGTGATGCGATCCTTAGTCACGCCCTTTTCGACCAGATAGTCGCGCACCTTTTCCGCGCGGATG
Organism: Sphingobium sp. WR1; assembly: GCF_059693745.1. Classification (NCBI taxonomy): domain Bacteria; kingdom Pseudomonadati; phylum Pseudomonadota; class Alphaproteobacteria; order Sphingomonadales; family Sphingobiaceae; genus Sphingobium; species Sphingobium sp. WR1. The sequence continues at coordinate 112,837 of NZ_JCATID010000001.1, read as the reverse complement.
CGGGAGGCGACCTTGTTGTCGCCGTCGCTGCCGCGCGAATCGCTGTGGCCGCGCAAGCTGATGGGGCCGCCGGCCTTGATCGCCGGGGTCGCCAGCAACGTGTCAAGCGCGGCCTTCGCCGTGTCATCCAGCGCCATCGCGGATTGGCCGAAACCGATTACCACGTCCAACGGCTCGATCTTCGGCTCCTCGGACTGTTCGATCACTTCGGGGCGCAGGATAGAGCGTTGCGGCTCGGCGTCATTGTCCGCTTCATTGGCGGCCGTCACATTGGCGCTATTGTCCGCCTCATTGTCGCCGCTCTTGTCTGCCGGCGGCTGGCAGGCGGCCAGGGCGCACAACAGCAGGGCTGCGGGGGCCGATCTCCTCATTCTTCCTCTCCTTTCGGCCTTTTTTCGGTCGGCGGCACATAGGACAGGATCGTGTCGCCGGGTTGGGGCGTCGGCCGGGACGCATGGGTGAAGAAACGCAGCGCGCCATTTTTGCGCAGCAGCAGCAGCATGTCGCCGCCTTCGGGCATGGAGGCGCGGGCGGCCTCATAGTCGAACTGCTCGCTGATGCGGGTCTTGCGGAAAGTCCAACCCTGCTCCTCGCGCTGCATGATATCCTCCACCCCATGGCCGGAGGAGAAGAGCGCGCGGCCGCGCAGCGATTCAGGCAGGGCGCGCGGATCTTCATCGTCGCTGGCGTCGCCGAGCTGATGGACGTTATCGCGGCCGATCTCCGGCGCGAATTCATTGCAGACCAGCGCATTATAGGCTTCGTTGTCCGTCGCGGCGGCCAGCACCTGGAACTGGGCAAGGTCGAGCCGCTCCTCGGTCGCTTCCGACAATATCTCGCCATGATAGGTGGCGATGCCTTGGTGCCGCGCAGGCGCGAGCCGCTGCCAGCTATTGTCGGCGATCATCACGGGCACATCCAGCGCGCGCAACTGGGATGCGAGGCCCAGGCTGAAGGGCGTCGCGCCGACCAGCAACAGCCCCTTTTCCTGCGCGCCCGTAACCTTGAGCAGGCGCGCGACCGGCTTGATCGAGAAGCCGTGGAAGAGGATCGTCGCCACCACCACGGCAAAGGACAGAGTGACAAGGATCGAGCCGTCGCCATAGCCCAGGCGATCGAGCCGCAGCGCGAACAGGCCGGAAATGGCGACCGCGACGATACCGCGCGGGGCGATCCAGGCGACCAGCAGCCGCTCGTTCCAGGGCACGGGCGAGAAGGCGAGGCTCAGCAGCACCGTGGCGGGCCGGACCAGAAACAGCAGCGCGAAGAGGAAGCCGAGGAAGCGCCATTCGAACTGGCGCAGCACGCTCAGGTCCAGGGAGGCCGACAGGATCACGAACACGCCGGAAATCAGGAGAACGGTGACATTCTCCTTGAAGGGCTGGATATCGCGCAGCGAATCCAGCTTCATGTTCGCCAGCGCCACGCCCATCACCGTGACGGCAAGCAGGCCGGTTTCCTGCTGGATCATGTTCGAAAGGACGAAGACGCTGATGACCGCCACCAGCAGCACCGGCGCCTTGAGATATTCGGGCACATGGCCACGGGGGAAAAGCCAGCCGATGGCGCGCGCGGCGATCCAGCCGATCAGGCCTGCGACGATGGCGGCGGCGATCAGCGAGACGATGACGGCGGCGAGCGAACTCCCCTCCCCCGACCGGCGCAGATATTCATAGGTGACGACGCCCAGCAGCGCGCCAGTCGGATCGTTGACGATCGCTTCCCATTTCAGGATCGCGCGTGGGCGCGCGGCGACATTGGACTGGCGCAGCAACGGCAGCACCACCGTTGGCCCGGTGACGACCAATATGCCCGCGAAGAGGATGGCGACCGGCCAGACCAGACCCGCGACATAGTAACAGGCGAGTGATCCGAGCACCCAGCCTATGGGCGATCCGAGCAGGACGAGGCGCGTGACTGCGCCGTCAGTCTTGCGCAATTCGCGGAAATTGAGGCTGAGGCCGCCCTCGAACAGGATCAGCGCGACCGCGACCGACACCATCGGCTCCAGCAGATCGCCGAACACATGCTCGGGGTTGATGAGGTGAAGGACGGGGCCGCCGAGGACGCCTGCCGCCAGCATCAGGGCGATGGCGGGCCATCCGGTCCGCCAGGCGATCCATTGCGCGCCAATCCCCAATATGCCGATCAGCGCGATGGAAAGTGCCTGTTCCTGCATGGGATTAGCATAGACAGGCAAACAACGGCACGTCACCCCCTGATATTTTCCCGGAGGCCCGGAACAATGCGAAGGGCGGGACGTGGCCGCCTGGCCACGCCCCGCCCCGGGGAGATTTGAAGCCGATTATTGCGGCGGCTGGCTCGGCTGGGCCGGAGCGGCGGGGTCAGCCGCGGCCGGGGCGGGGGCAGCCGGAGCCGCGGCCTGGATGCGCTGCTGCAACGCCGGGTCTGCGGCGGCCGCCTGACCGATTTGGTTGAACTTTTCGGGCGGCATACCCGACGCCTGCAGCGCGGCCAGCATCTTGGGCTGCTTGTCGGCGGCGGCGATCGACGAATCCTGCTGGATCTTCGTCACTTCCACTGCTGCGGCTGCGAACTGCTTGATGTCGGCATCGGTGAAATTGCTCGCGCCAGCCGCGGGCGCAGCAGGGGCGGCAGAGCCAGCCGGCGCCGCCGGTTCACTCTGGGCGAGAGCGGGATAGGCGGCGAACAATGCGATGGAGGCGATGCCCGCCTTCAGGAAATTGGTGGTGTTGAGACCCGTCAACATGCTTCTCCTTGCGTGACCAGATTTGATGATCAGACGTCACGCTGTTGAAACAGTTCCGCCGGGGAAAGCCCCGAACGGCGAGTCGTTCGATTCGAAAGATAGCTTGTCGCAGACAAAACGATTCGTCGGCGCGTCGCGACGTTCTGCCGCAACCGCGAAATATTTCGTCATTGCAATGAAAGGCGGGCCGGATTCGCGCGAATCCGGCCCGACCGATTTTGCTTACCAGATCTTCACGCGATCCTTGGGCGAAAGGTAGATCTTGCCGCCCGGCGCAGGCTTGAAGGCATCATACCAGCTGTCGAAATTGCGGACGATATCGGCGCGATATTGCGACGGGGCGTGCGGATCGGTGACAAGCCGCTGACGCAGATTCGCCTCGCGATAGTTGCGCCGCCATACCTGCGCCCAGCCCAGGAAGAAGCGCTGGTCGCCGGTCAGGCCGTCGATCACGGGCGCCTTCTTGCCGCCGAGCGAGGCGTGATAGGCGTCGAGCGCGACGGCGAGACCGCCCAGGTCGCCGATATTCTCGCCCATGGTGAACGCGCCCTTCACATGCGCGCCGGGGAAGGGTTCATAGGCGTCATATTGCGCGCCCAGCTTCTGGGTCAGCGCCTTGAAATTGGCGACATCCTGATCGGTCCACCACTGGTTGAGCTTGCCGGTCTCGTCATATTTCGCGCCCTGGTCGTCGAAATGATGGCTGAGTTCATGGCCGATCACCGCGCCGATGCCGCCATAGTTGACCGCCGGGTCGGCGTGCGGATCGAAGAAGGGCGGTTGCAGAATGGCGGCGGGGAAGACGATCTCCACCATGCCGAAATTGGCATAGGCGTTGATCTCCATCGGGGTCATGCCCCATTCCCAGCGATAGATGGGCTTGCCGAGCTTGCCGACATTATAGTCGAACTCGAAAGCGTTCGAGCGCATCGCATTGCCGAACAGGTCGTCGCGCTTCACCTCCAGCCCCGCATAGTCGCGCCATTTGTCGGGATAGCCGATCTTGGGGGTGAAGGCGGCCAGCTTCTTGTGCGCGCGGGCCTTCGCCTCGCTGCTCATCCAGGGCAGGCCGTCGATGCGGCGGCCCATGGCGCTCAGCACATTCTTGACGAGCTGGTCCATCGCCGCCTTGGTTTCGGGCGGGAAATATTGGGCGACATAGACCTTGCCCACTTCCTCGCCCAACGATTCCTTGAGGAAGGTGACGCCGCGCTTCCACCGCTCCTCCCGCTCGGGCGTGCCCGACAGGGTGGTGCCGTAGAAGGCGAAGTCGGCGTTGGCTATGCTGTCGGGCAGATAGTCGGCATAGGCGTGCAGGCTGGACAGCAGCAGACCGTCCTTGAGCACCTGCACCGGCGCCCTGGCGATCAGTGCGGCCTCGCCGGTCACGGCGCTGGGCTGGGCAACGAGCAGTTCGGTGGGCTTGAGGTTATTGGCGGCATAGAAGGCCGCGAAGTCGAAGCCGGGCGCGGACTGCTGAAGCTGCGCCAGTGTCATCTTGTTATAGGTCTTGTCGGCGTCGCGGCTGTCGATCTGGGTCCAGTGAACCTTGGCGATTTCCGTCTCGAACGCCATCAGCGCGGTCGCACGCGCCTTGGCGTCGGCTTCGCCGGCCAGGGTCAGCATCTTTTCCAGATGGGCGACATAGGCGGTGCGGATCGCCGCCATCTTCTCGCCCGGATCGAGATAATAGTCACGGTCGGGCAGGCCCAGGCCGCCCTGCGTCATCGAGAGGATGTAGGTTTCCGGGTCCTTGTCGTCTTGCCCGACATAGAAGCGGAAGGGGCCGCGAATGCCGGAACGCGCCGCCCTGGCCGCGACCCTGGCGTAGGAGGCGCGGTCGGTCACGCCCTTGATCTCGGCCAGCCAGGGCTTGATCGGTGCAAGCCCCTTCGCCTCGACCGTGGCGCCGTCCATATAGGCGGCATAGGCATTGCCGATCTTGCTGCTCGGATCGCCCTGCGCGGCTTCCAATATGCCCCTGGTGCGGGTGCGCGACAGGTCGTCCAGCGTGTTGAACGCGCCATAGTTGGACTTGTCCGCCGGTATCGGCGTGTTCTTCGCCCAGGTGCCGTTGGCATAGTCGTAGAAATCGTCGCCGGGCTTCACCGACTTGTCCATACCGGCGGTGTCGAAGCCGAATGTGCCATAAGTGGGCTTGGCGGCGGAGGCGGCCGCCGGCGTGGCGGCCTGATCGGCATGGGCGACGGTGGCGGCCAGGGCGAGCGCGGTCGCGGCGGCGCCCAGGAGGAGGTTCTTCATCAAAGCTTCCCTTGCTTGTGACAGGTCGGACGGACTTTTGCCCGGCATGGCGGGACTTGAACGCCCGTCAAACAAGGATGTCCATGTCGTTGGTCGAAAATTATCAGCGGTTGAAAGGTTCGGAAAGTCGGATATGCGCCGCGAAGGCTCGCGCCAGGCTGGCCGGGTCCAGCGGATCAAGGCGCGGCAGGCGGCCAAGCGAGGCAATTCCGGCGATCCGCGGAATGATCCGTTCATTCTCTTTGTGCGGATCGCCGATGAAGGCGATGCCGGCGATGGGAACGCCACGCGCCTTCAACGCCTCGATGCTGAGCAGGCTGTGGTTGATCGTGCCAAGCCCCGTGCGGGCGCAGAGGATCACCGGCCGGCCCCAGTGGGCGAACAGGTCCGCCATCGACAGCGTTTCGGTGACGGGGACGAGCACGCCCCCTGCCCCTTCGATCACCAGCGGCCCGTCGACCTGCGGCAAGGCGAGGCGATCGAGGCGAATCTCCACCCCGTCGATCCGGGCGGCGAGATGCGGCGAGGCCGGCGTCGCGAGGCGATAGGCTTCGGGCAGGATATGCTCGGGGGGAAGGCCGGACAGGGCGGTGACCGTCTCCCTGTCGCCTTGCGGATCGACGCCCGCCTGGATCGGCTTCCAGTAATAGGCCCCCAGCGCACCGGCGAGGCCGGCGGCGAAGACGGTCTTCCCGATGCCGGTGTCGGTGCCGGTGACGACGACAATGCTCATCGGACCAGCCGGCGCAGCATCTCGCCCAGCGCCAGCACGTCCGGCCGGCCGACATTGAGCGTCAGCGACACCCGCAGCCGGCTGGTGCCCGCCGGCACGGTCGGCGGGCGGATGCCGCGCACGTCGAACCCCGCCTCCTGCAAGGCGGCGGCGGCGGCCATGGTGCGGGCATCCTCCTTCAGGATGACCGGCACGATCTGGCTGCGCGGATTGGGCAAGCCCAGCGGGCCGCAAATCGCCTCCGCCGCATCCTGTCGCAGCGTCTTCAACCGTTCGCGCAGGTCGTCGGCCCGCTCGATCCGGTCGAGCGCGGCGGATACGGCGACTGCCATCAGCGGCGACGGGGCGGTCGAATAGATGAAGGGGCGGGCGCGGTTGATGAGATAGTCGACATGGATGCGCGGGCCGCAGATCAGCGCGCCCTCCGCGCCCATCGCCTTGCCGCAGGTATGGAGGGTGATGACATTGTGCAGCCCGTCGAGACCCGCCGACAGGCCGCGTCCGCCGGGTCCGAAGACGCCGGTGCCATGCGCCTCGTCCAGCAACAGCATCGCATCATGCTGCGCAGCAAGTTTGGCGAGGTCGGCGAGAGGCGCCATGTCGCCGTCCATCGAATAGAGCGTCTCGACCGCGATCCAGATACGGCCCTTGCCGCCTTCGGCGCGAAAGGCGGCGATGAGATCGGCGAAGCTCTGCACGTCATTATGCGCGGCAAAGACCGTAGCGGCCTTGCTCATGCGGATGCCGTCATGGACGCTGGCATGGATCAGCGCGTCCGCGACGATCAGATCGCCCCGCTGCGGCAAGGTGGAAAAGAGGGCGAGGTTGCCGACATAGCCATTGGCGACGAACAGCGCCGCCTGCGTGCGGAAGAAGTCGGCCGCCTTCGCCTCCAGCCCTTCATGCTCGGGCGCGTTGCCGCGCAGCAGGCGCGAGCCGCCCGACCCCAGCGGCACGCCGCGCGCGACGGCGTCGGCGACGGCCTGCGCGATCATCGGATCGCCGGCCAAAGCGAGATAGTCGTTGGAGGCGAAATCGCGCCCGGCGCGGGGGGACAGGCGACGCAGCCGTCCGCGCTGCTCCAGCGCGGCAAGCTGGGAACGGAAGAGTTCGGCAGTCATGGCGCGCGCTATAGGCCCGGCCAGCGGGAGGGGCAAGCAAGCCCTTGGCTTCCCCCGTTTCCCACCATATTTGTCATCCTCTCCCGCAAGCGGGAGGCATGAGGGCGTCGCCGCGGTTCAGGCGGGATTATGCTCTTTCAGGAACGCATCGAGCCTTTCGAGAAATTCCAGCCGATCCGCCTCGCGCGTGAAGAAATGGTCGGCGAGCGGCTGTTCGACATAGATGTAGTCGCGCCCCGTCACCTTGCCCGCGCCCTTCAGCTTCTCCGCCATTTCGCGCGACTGACCCACCTGCACGCGCCGGTCCTTCTTGCCATGCATCAGCAGGATGGGTGTCGAAAATTGGGCGGCAAAGTTGATCGGCGAAACGGCGGCGAAATCAGGCGCCTGTTCCTTCATCCAGTCCTTGCGGCCGCCATGGTTGAGGAAACGGCTGTCATAGCGCATCATCGCCGCCAGATCGGAGACGCCGGCATAGGAGACGGCGCAGCGATATTTCGCCCCGTCGCGCTGGGCCGCGCGCATCGCCGCATAGCCGCCATAGGAGGCCCCGACCATGCACACGCGCCCGGCGTCGGCAATGCCCTGCTTCACCGCCCAGTCGACCGCGTCGTTGAGGTCGTCCTGCATGGCGAGGCCCCATTGCCCCTCCCCCTTTTCGGCGAAGGCTGTGCCATAACCCGACGAGCCGCGATAATTGGGCTGAAGCACGGCATAGCCGCGCCAGGCCAGGAACTGCACCCACCAGTCCCATTCCTCCGCATCGCGGGCGAAGGGACCGCCATGGGGCATCAGGATGAGCGGGAGATTCTTGGGGTCCTTGCCGGCCGGCAAGGTCAGCACGGCGGCGATCTCCAGCCCGTCGCGCGCCTTGTAGCGGATCGTCTTCACAGGTGAGAGGCGCGCCTTGACCGGGAAGCGATCGCTGACCCGGGACAAAAGGCTCATCGCGCCGGCGGCGGTGTCGTAATAATAATAGGCGCCGGGCTGGTCGGACGTGCCGACATGCACGATCATGCGCTGGCCGTCGCGGCTGGTGGAAACGATACGGGCGCGGCGTTCGCCGACCGCCTTGTCGACATCCGCCTGGATTTTCGCAAGATTGGCGTCGAACCAGTGCACCATCGGCGCGTCGCCGGTATAGCGCACGCCAGCCAGGCCGGTGCCGGCGGCGTCCTCCTCGACCCAGCCAATGTCGAAGCCGGGCGCGGTGAAAATCTTCCGCCCCAGTTCGAGCGTGGCGAGATTCAGTTCGTACAGCGCATCTGTGCCTTCATGATCGTCGCTGGCGATCGCCCGGCCGGGATCGGCGGTGAAGAGCAGCGGCACCACCAGCGATTCGTCGCGTCGCCGGTCAGCCCGGTCGACGACGTGGAAGCTGGACTTCCCGTCGGGACGGTAGAGCAGTTTGGACGTGCGCATACTGTCATTATAGCCGATGCCCATGCGGACATTGCCGGCGGCGTCGGCGTACCAGCCGCGCACGAACTCCCTGGGCGCGACGACGTTGCGCATCCGGCCGGTCGTGATGTCGACTTCGTCCACCTTCGGCCAGAAGCCAGGTTCGCTGTAGTAGATGGAGGTCTGGTACGAAAGGAGGATACGGGGCGTGCCGTCACGCGCGACCCAGATGACGTCGTCGGCATTTTGCGCGGCGACATTCTTGGCCAGCAGATTGAACTTGCTGCCGTCGCGCTTCACGCTGACGACGCGGCTCAGATACCAGGGCATACCCTGAACATTGGTTTCATTGCCCACGCCGGCGATCAGCCAGTCGTCATTGACCCATTTCCACCAGTTGAGATCATTTTCCCCCAGGCCAAGCGTGCGGATGCGATTGGGGCCTTCATAGACATCGGCAATCACCATCCGCTGTTCGCCCGCCACCGCCGCGCGGCTGGCGATATGCAGGCCGTCCGGCGAGAGCGTCGGCCGATCCATCAGCGGCAGCGCAGCAAAATCCTGGATCGTCAATGGCTGTGCCGGCGCCGTCTGCGCCGATGCCGCCATGATCCACAGGCCGGCGCCCCCCGCCAGCAGCCCGATAACGCGCTTCATCATCCCCCCTGAAAAACATCGGCCCCGTCCTTCTGATAGGACGGGGCCGATCGGGCGTCATCTGAAATCGACAGTTTAATCAGGACTTTGCATCACGCTCCATGCGCCAGCGCGGCGAGCAGCAGCAGCGCGACGATGTTGGTGATCTTGATCATCGGATTGACCGCCGGGCCAGCGGTGTCCTTGTAGGGATCGCCGACCGTGTCGCCCGTCACCGCGGCCTTATGGGCTTCGCTGCCCTTGCCGCCATGATGGCCGTCCTCGATATATTTCTTGGCATTGTCCCAGGCCCCGCCGCCCGAGGTCATCGACAGGGCAACGAACAGGCCGGAGACGATGACGCCCAGCAGCAGCGCGCCCAGCGCCGCGAAGCCATTGTCGATGCCGGCGACCGCCGCGATCGCGAAATAGACGATGATCGGCGCCAGCACGGGGAGCAGGCTAGGGACGATCATCTCCTTGATCGCGGCGCGGGTGACGAGGTCGACGGTGCGGGCATAGTTGGGGCGCGACGTCCCCTCCATGATGCCCCTGTTGGTGGCGAACTGGTCGCGCACGTCCTTTACCACGTCGCCGGCCGCACGGCCGACCGCGGTCATGCCCATTGCCCCGAACAGATAGGGCAGCAGCGCTCCCAGCAGCAGGCCGACGATGACATAGGGGTTGGACAGGCTGAAATCGACCGGCTGGACGAGGCCTAACGCGCTATTGTAGAATTTGAGGTCTTCGGTGTAGGCGCCGAACAGGACGAGCGCGGCAAGGCCCGCTGATCCGATGGCATAGCCCTTCGTCACCGCCTTGGTCGTGTTGCCCACGGCGTCGAGCGCGTCGGTCTTGACCCGGACGCTGTCGTCCATGTGCGACATTTCCGCGATGCCGCCGGCATTGTCGGTAACGGGACCATAGGCGTCGAGCGCGACCACCATGCCAGCGAGCGCCAGCATCGCCGTCGCGGCGAACGCGATGCCGATCAGGCCCGCCAACTGATGGGCGACGATGATGCCGACCACGATCACCAAAGTCGGCAGCGCAGTCGATTCCAGGCTGATCGCCAGCCCCTGGATGACGTTGGTGCCATGGCCGGTTTCGGATGCCTTGGCGATGGAGCGGACCGGGCGATAATTGGTGCCGGTATAATATTCGGTGATGACGACCAGCAGGCCGGTGACGGCGAGGCCGACCATCATCGACCAGAAGAGCGCCATACCGGTATAGCCCCCGATCCCGTCGAGATCCGCGCCGAATACCGCGTGCATGTCGCCCAGCACCCAGACGCTGACGCCGTAGATTGCGGGGATGGACAGGATCGCCGTGGTCCAGAAACCCTTGTAGAGCGCGCCCATGATCGACTGGCTGGCGCCCAGGCGGACCATATAGGTGCCGATGATCGAGGTGATGATGCACACGCCACCGACGATCAGCGGCAGCGCCATCAGCTTCATCAGGAAGGCGTTGTCGACGCCGCTGACCAGCAGCGCGGTCAGCACCATGGTCGCGCCGACGGTGACGACATAGGTTTCGAACAGGTCGGCGGCCATCCCGGCGCAGTCGCCGACATTGTCGCCCACATTGTCGGCGATGACGGCCGGGTTGCGCGGGTCGTCCTCCGGGATGCCGGCCTCGACCTTGCCGACCAGGTCCGCGCCGACATCGGCCGCCTTGGTGAAGATGCCGCCGCCAAGGCGGGCGAAGATGGAGATGAGCGATGCGCCGAAGGCCAGCGCCACGAGGCTGTCGATCACCAGCCGGTCGTCGGGCGCATGGCCGGCCGGGCCGGTCAGATACCAGAAGAAGGTGCTGATCGCGAGCAGGGCGAGGCCGGCCACCAACATGCCGGTGATCGCGCCCGCGCGGAAGGCGACGGTGAGGCCGCTCTGTAGCGTGCCGCGCGCGGCTTCGGCGGTGCGGACATTGGCGCGCACCGAGATGTTCATGCCGATGAAACCCGCCGCCCCCGACAGGACCGCCCCGATCAGGAACCCCACCGCGGAGGTGAGGCCTAGGAACAGCGCGACGATGACCGCGACAACGATCCCGACAATCGCGATCGTCGTATATTGGCGGCCGAGATAGGCCTTCGCCCCTTCCTGGATCGCGCCGGCGATCGCCTGCATGGTGTCATTTCCGGGCGATGCGGCCAGCACCTGGCGACTGGTGAACAGTCCGTAGAGCACGGCCAGAAGGCCGCACCCTATGGCGACATAAACTATCAACATGCTTGTTCCTCTCCCCCTGTTGTTGCTGTCATCGGCCGCTCCGCAGGGAATGACGGACGGGCGAAGGGCGCAAGAACGGGCGGCCGGACAGGAAGGGTCCGGCATCGGGCACCGCGTCAATCAGCATCAGGGCGTCACGCATCGATGCGCTCCAACCGGCTGAGAATAGGGTGGGATCAAGCTACAGGCCGGACGGCGCGCGTCAAGCCGGTGGCGGATGATGTGGATCAAGCGCGGCTGGGCAAGCCCTATCCATGTTCCCAGCCGAGCCTGTCGGGCAGCGGAATGACCGCTCCGTCGATCATCAGCCGAAGGCCCGCGCCATCCGCGACATGGCCGACGGGAATGGCGCGAACGGGGGGCGCCACGCCGCGGGGCAGGGCGAAAAGCAGCTCATAATCGTCGCCCGCGCGCGCGGCGGCGATCTGGACGGCGGTGCTGGCGCCACGCACCTTTTCCAGTGCGGGGGAAAGCGGGACATGGTCGATGATGATGGCGACCCCGCTCGCCTGCGCCATGCGCGAAGCGTCGATCAGCAGCCCGTCGGACAGGTCCATCATCGCCGTGGCGAGCGGCGCGAGCAGCGCGCCTTCGGCCAGGCGCGGGCGCGGGCGGCGATAGGCTTCGACCAGCGGGCCGGCGGCGGACGGATCGGCGCTGGCGAGGGCGAGGCCGATCCCCGCATCCCCCACCGGGCCGGTGACATAGAGGCGATCGCCCGGCCGCGCGCCGGTGCGGGCGGGAACCGGCCCCGTCGCTTCGCCGATCGCGGTCAGGCTGTAGCAGCGGGCCGATCCGGCGGGCATCTTCACCGTGTCGCCGCCCAGCAGCGGCATGGCGTGGCGGTCGAGCGCGTCGCCCAGCCCTTCGAGGAAGGCGGCGTCCCAACCATCATCGCCCGACAGCGCATAGTTGAGCAGGCAGCCGACCGGCGTCGCGCCCTTGGCGGCGAGATCGGACAGGTTCACCGCCGCCAGCTTCCAGCCGATATCTTCCGGGGGATCAGTGGGGAGATAATGGACGCCCTCGACCATCGTATCGCTGGTGAGGATCAGGCGGCTGTCGCCGATGGGCAGGATCGCGACATCGTCCACCAGCCCCTGCGCCGCCGGATCATGGGCAAGCAGGCGCAGCAGGGTGAGGAAGCGGGATTCGGCGGACATAATCCCTCCCTGAAAACCATCCGTTCGGTTCGAGCGTGTCGAGAACCGATTGGCGCGGCGCCCGGTTTCTCGACTTCGCTCGAAACGAACGGGGGGTAAACCTATTTCCGCACGTCCTTCGATACGCCGTCGAGCAGGCCGTTGACGAAGCCGGCCTCGCGCTTGTCATAGAAGGCGTGGGCGACGTCGACATATTCGCTGATGACGGTGCCGGTGCCGACATCGGGGCGGGCGAGCAGTTCATAGGTGCCCGCGCGCAATATCTGGCGCATCGGCTTGTCGAGGCGATCGAGGCTCCAGCCGCTCGACAGGCGGGCGGTGATGAGGCCGTCAATCTCGTCGCGGCGACGGTCCACGCCGGACACGATATCGTCGAAGAAGGATTCTTCCGCCTGGGCGTAGGTGACGTCCTCGATCGTGGCGCCCAGGCGATGCTGATGGAATTCGTGCAGCAGGATATGGACGGGCGTGCCCTCCATTTCGAGCTGGTAGAGCGCCTGAACCGCGGCAAGGCGCGCGGCGGAGCGGGATTTGGAGCGGTCGTTCATGGGGTGCCCCCTACTCCGTTCGGTTCGAGCTTGTCGAGAACCCTGCGCGATGTTCTCGACAAGCTCGAACCGAACGGCTGTTGTGTCAAGATAAACGCAGCGCCACCGAGGCGGCGTGCGCGGGAAGCCCTTCCGCCTGCGCCAGCGCGACGGCGGCGGGGCCGATCGCGCCGATGGCGTCCGGCGTGAGGCTCAGGAAGCTGGTGCGCTTCATGAAATCGAGCACCGACAGGCCCGACGAGAAGCGCGCGCGGCGGCCGGTCGGCAGCACATGGTTCGGCCCGGCGACATAATCGCCGACTGCCTCGGGGGTCATGCGACCAAGGAAAACCGAGCCGGCATGGCGCACCTGCGCGAAATAGCGGTCGGGATCGTCCACTGCCAGTTCCAGATGCTCGGGCGCGAGCCGATCGACCAGCGGCATGGCTTCGTCCAGATCGCGGACCAGAATGATTGCGCCATTGGCGTCCCAGCTTGCGCGGGCGACGGCGCTGGTGGACAGGGTCGGTATCTGGCGATCGACGGCGGCGGCGACGGCATCGGCGAAGGCCGCATCGTCGGTGAAGAGGATCGACTGGCTGGTCGGATCATGCTCCGACTGGCTCAGAAGATCGGCGGCGGTCCATTCCGGGTCGTTCTGGCCATCGGCGACGACGACGATCTCCGACGGGCCGGCGACCATGTCGATGCCGACCACGCCGTAAAGCTGGCGCTTGGCTTCGGCGACCCAGGCATTGCCGGGACCGGTGATGACGTCGACGGGCCTGATCCGGTCGGTGCCATAGGCGAGCGCGGCCACCGCCTGTGCCCCGCCGACGCGCCAGATTTCCTCGATCCCCGCAATCTGCGCGGCGGCAAGGACGAGCGGGTTGATCTCTCCGTTCGGGGTCGGCGTCACCATGGCGATGCGGCGGACGCCCGCAACCTTGGCGGGGATGACGTTCATCAGCAGCGAGCTGGGATAGGCGGCGCGTCCGCCCGGCACATAGAGGCCGGCGGCGTCGACCGCGCTCCAGCGAGCGCCGAGGCGCACGCCGGCCGAGTCCACGCCGTCGCTGTCCTGCGGCCTTTGCTTTTCATGATAGGCGGTGATGCGCGCGGCGGCGAGTTCGAGCGCGTCGCGCAAGGTCGTCGAGATGCCGTCGAGCGCCGCGCGCGTTTCCGCCGGGGTCACGGCCCAGCCGCTGACGTTCAGGTCGTGGCGGTCGAAGCGCTGGGTATAGTCGGCCAGCGCGGCGTCGCCCCCGGCGCGGACCGCTTTCAGGATCGCGGAGACATCGCGCGAGACATCCTCGTCCGCCTCGCGGCGGGCGTCGACCAGCGCGGTGAAAGCGGACGCGAAATCGGCGTCGGTGGTGGAAAGCTTAAGTGGCATCCTTCACCCCCACAGCGGCGCGAAAGGCCTCGACCAGCGGCGACAATTCGGCCGACCGCATCTTGTAGGCGGCGCGGTTGACGATGAGGCGCGCCGAAATCTGCATGATGATGTCGGTTTCGACCAGGCCATTGGCCTTGAGCGTCGCGCCCGACGACACCAGGTCGACGATCCGGCGCGACAGGCCGAGCGAAGGGGCCAGTTCCATCGCGCCATTCAGCTTCACGCATTCGGCCTGTAGCCCGCGCGCCTCATAATAGCGGCGGGTGAGGTGCGGATATTTGGTCGCGACGCGGACATGGCTCATCGCGGCCTGATCCTCGTCGGCGGCGTCGACCGGCTCGGCGACCGACAGGCGGCAATGGCCGATGTCGAGGTCGACGGGCGCGTAAAGTTCGGAATAGCTGAACTCCTCGACCACGTCGGAGCCGACGATGCCGATCTGCGCCGCGCCATGGGCGACGAAGGTGGCGACGTCGAAGGCGCGCACGCGGATGATCGACACGTCAGGCCGGTTGGTGGCGAAGCGCAGCGCCCGGCTCTTCTTGTCATGAAATTCCGCCTCCGGCTCGATACCGGCTTTGGCGAGCAGGGGCAGCGCCTCATCGAGGATGCGGCCCTTGGGGATGGCGAAGGTGAGTGGGCGAGTCATGACGCGCGCGCCTTACGCGCGAGGGCGTAAAAGGGCAAGGTTTGGGGGAGGCGGGAAAGAAGTTGTCAACCTTCGCTCATCCTTGTCCACGTCTCAGGACATCGCCATAATCATGATCCTAGACATTGAGCAAGAGCGACATGGAAGACGACGCGCACATATGTAGCGGCCAATGCCACTGCGGTTCCGTTCGGTTCGAAGTGACGCTGAGCGATGGCTTCAACAGCATTCGCCGATGCACCTGTTCCTATTGCCGGATGCGGGGCGCTGTCGCCGTTTCAGCGGCCCTCGGCGGCATCCGCTTCCTGCGCGGCGAAGAGATGTTGACGAGCTACCGCTTCAACAGCGGCGCGGCGCAACATTTCTTCTGTTCCCGCTGCGGCATCTACACGCATCATCAGCGCCGCTCCAATCAGCAGCAATATGGTGTGAATGTCGCCTGCCTTGATGGCGTCAGCCCATTCGACTTTACCGAAGTGCCGGTGTTGGACGGCGTGAACCACCCTACAGATACCGGACAACCGGCCCGACGAGCCGGCACGCTTCGTTTCATTCCTGCCGACTAACTGGTTACGCCGCTTCCGCCATCGCGCCTTGCGTGCTAGCGATCCAGCCGCCGCCCAGCACGCGCTCGCCGGCGTAGAGGACCGCCGCCTGCCCCGGCGCGACGCCATATTCAGGCGCGTCGAAGATCAGGCGGTCGCCATCCAGCCGCGCCGGGACGGGCTTCGCCATGGAGCGGACCTTGGCGGTCAGCGGCCCGGTGTGGTCGCCGCCCAGCCAATTGATGTCGCTCAGCACCGCGCCCGACACCGCGAGCGCCGCCTTCGGCCCCACGATCACGCGGCGGCCCTCGGCATCCAGCCGCACGACATAGAGCGGGTCGGGCTGGCCGCCAATCTCCAGCCCCTTGCGCTGGCCGACCGTGTAATGGATCAGCCCCTTGTGCCGCCCCAACACCCGGCCGTCGACATGGACGATGTCGCCGCCCTCGTCCGCATCGGGGCGCAGTTTGCGCACGATCTTCGCATAGTCGCCGTCGGGCACGAAGCAGATGTCCTGGCTGTCAGGCTTGAGCGCAACCGACAGACCCAGTTCGGCCGCGATCTCGCGCACCTGCGGCTTGGGCAATCCTCCAAGAGGAAAACGCAGATAATCGAGCTGCGCCTGGGTCGTGGCGAAGAGGAAATAGCTCTGGTCGCGCGCCGGATCGGCGGCGCGGTGCAGTTCGGCCCCCTGCGCCCCTTCGATCCGCCGGACATAATGGCCCGTCGCAAGGCAGTCGGCGCCCAGGTCGCGCGCAATCTGGAACAGGTCGGTGAACTTCACCCCCATATTGCATTTCACGCACGGAATGGGCGTGCGTCCGGCCATATATTCATCGGCGAAGTCGGCGATCACGGAATCGCGGAACCGACTTTCATAATCGAAGACATAATGGGCGATGCCGATGCGGTCGGCGACCGCGCGCGCGTCGCGTATATCCTGGCCCGCGCAGCAGCTTCCCGTGCGGCCGACGGCGGCGCCATGATCGTAGAGCTGGAGCGTGACGCCGATCACCTCCGCGCCGGTCTTGGCGGCGAGCGCGGCGACGACACTGCTGTCCACGCCGCCCGACATGGCGACGACGATGCGCCGCTCCTTGAGCGGCTGGGGAAGCTGAAACTGGGGCTGCATGGGCGCGCATATAATGCAGCAGCGGCCCAATCGCAAAAGTTAACGAATTATGACGCCCAATCCACGATTTAGCGACCGAATGGGTCAAAGCGAGCGATAAAGCGCCGGCCGGATTTACCGACGGTTATCCATTCCCTTCTACAAGACTGTGCATGGACTTGAGTTTCCTCCGAGGCGGCGGGCTGACGCCCGCCAGCGCCAAGGTTCCGGGTTGGCCACGCGCGCCGGTCTGGCCGTTCCTGAGGGCCGCAACCGCGGCCGCGCAGGCGGCCAGCCCCACCGCGAAGGCGGTCGCGGGCGTCCTGCGGGGGCAGGATGGGGATGACGACTGGATCCAGGAACTGGCCGATATCTTCGCGCCACGTTCCGGCGGCACGATCGAGGCCGTTCGGCTTGCGGGCAGCTTCAATCCGCTGATCGCACGCCGTCTCGTGGGGGGACAAGGAAGATGAAGGCAGTGTTTACCGTGGCGGTTTAGCCGATGTTCAGGGCTGCTCCAGATAAAGGTTTCACTGCTGAATTCGGCAACGCCAGTGCCGCATATTGAGGGTAAGAATGATCGAGAACCAGAAAATCAGACCCGCACAGGTCGTCGGCCCGCTCGGAGAGCCGCTTACCCTGGAGAGCTTGCCGCCCAGGGACACGACCCGCTGGGTCGTGCGGCGCAAGGCCGAAGTCGTCGCCGCCGTCAATGGCGGCCTGCTGACCGTGGACGAAGCCTGCGCGCGCTATAATCTGACGCTGGAGGAATTTGCCGGCTGGCAGCGCGCGGTCGACCGGTCAGGTATGCACGGCCTGCGCGTCACGCGCATCCAATATTATAAGTCGCTCTACGAACGGCAGCAGAAATACTGACGCCGACCGGAGGATGCCTGAAAAAGGGCCGCCCGACGCACCGGGCGGCCCTTTTTCGTCCGTGCGGAATTTTCGCATTCGTCGCATCATCGCGCCAAGGCAAAATGGTTTCCCAACCGGAATCATTTTCGTCTGTGGAACGCGATGCCCCTTCCTCCGTTGAACACTCACCCAACCCGAAGGGGGCGTGGTCAAGGAGAGTAATATGGGCATCATCTTGTGGCTTATCGTCGGCGGCATCATTGGCTGGCTCGCCAGCATGGTCATGCGCACCGATGCGCAGCAGGGCATCCTGCTCAACATCGTCGTCGGCATCGTCGGCGCCTTCATCGGCGGTCTGATCTTCAGCGGCGGTTCGATCAACGACGGTCTGACGCTCTACAGCTTCCTGGTGTCGCTCGTCGGCGCCATCATTCTGCTGGCGATCGTCAATCTGGTCCGGCGCGGATCGGTCCGTTAAAGACCGACAGGGTTCGATCCAGGGGCCGCGTCCGAGAGGGCGCGGCCTTTTTCGGCCCCGACTACCGACCACCCACGAACCGGCGATAGAGGGCGAGCACGGCGATGGCGCCCAGCATGGCGGCGATGAATCCCGCCCCTTCCCCCGGCCCATAGATACCGGCCAGACGCCCGACGAAGCCCGCCAGCAGCGCCCCCGCAATGCCCAGCAATATCGTGACCACGCAACCGCCGGGATCGCGGCCCGGCATCACCAGCCTTGCGACGGCGCCGGCCAGCAGGCCGACGATGATCCATCCAAGCAAATCCATGGCGCGTCCCTTTCATCATCCCCCCGCACCATCGTGCATTGCGCCATAAGCAGGTGCTTTTGGCAAGTCGATACGTTTCCGAAACGGGTGATGAACGGATCGCCGCCAATCCGCCTCCGTCCGCCGCGCATAATCGCTTTGCCCTCCCCCCTTTGCGCATGATATTGGGGGTTGAGAGCGGTGCTATATTCATATAACACAGTTGCCGAACAGGAGCGAAGCGCCGGAGAGATGGAATCGGCATGAATTACGAAACCCAATTATTGGGCGACTCGGCGGTCATCATCGGCGATGCGGAATCGCGTCGGGGCCGCAGGCGTCTGCTGATCGGCGGCGGCATAGCCGTCGTGCTGGTCGCGATCGCGGCATGGATTTCCATGCGCGGGGGCGACAGCGCGAACACATCCGCCCCTATAACGCAGGTCCCGGTCGTCACCGTGACCAGCCCCGGCCAGTCGGTGGTCTCGCGCACGGTCAGCGCGACGGGATCGCTCGCGGCGCGGGTCGACATGCCGGTCGGCGTGGTCGGCGAAGGCGGCATGGTGACGCGGGTGCTGGTGCAACCGGGCGACTGGGTCCGCGCCGGCCAGGTTTTGGCCACCGTCGAACGCTCGGTCCAGACCGAACAGGGGCGCTCGCTCGCCGCCCAGGTCGAAGTCGCGCGCGCCGACGCCAAGCTGGCCCAGGCGCAGCTCGATCGCGCCAAGGCACTGGTCGGCCGCGGCTTCATCAGCGCCGCCGACATCGACCAGCGCACCGCCACCCGCGATCAGGCCGAAGCGCGCGTGCGCGTCGCCGCGGCGCAGCTGGCCGAGCAGCAGGCCCGCACTGGACGGCTGGACATTCGCGCGCCCGCCGCCGGGCTGGTGCTGACCCGCACGGTCGAACCGGGCCAGATCGTCCAGGCGGGCAGCGGCGTCCTGTTCCGCATGGCCAAGGATGGCGAGATGGAGATGCAGGCGCAGGTGGCCGAAGCCGATCTGGCCACGCTGCGCGCCGGCAACAGCGCGTCGGTGACGCCGATCGGCAGCAAGGAAAAATTCGCCGGCCGGGTATGGCAGGTGTCGCCGATCGTCGACCCGCAAACCCGCCAGGGCATTGCACGGGTCGCCGTCCCCTATAATCCGGCGATCCGGCCGGGCGGCTTTGCCTCAGCCATGATCACCAGCGGATCGGGCAGCGCGCCGCTGCTGCCGGAATCGGCGGTGCAGAATGACGCCAAGGGCAGCTATGTCTATATCGTCAACGCCAAGGGCCAGGTGGAACGGCGCGACGTGACCGTCGGCCAGGTGTCCGACGCTGGCGTCGCGGTGACGGGCGGCATCGACGGCACGGAAAAGATCGTGACGTCGGCCGGCGCCTTCCTGACCCCCGGTCAGAAGGTCAAGCCCGAGCCGATGAAGGTCGGATAGGCCCGGGATAGGGCAGCGGCGGCGCTGGGCGGCGCCGCGCCATCATTTCGCGCGCGGGAAACGCGCGCCGCAGTAGACGAGGGGACGCGAGCGGCGTCCGGCGAAGGAAGCGCGTCATGGATTTTCGCAATATTTCCGCATGGGCGATCCGTAATCCGGTAACGCCGCTGGTACTGTTCGCCGCCCTGGTGCTGGCGGGCATCATCAGTTTCATGCGGATGGACGTCAACAACAACCCCGACGTCAGCTTCCCCATGGTCAGCGTGACCGTGTTGCAACCCGGCGCGGCGCCGACCGAGCTGGAAACGCAGGTCACGCAACGCATCGAGGCGGCGGTGCGCGGCATCAGCGGCGTGGACGAGATCACCTCCTTCGCGTCCGAAGGCCAGTCGCTATCGAACATCCAGTTCCAGATCGGCACGCCGGTCGACCGCGCGGTCAACGACGTCAAGAACGCCGTCGACCAGATCCGCAGCGACCTGCCCGAAGGCATTCTCGAACCGCAGGTCCAGCGCATCGATATCGATGGCGGCCCGATCGCCTATTTCAGCGCCGAAGCGACCGACATGACGCTGGAGGAACTGTCCTGGTATGTCGACAACACCATCGCCAAGCGGCTGCTGGGGATCAGCGGCATGGCGGCGGTCAACCGCGGCGGCGGCGTCAGCCGCGAGATCCGCGTCATCCTCGACCCCGCGAAATTGCAGGCCTATGGCGTCACCGCCGCGCAGGTGAACGCGCAGCTCCAGCAGGTGAACCTGAACGCGGCGGGCGGCCGCACCGAGATCGCAGGCGCCGAACAGTCGATCCGCGTGCTGGGCAACGCTCGCAACGCGCGCGAACTGGGCGACACCCAGATCGCCATTTCCGGCGCCCGCACGGTCAAGCTGTCGGTCCTGGCCAGCGTGCGCGACATGTATGCCGAACAGCGTAGCCTGGCGCTGATGAACGGACGGCAGGTCACGAGCTTCAGCATCGAAAAGGCCAAGGGATCGTCCGACGTCACCGTCTATGACGAGGCAATGAAGGTGCTGGACCAGCTGAAAAAGGAAAATCCCAAGGTCCAGTTCAAGCAGCTTTACACCAGCGTCGATTATACCAAGGAACAATATCACAGCGCCATGGCGGCGATGATCGAGGGCGCGGTGCTGGCCGTCGTCATCGTCTTCCTGTTCCTGCGCGACTGGCGCGCGACCATGATTTCCGCCCTCGCCATCCCGCTGTCGGCGATTCCCGCCTTCTGGTTCATGGACATGATGGGCTTCACCCTGAACGGCATTTCGCTGCTGGCGCTCAGCCTGGTGGCGGGCGTGCTGGTCGACGACGCGATCGTGGAGATCGAGAATATCGTGCGCCACATGCGCATGGGCAAGTCGGCCTATCAGGCGTCGATCGACGCAGCGGACGAGATCGGCCTTGCCGTGCTGGCGACCACCATGGCGATCGTCGCGGTGTTCCTGCCGGTCGCGCTGATGCCGGGCCTGTCGGGTCAGTTCTTCATCCAGTTCGGCATGACCGTCGTCGTGTCGGTGCTGATGAGCCTGGCGGTCGCGCGCCTGATCACACCGATGATCGCCGCCTATTTCCTGAAGGCCCATGGCGAGGAAAGCCATGGCGAAGGCTGGCTGATGGACCGCTATATGAGCGTGCTGCGCTGGTCGCTGGACGATCGCAAGGCGAAGGCGCGCCGTGCGCGCGGCGGCGCCGGCAGCCGGATCGCCGGCTTCTTCACCGATCACCGCGTCTGGACGCTGGGCCTCGGCTTCCTGGCCTTCGCCTGCACCCTCTGGGCCTTCGCGACGCTGCCCATGACCTTCCAGCCGACTATCAACACCGACTTCAGTCAGGTGAAGATCGAGACGGTGCCAGGCAGCACGCTGCAGCAGACGACCGCGATCACGCGCAAGGTCGCCGACCTGCTGGCGGCGGACAAGGATGTGGTCGAAGCCGCCTTCGCCGATATCGAACCGACCGGCGCCGACATCTTCCTGACCCTGAAGAAGGACCGGCCCATCAGCTCGGTCGATTGGGAGCGCAAGGTCGCGCCGAAATTCCAGACCATCGCCGACGCGCGGGTCAATTTCCAGTCGCAGTCGGGCGGCGGCTTCGGACGCGACATCATCATGATGTTCGGGTCGGACGATCCGGTGCTGCTGGAACAGACCGCCAACCGGCTGGTGCGCGAAATGGCCGGCATCCCCGAACTGCGCGCGCCCCGCGTGCAAGGCGACATGCAGCGCCCCGAAATCATCATCAAACCGCGGCTGGACCTGGCCGCCAGCATGGGCGTGACGACGATGGCGCTCAGCCAGTCGATCCGCATCGCGACGATCGGCGACATCGACCAGAATGTGGCGAAATTCTCGTTGTCCGACCGCCAGATTCCAATTCGCGTCGCCCTGGCCGAAGACAGCCGCAAGGATATCGCCACGATCCAGAACATGCCGGTGCCGACCGTGTCGGGCGGATCGGTTCCGCTGCGCGTCGTCGCCGACATCAGCTTCGGCGCGGGACCCACGCAGATCCGCCGCTACAACCAGATCCGCCGCGTCGTCGTGGGCGCGGATCTGGCGCCCGGCATCGTCACCAGCCAGGCCATGCAGAAGATCAACGCCCTGCCGCTGATGAAGGATATCGTCGCCGGCAAGATACAGGGCGTGCAGAAGCTGAATGCGGGCGATGCCAAGTGGCAGGCAGAAATGATCCAGAATTTCGTCATCGCCGTCTTCTCCGGCATCATGCTGGTGCTGGCGGTGCTGGTGCTGCTCTACAAGCGGCTGATGCCGCCCTTCGTCAACCTGGGATCGCTGTTGCTGGCGCCGCTGGGCGGAGCGCTCGCCCTTCATCTTACGGGCAATCCCATCTCCATGCCGGTGTTCATCGGCCTGCTGATGCTGCTCGGCATCGTCGCCAAGAACTCCATCCTGGTCATCGACTTCGCGCTGGAGGAGATGGAGAAGGGCGTGCCCAAGAAGGAGGCGATCGTCGACGCCGGCCACAAGCGCGCCCAGCCGATCGTCATGACCACCGTCGCGATGGTCGCGGGCATGGTGCCGACCGCGCTGGCGCTGTCGGGAGACGGCGCCTGGCGCGCGCCGATGGGCATCACCGTGATCGGCGGTCTGATCCTGTCGACCGTGCTGACGCTGGTAATTGTGCCGGCGGTGTTCAGCCTGGCGATCGGTCTCGAAAGCTGGGTCGGCCCGCGCCTGGGCAAGGGCCTGCTGACCTACAAGCCCGGCGACAATGGCAAGCCGGTACCGGGCCAGGTGCATCCAGCCGAATGAGGCATGAGCCGGAGCGTCAAATGAAGATGCTCCGGCAAAAAAGAAGCGCTTGCCTGAACGAAACGGCAGCGTAACCGTTTAACCGCCATGACCCTGCTTCGCCTGCCCCGGTCCAAGGACGTCTTCGCCCCCCACCCGGCCCGGCGTATGCGATTGGTGGCGACGGGGATGCTGGTGGCGATGGCGGCGCTGTTCATCGCCGCGCGCGCCACCGCCCACATCCATCCCGCCATCGGCTTCGTCCAGGCCTTTGCCGAGGCGGCGATGGTGGGCGGCCTGGCCGACTGGTTCGCGGTGACGGCGCTATTCCGCCATCCGCTGGGTCTGCCCATTCCCCATACCGCGATCATCCCGCGCAACAAGGACCGGATCGGCGACACGCTGGCCCTGTTCCTGCGCGACAATTTCCTGACCCCCGCCGTGGTCGCGCGGCGAATGCGGCATATGGATGTGGCGGGTGCGGCCGGACGTTTCCTTGCCAGTCCATCAGCCGGGAACGGGCGACTGCGCGAGGGCGCGTCACGACTGATCGCCGATGTGCTGGAGGCGCTGGACCAGGAACGGCTGGGCGGCATGGTCAAGGGCGCGATCGGCCAAAGGCTGCGGGCGATCAACCTGGGGCCGCTGATCGGCCAGGCGATCGAGGCGGCGATGCGCGACGGGCGTCATGGCCCGGTGATGGACGGCATCGTCCATTGGGCCGACCGCACGCTGGAAGCCAACGAACATCTGATTCGCCAGATGGTGCAGGAGCGCGCGGGCAAGGTCCTGCGCTGGACCGGGCTGGACGAAAATCTGGCCAATGCGATCCTCAATGGCTTGCGCAAGCTGTTGTCCGACATGGCCGAGGACCCCGGCCATCCGCTGCGGCTGAAGGCGGAGGAAGGCATGGCGAAGCTGGCGTTCGACCTGCAATATGATCTGGAGATGCAGGCCAGGGTGGCGACGATCCGGGACGAGATCGTCGACAATCCGGCGATGCAGCGCTGGATCGACGGGCTGTGGGAGCAGGCGCGCGCCGGGCTGTTGCGCGCGGTGCGCGATCCGGGCAAGGCGATGGCGGGCCGGCTGGGCGAGGCGCTGCGGACGCTGGGCGGCACCTTGCAGCAGGAAGCGCGGCTGCGGCTGGTCATCAACCGCTTCGTGCGGCGCGCGGCGGTGGGCGCCACCGCCAGCTATGGCGATGCGATCGTCCGGCTGGTCAGCGACACGGTGCGCGGCTGGGATGCGGGCACGGTGACGGCGCGGCTGGAAAATGCGGTCGGGCGCGACCTGCAATATATCCGGGTCAACGGCACTTTGGTCGGCGGGCTGGTCGGTCTCGCCATTCACGCGGTTGATATGGTCTTCTGAGGAGGCGGGGGCTGGCGCCGTCCCGAAATGCGCCCTGGCGCATTTCCCCAATAAGTGCCGGGGCGCATCGGGCCAATCGACGCGCCCCGGCGGAACCGGCCGCGCAGAGGAGAGAAGGCGGCCGATTCCTGTTCGGACAGGTTCAGTCGCCGGACCGTGGCCCATCCCCTCCGGCCTGCAGCGGCAGTTCCTCGGCGGTCAGGACGCCGTCGCCGTCGCGATCCCGATCGTCGAACATCGCCAGCGCGGGCCCGACAAATTCGGTGCGGTCGATCTGACCATCGTCATTGCCGTCTTCGGGATAGGGCATGGCGCGGCCGGGCGGCGGCGGGGGAGGACCGCCTGTTTCGGCGCGGTTGCCATCGGGTCGATGGCCGCCCGGCGGCGGGCCGCCTTCGTTCCGGTGCCCGCCGCGTCCCTTGCCGGGACCACGGCCCTCCCGCGGTCCAACTTGCGCAGATATCCGGTCGCGCTCATGCCCCAGCATCCGCTGCATCGCCTGCACCGGGACCAGCCCGTCGCCATCCTGATCCATCAATCCGAAGCGGCGGTTCATATAGGCGGCCATTTCGTCGCGCGTGATCCGGCCGTCCTGGTCGACATCCGCCGCCCAGGGGCCAGCCGTTCCACCGGAAGGCTGGGCGAGGAGCGGCGCGGAGAGCGCAAGCGGCGCAAGGAACAGAAGATGTCGGAAACGCATGAAGGCTCCTGAAAGGGATTCCTGTTCGTAGCGAGATCGCATCCGCGCTTTGCCTTCATATGTCACGATGCGACCCGAATGTTGCAGGCCCAAATTGAATGTTGCAACATATCACATAATGATGTTGTATCATTTCATCTTCGAATCCCATCCGGCGCGTGACCGGAGGGACCGGAGGAGAGGATGCAGACAGAGGAGCCGGACGATGCGACTCATGGCAGTTCAGACAGCGGGTAATAATGGGGAATCGCGCTATGGTGCGGGGCGGCGGTCGCCGCTTGGCGTGGGCGGAACGGTAGCGGTACATGCGCTGGTCATCGGCGCCTTCCTGCTGATCCCCAAGGAGGTGATCGAGGTGTTCGGCCCTTCCAAGCCGTTGACTACGAAGAATATTCCGCTTCCGCCGCCGCCCGAACCCGTCGTCGAGAAGCAGGCCGATCCTAAGATCCAGACCCAGCCGCAGAACCAGCAAAGGCCGACCGTCACCGATCCGGTCGTCATCCTGCCCAAGGGCGATCCGCCGATGACCGCCGAGCCCGGATCGGGCACGGCGATCGACCCCGGTCCGACCATCATCGTGCCGCCCGTCGAGCCGCCCCGCGCTCCGGTCCTGACCGAACCGTCGATCGATCCGCGCGCCATGGCCGGTTTCCAGCCCGACTATCCCGGCGCGATGATCCGGCAGGGCCTGGAGGGCGCGGTGACGGTGCGTGTGACCATCAGCCCGGAAGGACGTGTCGCCGATATCGAGAAAATGTCGGCGACCGACGAGAGTTTCTGGCTCGCCACCCAGCGTCACGCGCTGCGCAAATGGCGCTTCCGCCCAGCGACTCGCGACGGGGTGGCAGTGACGTCATCCAAGATATTGACGGTGCGGTTCACCCTGACGGATCGATAGGGAACCACGCCCTCCCAGCCTTCGGCGTCGCACATCCAGCCCTTCCCGCCTGCGGGAAGGGGCATAGGGAAAGGGAGGAAGCATGGACCATTTTGCATCCGGCGCGGCACTGCCCTATAAGGGCGGCATGGCGATCTTTCCCCGTCCCGTTTCTCCCAAGAGCGCGCTTGGCGACTTCTGGAGCTATTTCCGTCAGCAGCGCCAGCATAAATGGCCGCTGCTGGGCCTGTCCGTGGCGCTGACCTGGGTGATCGTCTGGACTTTCGTCATCGATGCGAACACCAACACGATGCCGACGCGCAACAAGATCATCTATGTCGAAAGCTGGGACGCCAATCGGTCCGACGCGGCGATCATTCTGCAACAGAAGATCGACTTCGCCAAGCGCGAGGCGGCGCTGATCAAGCAGCAGAAGAAGATGCAGGGCTATGCCGACGCTTTCGGCATCGAATGGCGCGAGGAGGAAGCCCGCAACACCGCCAAGCGCAAGGAAGCGGTGAAAGCGATCGACGCGCTGCTCGACGAGCGCCTGGCCAAGGCGGAGGCGGCGGAAAAGGGCGCGCCGAAGCCCGGCGCGCAGCCGGCGGCGGCCGCCCACCCCTGACGATCATGGCGTCCACCGCCCCGGGTTCTTCTGGCGACCGGCGCTATATGGCCGCCGCGATCGCTTTGTCGGGGCGCGGGCGCGGCCTTTCCACCCCCAATCCCAATGTCGGCTGCCTGGTCGTTCGCGACGGCCATGTCGTCGGACGCGGCTGGACCCAGAAGGGCGGCCGCCCCCATGCCGAGGCGCAGGCGCTGGAGCAGGCGATGGACCGGGCGCGCGGCGCAACGGCCTATGTAACGCTGGAGCCTTGTTTCCATCTGTCCCCGCGCGGGCCGCGCTGCGCCGATCTGATGGCCCGCGCCGGCGTCGACCGCGTGGTGATCGCGCTGCGCGATCCCGATCCGCGCACCGACGGGCAGGGCGCCGCCTGGCTGCACGACCGCGGCGTCACGGTAGAGATGGGACTGATGGCGGACGAGGCGGCGCGGGCGATGGCGGGCTTCGTGCTGCGTCAAACGCTGGGGCGCCCGCATGTGACGTTGAAGCTGGGCCTGTCGCTCGACGGGCGGATCGCGCTCAAGGACGGGGCGAGCCGCTGGATCACCGGGCCGGACGCGCGCGCCCACGCCCATATGGAGCGGGCGCGGCATGACGCCATCCTGGTTGGCGGCGGCACGCTGCGCGCCGATGCGCCGCGCCTCGACGTGCGGCTGCGCGGGCTGGAGGACCGCTCGCCCCGCCGATTGCTGCTGACGCGCAGGGATGCGCCCAGGGGCTGGGCGCGGATCGGCGCGCCGGAGGATATCGCGACGCTGGAACGGGTCGACCATCTGCTGGTCGAGGGCGGGGCGGAAACGGCCGCCGCCTTCCTGCGCGCCGATCTGGTCGACCGGCTGCTGCTCTATCGCGCGCCGATCGTCATCGGCGCGGGGCTGGCCGGGATCGGCGACATCGGCCTGGAGGAACTGCCCGACGCCCATGGCCACTGGCGCATGGCCGACGCCCGGTCGCTGGGGGTCGATCGGCTGGAGGTTTACGAGCGGGTTCGGAGCGCCTAAGCCCCCTTCCATTGCTCCGTTCTTATAGGATCGATCATGTTCACCGGCATCATCACCGACATCGGCACCATCCGCAGCCTGGAGCAGCGGGGCGACCTGCGGCTCATCATCGGCTGCGCCTATGCCATGGACGGCGTCGCGATCGGCGCGTCTATCTCCTGCTCGGGCGCCTGCCTAACCGTGGTGGAAAAGGGCGCGGACTGGTTCGCGGTCGACCTGTCGGCCGAAACCGTCGCGCGCACCGCGCCGGGCCTGTGGGAAGAGGGTGGCCGGCTGAACCTGGAGCGCGCGCTCAAGGTCGGGGACGAACTGGGCGGCCATATCGTCACCGGCCATGTCGATGGCATCGGCCATTTGGTGTCCGCGACCCGCGAGGGCGATTCGACCCGCCTGGTCATTCGCGCGCCGGCCGAACTCGCCGCCGCGCTGGCGGCAAAGGGATCGATCACGCTCGACGGTATTTCCCTGACAGTGAACAGCGTCGAGGATCAGGCCGACGGCAGCGTGCATTTCGGCCTGAACATCATCCCGCACACCGCCGCCGCGACGACGCTCGACCAGCTGCCCGAAGGCCGCGCCTTCAATCTGGAGATCGACGTGCTGGCCCGCTATCTCGACCGGATGCAGAGCCTTCGCGCCAATCACAGTAAATAGCCCACCCGATGTGATTGCAACTTGCATTGATCACATTGTGATGTGATATACGGCCTCAATCCCAACCGGGAAAGGAGTCGTTTTCATGTCGTCCGCGCTTCTCGATACTGTCCGCAGCCTCGTCACCGATGGCGGCATGTCCCGATCCGGCCTGGCGCGCGCCGCCGGGCTGCACGCCAACAGCCTGCGCAAGCTGGGCGAAAGCGACTGGAACCCGACCGCCGAAACTTTGGGCAAGCTGGAATCCTACATCCTCAAGCGCGAGGGCGGCACCGCGCTCGCCAGCCCCGAGGAAATCATCAACGAAGCGCGCAACGGCCGCATGTTCATTCTGGTCGACGACGAGGATCGGGAAAATGAGGGCGATCTGGTCATCCCCGCGCAGATGGCCACCCCCGACGCGATCAACTTCATGGCCACCCATGGCCGCGGCCTCATCTGCCTGGCGCTGACCAGGGACCGGGTCGAGCATCTGGGTCTGGACCTGATGAGCCGCAACAACGGCACCCGCCATGAAACCGCCTTCACTGTGTCGATCGAGGCGCGCGAGGGCGTCACCACCGGCATCAGCGCCGCCGACCGCGCCCGCACCATCTCCGTCGCGATCGACGGGGCGAAGGGCAGCGCCGACATCGTGACGCCGGGCCATGTCTTCCCGCTGATCGCCAAGGATGGCGGCGTGCTGGTCCGCACCGGCCATACCGAGGCGGCGGTCGATGTTGCCCGCCTCGCCGGCCTGAACCCGTCGGGCGTCATTTGCGAGGTGATGAAGGACGATGGCACGATGGCGCGCCTCGACGACCTCATCCCCTTCGCCCAGAAACACAAGATGAAGATCGGCACGATCCGCGACCTGATCGCCTATCGCCGGCGGCATGACCATATGGTCGAGCGCCGCGCCGAAACCGTCTTCCACAGCCAATGGGGCGGCGACTGGAAAGCGATCAGCTTCTTCAACAAGGCGACCCATACCGAGCAGCTGGTCTTGCAGAAGGGGCATGTCCTGCCCGACCAGCCGACCCTGGTGCGTATGCATCAATTGTCGCTGCTGGACGATGTCTATGGCGCCACCGGCCCGCGTTCCGGGCTGCTCTCCAGGTCGATGGAGATCATCGCGCAGGAAGGAGCCGGCCTGATCGTCATCCTGACCGGCCAGACGCCCGGCGATTTCGTCAGCCGCATCCTGCAACATCATGCCGGACAGAAGGGGACGGGCATGGACGAACTGCGCGACTATGGTGTGGGCGCGCAGATCCTGGCGGAACTGGGCGTGCACGACATGGTGCTGCTCAGCAACACGCATCACAGCCTGATCGCGCTTGACGGCTATGACCTGTCCGTGGTTGGGCAGCGCGCGATCGAACTGTAAGAGGATATCAGCATGGCGAAATTCCTGATCGTCGAAGCGCGCTTCTACGACCATCTCAACGACCTGCTGATCGAAGGCGCCAAGGCGGCGCTGGACGATGCCGGCCATAAATATGAAGTGGTGACGGTGCCGGGCGCGCTGGAAATCCCCGGCGCGGTGGCGCTGGCGGCGGAAACCGGCCGCTATGACGGCTTCGTCGCGATCGGCGTGGTGATCCGCGGCGAAACCTATCATTTCGAAGTGGTGTCGAACGAAAGCGCGCGCGGCCTGATGGCGCTTTCCATGGACGGCATCCCCATCGGCAACGGCATCCTGACCGTCGAGAATGAGGAACAGGCGCTGGTGCGCGCGCGGCCCGACCAGAAGGACAAGGGCGGCGAAGCGGCCAAGGCGGCCATCGCCATGCTGGCGCTGCGCGAGAAGTTCGGCGCTTGATCGCCGCGCTGGTGGATGAAAAAAGGGACGGCTCCCGGTGGAGCCGTCCCTTTTTGCGTCAGGGTGGATGTCCTAAGAACGATCTACTTTGTCATCCTCTCCTGTAAGGGGACCGAAGGGTGTCATCCCATCGTTAGGGTGACACCCCTCCACCACTCGCTTCGCGAGCGGTCCCCCTCCCCTTACAGGGGAGGATTTATAGCCGCCTCAGGCCGCCGCCTTTTCCTCGTCCAGCGTTGGATAGTCGGTATAGCCCTCCGCGCCCTGGCTGTAGAAAGTCGCCATCGCGGCCGGATTGATCGGCGCGCCCACGCGCAGGCGATCCACCAGATCGGGATTGGCGAGCAGCGGGCGGCCGAAGCTGATCGCATCGGCAAGGCCGCTGGCAAGGTCGGCCTGCGCGCGCGCCGCATCATAATCGCTGTTCAGCACCAGCGGCCCCTTGAAATGCTCGCGGATCAGCGGCGACTGGCGCGGCACCTGGGTTGCGCCGAAAGTGCCGTCCGGTCCCGGCTCGCGCAGTTCGAGGAAGGCGATGCCGATCGCGTCCAGCACATCGGCGGCCGCCGCGAACAGGGTGGCGGGATCGCTATCGTCGACGCCCTGCGTGTTGCCATTGGGCGACAGGCGCACCGAAACGCGATCGGCGCCGATCGCATCCACCACCGCCTGCGTCACCCCGCGCAACAGGCGGACGCGGTTCTCGACGCTACCGCCATAGGCATCGGTACGGAAATTGCTGTTATCGCGCAGAAATTCGTCAATCAGATAGCCGTTGGCGGCATGAATCTGCACTCCGTCGAAGCCGGCGGCGATCGCATTATGCGCGGCGCGCGCATAGTCGGCAATGATCCCCGGAATCTCCTCCACATCCAGCGGACGCGCGATTTCATAGGGCTTCTTGCCTTCATAGGTGTGGGCGTCGCCCGGCGCGGCGGTGGCGCTCGCCGATACCGGCTGTTCGCCGGTCACGCTGCTGTGAACGGCCCGGCCCATATGCCAGAGCTGGACGATGATCCGGCCGCCCTTGTCATGCACGGCGCGGGTGATCGGCTTCCACGCCTCCACTTGCTCGTCGGACCAGATGCCCGGTGCATAGGGCCAGCCCAGTCCCTGCCGCGAAATGCCGGTCGCCTCGCTGATGATGAGGCCGGCCGAGGCGCGCTGCGCATAATAGTCGGCCATGATCGGCGTCGGCACATGGGCGCGGGTCGCACGGCCACGAGTCAGCGGCGCCATCAACACGCGGTTGGGTGCGGATACCGCGCCAAGCTGGATGGAATCGAACAAGGTCGCCACGAAATTCTCCCTCATCATATAGTTGCAAAATGCAACGGGACTTGATGCGCAAAGCGAGCTAGGGAGCCGCCATGTCGACTTCAACCCCCGCCGCGCACATAGCCATGCCCCGCACGGCCTTTCCCGCGCTGATCCTGGCGAACCTGATCCTGCCGCTGGGCCCGGTGCTGGTGCGCCTGTCGGATGTCGGGCCGGTGGCGGCCGCCTTCTGGCGGCTGATGATCGCCCTGCCCTTCCTGCTGCTGCTGGCGCTGCCGGGCCTGCGGCGGGTTCCGCCCACGCGCCGCGAATGGACCGCGCTGATCCTGTCGGGCGTGGTCTTCGCGCTGGACCTTGCCGCCTGGCATATCGGCATCCTCTATACCAAGGTCGCCAATGCGACGATCTTCGGCAATCTGAGCGGGCTGCTGTTGCCGGCCTGGGCGCTGCTGGTGATGGGGCAACGGCCGACGCGGATGCAAGCCGCTGCTCTGCTGCTGGCAAGCGCGGGGGCACTGGTGATGATGGGCGGCAGCTATGAACTGTCGATCCGCAACTTGCAGGGCGACCTACTCTGCCTGCTGGCGGGCATATTCTACACCGCCTATCTGCTGATCGTGCAGGGCGCGCGTGGACGGCTGGACAGCTGGTCGGTGCTGGCCGGGTCGAGCCTGGCCAGCGCGCCGCTGCTGCTGCTCTGCGCGCTGGCGCTGGGCGAGACGGTGATGCCGGTCCAGTGGACGCCGCTCATCCTGCTCGCTTTGTCGAGCCAGTTGGTCGGCCAGGGGCTGCTCACCTATGCGATCGGCTGGTTCTCGCCGCTGGTGCTGGGCCTCAGCCTGCTGCTGCAACCTGCGGTGTCGGCGATTTTCGGCTGGCTGCTGTTCGACGAATGGCTTAGCCCCGCCGACATGCTGGGCACGGCGGCGGTCGCGGCGGCGCTGGTGCTTGTGCGCTTGCCGGGACGCGCCTAGATTGGCTGTCATGAACGATATCCAGGATCTCACCCTCGACGAAATCCGCGCCCTGCTGGCGCCCGTGCTCGCGCGTCATGCCGCCTTCGACGGCTGGCGGCCGCAGGCGGTGACGATGGCGGCGCAGGAGAAGGGCGTCGATGCCGACATCGCGCAACTGGCCTTCGACGAGGGCGCGATCGGCATGATTGACGCCTGGTTCGCCAGCATCGACGCGCGGATGCTGGAAGCCGTGCCGGCGGAGCAGCTGGCGACATTGTCGATCCGCAAGAAGATCACCGCGCTGATCGAGGCGCGGCTCGCCCTGCTGGCCCCCGACCGGGAAGCGTTGCGGCGGGCGCTGGCCATAGTGGCGCTGCCAACCAACGCCGCGCGGGCGGCGAAGCTGGCCTGGCGCGCCGCCGACATCATGTGGCGCGCGGCGGGCGACACCGCCACCGACTTCAGCCATTACAGCAAGCGCACGACGCTGACCGCCGTCTATGCCTCCACCCTGCTGGTCTTCGTCGATGACGAGAGCGAGGGCCATGCCGACAGCCGCGCCTTCCTCGCCCGCCGGATCGAGAATGTGATGCAGTTCGAAAGGGCCAAGGCGAAGTTCAAGGGCGTGGGCGGCGGCGAACGGCTCAGCCTGTCGCGCTTCATCGGCCGCCTGCGCTATCCCGCGATATGATCTGCCGCGCCGAAGACCGATTCGCGCTGGCCATTTGGTAAAGGTATTGATAGTCACTCGCAGAAATCGTCTGCGAGTATCCTTCCCTTGCGCCTGACCGACCTGCCGTTGCGGCAACCCGCCTATGTCGACCTGATCGACTGGTCCGCCCTAACCCCGTCCGAAGGGCAGCGCTTGCGCGAATTCGGCCTGTGCGAAGGGGCGAGCGTCGAAGCGCTGCATCATGGTGGCATTTTCGGGCGCGGGCCGATCGCCTGCCGGATCGGCCGCATGACCATCGCGATGCGCCGTAGCCATGCCGCCGCCGTGACCGTGCGCACCGGACCGCAGGGGGACGCGGCATGAGCGGCCTGCCCCTGATCGCGCTGGTCGGCAATCCCAATGCGGGCAAGAGCGCCCTGTTCAACGCCCTGACCGGCGCGCGGCAGAAGCTGGGCAATTATCCCGGCGTCACCGTGGAGCGCAAGGCGGGCCGCCTGTCGCTGTCGGACGGCCGCCCGGTCGAGTTGGTCGACCTGCCCGGCACTTACAGCCTCGACCCCGGCAGCCCCGACGAACAGGTGACGCGCGACGTCGTGATGGGCAGGCAGTCGGGCGAAAAACGCCCCGATGCGCTGGTGATCGTGGTCGACGCCGCCAATCTG
Source organism: Sphingobium sp. WR1 (assembly GCF_059693745.1). Lineage (NCBI taxonomy): Bacteria > Pseudomonadati > Pseudomonadota > Alphaproteobacteria > Sphingomonadales > Sphingobiaceae > Sphingobium > Sphingobium sp. WR1. The sequence continues at coordinate 79,394 of NZ_JCATID010000001.1, read as the reverse complement.
GACAATCATCTCCGCTTCGCGCTGGAATTGATCGCGCTCGGCCTGCCGACGATCGTCGCCCTGAACATGGTCGACCTCGCCACCCGCGACGGGCTGGAACTGGACGCCAATATCCTGTCGCGCGAACTGGGCGTGCCGGTCGTGTCGACCGTGGCGGTGCGCAAACGTGGCCTGGATCATCTGCGGTCCGAGCTGGAAGGCCTGCTGAACAGCGCGCCGCCCGCCTATCCCGCCGGTCCCGAGCGCGACTTCGACGCCGTCCGCAAGGAAGCGGGCCGCATCGCCCGCGCCGCGATCGTGCGCGAAACCCCCTCGCGCCGCCTGACCGCGGCGGTCGACCGGGTCGCGCTGCATCCCGTCTTCGGCCTGATCCTGCTGCTCGGCCTGCTCTTCATCATGTTCCAGGCGGTCTATGCCTGGTCCGAAGCGCCGATCGCGATGATCGAGGGCTTCGCCGAAAGCGCCGCCGGCATGGCGCGCGATACGCTGCCCGACGGGATCATCCGCTCCTTCCTGGTCGACGGCGTCATTCATGGCGTGGGATCGGTGGTGGTGTTCCTGCCGCAGATCCTGATCCTCTTCTTCTTCATCCTGATGCTGGAGGCGACGGGCTATATGGTCCGCGCCGCCTTCCTGATGGACGGGCTGATGGCGAAGGTCGGCCTGTCGGGCCGCGCCTTCATCCCCCTCCTCTCCTCCTTCGCCTGCGCGGTGCCGGGGATCATGGCGACCCGCACCATTTCCGATCCCAGGGACCGCCTGACCACCATATTGATCGCGCCGCTGATGACCTGTTCGGCGCGGCTGCCGGTCTATGCGGTAATCATCGGCGCCTTCATCCCGGCCCGCGACATCGGCTGGGGCATCGGTTTGCAGGGCTTCGTCCTCTTCTGCCTCTATGTCGCGGGGATCATCGGCGCGATGGTCGTGGCGCTGCTGCTGCGCCTGACCGTGACCAAGGGCGCGAGCGGCGGCTTCCTGATGGAAATGCCCAAATATCAGTGGCCCCGGCCGCAGGATATTCTTCTGGGCCTCTGGCAGCGCGCCATCATCTTCCTGAAGCGCGCGGGCACGATCATCTTCGCCTCGACCGTGATCCTGTGGATTTTGCTCAGCTTCCCGCGCGTGCCCGACGGCGATCCGACCAGCCAGGTCGACCATTCGATCGCCGGCCGGATCGCGAGCGGCCTCAACGTCGTGCTGGAACCGATCGGCTTCAACCGCGACATTTCCCTCGCGCTGATCCCGGCCATGGCCGCGCGCGAGGTCGCCGTCTCCGCGCTCGCCACCGTCTATTCGATCGACGCGGGCGATGACGAGGCGAAGCTGGAACGGAGCCTGGGCGATCGTCTCAAGGACCAGTGGCCGTTGCCGACCGCGCTCGCCTTCCTCGCCTGGTTCGTGTTCGCGCCCCAGTGCATCTCGACCATCGCCGTCACCAAGCGCGAGACCAATGGCTGGAAATGGCCGCTATTCATGGTCGGCTATCTGTTCGCGCTGGCCTATGTCGCGGCCGGGCTGACCTATTGGACGGCGACCGCGCTCGGTTTGGCATAGAGCGATTTCAAGTCAGATTGAAAATCTGACGACTCGGGAATCGCGAAAAACAAAGAATGAGGGGGCTTGTCCCGATCCTGTCTGATCGGAACAGGCTCCCGTCCGCGTTGGCTCTTTGTTCTTGAAGGGCAAGGCGGGCGCTCTATAACGGCCGTTTAACGCGTTTCGGAGGAATCATGGCAGGCTCGGTCAACAAGGTCATTCTGGTCGGCAATCTCGGCGCCGACCCGGAGGTCAAGAGCTTCCAGAATGGCGGTCGCATCTGCAACCTGCGCATCGCCACGTCCGAAAGCTGGAAGGACCGCATGACCGGGGAGCGCAAGGAGCGCACCGAATGGCACAATGTCGTCATCAACAGCGAAGGGCTGGTGGGTGTCGCCGAGCGCTTCCTGCGCAAGGGGTCGAAAATCTATATCGAGGGCCAGTTGCGCACCCGCAAGTGGCAGGACCAGTCGGGCAATGACCGCTACACCACCGAAGTGGCGCTGTCGGGTCCGGGCGCGGTGCTGACCATGCTGGACGGCGCGCCGGGCGGTGGCGGCCAGGGCGGCGGCCGCTCGCAGCAGGGCGTCAGCGACTGGAGCGGCGGGTCGAGCGGCTTTGGCGGCGGCGACTATGATGATTTCGGCGGTGGTTCGAGCGGCGGCCAGAGCGGCGGCGGCTTCGGCGGCGGGCGCTCCTCATCGGGCGGCAGCGGCAGCCGTGGCGGCGCCGGCAGCCCCAATTTCGACAACGACCTGGACGATGAAGTGCCCTTCTGAGGGCATTGGCGCCGGACGCGAAAAAGGGCGGCTTCCAGAGAGGGAGCCGCCCTTTTTCGTTTGATCGATCCGGCCGGTCAGTCTGAACGGAAGGATAGGTGGGACAGGATCGGTCCAGCGCTTATATTGCGAGGCATGAGCAAGATCGAAAAAGCCATCGCTGTCCCCATCCGGCAGATCGTCCATCCGGTTGAACTGGCGATCGGCGGCGCAATCGCCCTGTCGGGCCTGGCGCTGCTGGTCGTCCGGTTGCTGCCCGCCCTCTGACGGGCAGCAATCCGCGGTTCAGCGGGCCAGTTCTTTCTGCGCGAAGGCGCGGATATGGTCCTTGAGGTCCTCGCGCTCCAGCGAGAGCGCCAGGTTCGCCTCGATATAGCCGGCCTTCGATCCGCAGTCGAAGCGACGACCATCAAAGGTCACGCCATGGAAGGGCTGGTCGCCGATCAGCGAGGCCATGGCGTCGGTCAGCTGGATTTCGCCGCCGGCGCCCTTTTCCTGCGTTTCCAGTATCTTCATCACCTGCGGCTGGAGGATATAGCGCCCCGGCACGATCAGGTTGGACGGCGCGGTGCCGAGCTTGGGCTTTTCGACCAGCCCCTTCACTTCGGTCAGCACGCCGTCGCGCGCGCCCGGATCGATGACGCCATAGCTGGGCGTTTCGTCCATCGGGATTTCGAGCGCGCAGACCAGGTTGCCGCCGACCTTGTGATAGGCGTCGACCATCTGCTTGAGGCAGCCATTGCCCTGCGCGCCCCGCATGAATTCGTCGGGCAGCAGGATGGCGAAGGGTTCGTCGCCGACGATGTCGCGCGCGCACCAGATGGCATGGCCCAGCCCCAGCGGTTCCTGCTGGCGGATGAAGACCGCGTTGCCGGGCATCAGGCGGGTGCCTTCCAGCGCCCCCAGATCCTTGCCCCGCTCGCGCTGGGTCGCCTCGGTCTCATAGGCGATGTCGAAATAATCCTCGATCGCCCCCTTCCCGCGGCCGGTGACGAAGATCATCTGCTCGATGCCGGCCTCGCGGGCCTCATCGACCGCATATTGGATCAGCGGCCGGTCGACGACCGGCAGCAATTCCTTGGGCACCGCCTTGGTGGCGGGCAGGAACCGGGTGCCAAGGCCGGCGACAGGGAAGATGGCTTTGCGAATAGGCTTGTGAGACATGCTGCTCCATTCTCGCTGCAACGCGGAAAATGCGTCTAGAATCGCTTGGAAATGGTAGAGGTAAGCGCTTGCGCGCGCAACAATGCGTCAGACGGTGAGAAGGCGCTGCGCAATTTCTTCGAGCGCGGTAATTTCCGCGTCGAGCTGTTCCAGGCTGATGTGAATCTGATTGTTGCGCGGGTCACGGCAGGCGAAACCGCCGGGTTCGGGCTGCTGGAAACCCTGGATGATGAGCGCGCGGAACCGGTCGATCCGCTGCATGTCGCGCTCGATCGCAGAAATTTCGGTGAGGGCGCTGGCGTTGCGGCGGTCGCGCATGGCCACCATCGTGCGCAATTCGGTCATCAGCTTGGTCATGGTCGGCCGGGTGCGCGCGCCCACGGTGCGCACGTCGCCCATCGCCTCGCGCAACATGCCGATCTTCGCCTCCAGGCTTTGTTCCAGCATGGTCCAGGCACAGACGAGCCGCCCCACGCCGCACAGCAGCGCCGCATCCTCCGGCGCATAGGCCGATACCGGCTTCACGTTCACGTCCATATCCGAAACAAGATGCACACCCACGCCCGCACACTCCTTTGCTCCTCGAATCCTGCACAAAAGCCGGGGAAGAAGACCAGAGCGGGCGGGAAGGCTCCTCGCACCAGCGGCACGGGCCAACGGCAGACGTGCTAAATCGACGGCGAATGGAGCCGTGACGCCAAGCATCAGAAATCGATCGCGATTCCCTTCCGCTCCCAGTCGCCATAGCGCACCGGGCTCAGTTCCTCGTCATGGCGCGAGGGCGCGTCGATCGGGTCGGGCCGGGGCACCGGCGGGCTTTTGGAAAGATGCGCCGGCGCTTTCACATGCGCCGGGCGTTTGCCGTTGAAACGTCCCATGGATAGCGGCCTTTCGATTGCATAGGGGCCGGTCCACCCCATATTCATATCCTGTCCGCTATCTGGGCGGCAAAGGAGAGCATTGCAAGTGAGCGGAATGAAGACGACCATGTTGCTGGCGGCGCTGACGGCGCTGTTCATGGCGCTGGGCTATACGCTGGGCGGCAGCGGCGGCGCGATCATCGCGCTGCTGGTGGCGGCGGGCATGAATCTCTTCACCTTCTGGAACGCCGACAAGATCGTGCTGCGGATGCATGACGCGCGGGAGGTCGACGCTCAAAGCGCGCCGGACTTCCACAATCTGGTGCGCGAACTGGCGCAGCGCGCCGGGCTGCCGATGCCGCGCGTCTACATCATCGATCAGGATGCGCCCAACGCCTTCGCCACCGGGCGCAATCCCGAAAACGCCGCCGTGGCCGCGACCACGGGGCTGCTCGCCATGCTGAGCCGCGAGGAAGTGGCCGGCGTGATGGCGCATGAGCTGGGCCATGTGAAGAATCGCGATACCCTGATCATGACGATGGTCGCGACGATCGCGGGCGCCATTTCGATGCTGGCCAATTTCGGCCTCTTTTTCCGTGGGTCTGCCCAGGAAAATAGCCATGGCAATATCGTCGCCAGCCTGTTGGCGGTGATCGTCGCGCCCTTCGCCGCGATGATCGTGCAGATGGCGATCAGCCGCACCCGCGAATATGGCGCCGACCGCGCCGGGGCGGAAATCAGCGGCAATCCCCATGCGCTCGCCTCCGCCCTCGCCAAGATTTCGGGCCGGGCGGAGATGATCCCCAACCCGGTCGCCGAGCGCAATCCGGCGGCGGCGCAACTCTATATCGTGCCGACCCATGTCAGCGAGTTGTTCTCCACCCACCCCGCGACCGAAAAGCGCATCGCCGCCTTGCAGGATATCGCGGCGGAGATGGGGACGTCCGCGATCGGCTCCGCCCCGCCTGCGTCGACCCTCTTGCCGATGGCCGCGCCACAACGCCGCCGCAGCGCGCTCGATCCGCACGGCCGCTGATATTCACAGGGAGGTTGCTTTTGGGGCAAATTGGCCTAACCGCCTTTCATGCCCCGCCGTCCCGCCCCCCGTTCCGCCGCGCCTCGCGCCGACGATGTTCCCGGCTTTCCCGCGCGCCGCGCCGCGCTGCGGCTGCTGGACGCCGTTCTGCGCCGGGGCGATCCGCTGGAACTGGCGCTCCATGGCGCGGCGCAGGGCCTGGCCGCCGCCGACCGCGCGCTGGTCCATGCCATCGCCGCCGAAGTGCTGCGCCATCTGCCCGATCTCGACGCGCTGATCGACGGCGCAACGAAGCAGCCGCTGCCCGACGACGCCAAGGCGCGGATGGTGCTGCGTATCGCGCTCGTCCAGACGCTCGTGCTGGGCACACCCGCCCATGCGGCGATCGCCACCGCCCTGCCGCTGGTCGACGGCGGCCCGCGCAAGCTGGTCCATGGCGTGTTCGGCACGGTGACGCGCGGCGAGCCGGTGCTGCCCGATCCCCCCACCCTGCCCGCCGATGTGATGGCGCGCTGGGCCGAACAATGGGGCGATGCCATGCCGCAGGCGGCGGCCCATGCCTATGCCATCCGCCCGCCGGTCGACATCAGCCTGCGCGATCCGAACGAGACAGCGAAATGGACAACTGAACTCAATGGCGCATCCTTCGCGCCCGGTCATGTCCGCCTGCCGGAGAGCGCTGTCATTCCCGACCTTCCCGGCTTTGCCGAGGGCGCCTGGTGGGTGCAGGACATCGCCGCCGCCTGCGCCGCGCGGCTGCTGGGTGCGGGAGAGGGCCGGACCGTGCTGGACCTGTGCGCCGCGCCGGGCGGCAAGACGATGCAATTGGCCGCAGCGGGTTGGAATGTCCTGTCGGTTGACCAGTCGAAAAAGCGTCTGGAGCGGCTGAGCGAGAATCTGACCCGCACCGGCCTGTCCGCCGACGTCGTGCAGGCCGACCTGCGCCAATGGCAGCCGGAAGCGCCGGTCGACGCGATCCTGCTCGACGCGCCCTGTTCGGCGACCGGCATATATCGCCGCCATCCCGATGTGCTCCACCGCATCGGCCCGCGCCAGATCGCGGAACTGGCCGAATTGCAGGGCGAATTGCTGGAGCGCGCGGCGAGCTGGCTGAAGCCGGGTGGGCGGATCGTCTACGCCACCTGCTCGCTCGAACGGGTGGAGGGCGAGGCGCAGGTGGAGCGCTTCCTGGCCGATCATGCCGAATTCGCGCTGGTGCCCGCCGAAGCGACCGAACTGCCCGACGGCATGGCCCCGACCGGGGAGGGCTGGCTCCGCTCGCTGCCCGACATGCTTGCCGATCGCGGCGGCGCCGACGGTTTCTTCATCGCCCGCCTTGCCAGAAAGACGAACTAAGCCTTAACCATGGATGCCTAGACAGGATCGCCCATCCACAAGGTGCGCCGCCCATGCGTCCGACCGAGCCATTGCCATTGAACCATAGCTGGCCGCTCTATGCGCTGCGCGAGCATCTCTCGCCGGTGTTGCTCGATCCGGCCATCGCCCGCAACGACGCCGCGCTGGCCGAGCGGGGACTGGGCCTGTGGTTCTGCGACCTCAAGGACAATAGCCTGCGCTGGACCGCCGGCGTCTACGACATATTCGGGCTGGAGCGCGACAGCATCGTCCCCCGCCCGCTGGCCGCCGCCCTCTACACGCCGGACTCGCGCGAGCCGATGGAACGGCTGCGCGCCTATGCGATCCGCCACAAGCGCGGCTTCACCCTGGACGTCGATATCGACCAGGCCGACGGCACGGGGCGCTGCGCGATGCGGCTGATCGCCGCGCCGGTGCTGGACGCGGCGGGCAATGTAATCGCGCTGCACGGCGTCAAGCAGATGCTGCCCCATGGCACATTGCCTTCGTCCCGGCTGGACCCCACCATTTTCGTCATGCTTTGAACGCTTTGCGGCGCCGTTCCCGAACAATCGCGACGCGCGGGCAAATGTCCGTTGCCCTTGGCCCCAGCGGCGACTAAGGCGAACGGTTAATGACCCGTCCGATCCTCATCTCGCCCTCCATCCTCTCCGCCGACTTCGCCCGCCTGGGCGAGGAGGTCCGCGCCATCGACGAAGCGGGCTGTGACTGGGTGCATGTCGACGTCATGGACGGGCATTTCGTGCCCAATATCACGATCGGTCCGGCGGTGGTGAAGGCGCTGCGCCCGCACACGACGAAGCCGTTCGACGTCCATCTGATGATCTCCCCGGTGGACCAATATCTGGAGGCCTTCGCGTCGGCCGGGTCCGACATCATCACCGTTCATCCCGAGGCCGGGCCGCATATCCATCGCACCGTCCAGCATATCAAGTCGCTGGGCGTGAAGGCGGGCGTGGTGCTCAATCCCGGCACCCCGGCCAAGATGCTCGACTATCTGATGGACGATGTCGACCTGATCCTGGTGATGAGCGTCAACCCCGGCTTCGGCGGCCAGAGCTTCATCGAGAACCAGCTCCGCAAGATCGAGGCGATCCGCAAGATGATCGACAAGTCGGGCCGCGACATCCGGCTTCAGGTGGACGGCGGCATCGACTTCACCACCGCGCCCAGGGCGATCGAGGCCGGGGCCGACGTGCTGGTCGCGGGCACCGCCACCTTCCGCGGCGGCGCGCAAGCCTATGCCGACAATATCCGCAAGCTGCGGGGCGGGTGAGCGAGCCGCGGCGCATGTCCGTCCGCCGAGGCCAGGACGATCCGCCCGAAGCGGACGATGACGGCATCGAGCAGGGCAAGCGGCTCATCCGCGTCGCGGATGACAAGGGCCTGTCGCTGGCGCAGAAAATCGCCAATCACTTCTATCTGCTGAGCTGGAAGACGCCGATCCACGGGCGCAGGCTGCGGGGCAAATATCCGCTCAAGCTGCTCGCCGTGCCCGATGACGCGGTGCCGGGCGACGGCCGCGCCGGGGCGGCGATCCGGGCGGGCTATTTCCTGTTCCGCGGGCAGAAACAGCCGGTCGCCGCGCTCGACTTCGCCCGCCTGTCGGTCGGCCCGGCCTTTGCCAACTATCTGCACGGTTTCCGCTGGCTGCGCGACCTCGCCAGCAGCGCGACCCGCGACCAGGGCGCGCCGATCGCCGAGGCGGTGATGCGCAAATGGCTGGCGGCCCATGCCGAAACGCCCAGCGAACCCGCCTGGCGCGCGGACAATGCCGGCTGGCGGCTGCTCTTCTGGACCGCCCATGCGCCGCTGATCCTCTCATCCAGCGACCTCGTCTATCGCTCGCTGGTGCTGAACTGCATCGCGCGCACCGCCCGTCATCTGGACCGCAGCGCCGACAAGGCGCCGATGGGCCTGCCGCGCCTGACCGCCTGGTGCGGCATATTGGCCGCCGGGCTGCTGATCCCCGGCGGCGACGCGCGCCGCCTGTTCGGCGAAGCGGGCCTCAAGCGCGCGATCGACGGCAGCTTCCATCCCGATGGCGGCATCGTCTCGCGATCGCCGCTGGCGCAGCTGGAGGCGATCATGGCCCTGTCCATGCTGCGCGCCGTCTATGACGTGCGGCGCGAAAAGCCGCCGCTCTGCCTGACCGACGGGCTGGCGCGCGCGGTGCCGGCGCTGCTGGGCCTGACCCATGGCGACGGCGGCCTCGGCAGCTGGCAGGGCGCGGGCGCGATCGACCCGCAGACGGTCGAGGCGGTGATCGCCGCCAGCCGCGTGCGCACCCGGCCGCTGCGCCAGGCGCGCGACTGGGGCTATCAGCGGATCAGCGCGGGCGGCACCGTAGTGCAGATCGACGCCGCCCCGCCGCCGGTCGCGCGGCTGGCTGCGGCGGGCTGCGCCTCGACCGGCGCGATCGAGATCAGCGACGGGCCGCTGCGGCTGATCGTCAATTGCGGCGGCGCGGGGCTGGAAGGGGCGTGGATAGCGCGCGATCTGGCGCAGGGGCTGCGCACCACGGCGGCGCACAGCACCCTGGTCCTGAACGACAGCAACTCCACCGCCCTGCTGCCCGACGGCACGCTGGGCAAGGGCGTGACCGAGGTCGAGCTGAACCGGCAGGAAATGGACAATGGCAGCCGGCTGGACCTGTCCCATGACGGCTATGTCCGGCGGCTGGGCTATGTCCACCGCCGCCTGTTGATGGTGAGCGGCGACGGCAAGGAAGTCCGGGGCGAGGATATGCTGACCCCGGCGGAACGGCGCAAAAGGCCGGGCAGGCAGCCGGTGCAAATCCGTTTTCACCTGGCGCCGGGCGTCGAACCGACCTTGACCGCCGACAGCCAGGGGGCGCTGCTGCGCATCGATCTGGGCGGCCTGTGGCAGTTCCGCACCGGCGCGGGCGTACTGAGCGTCGAGGACAGCCTGTGGGTTGACGCCGACGGCCGTCCCCATCCGGGCAAGCAGCTGGTGGTGACGGGCGAGGCGCTGCCCGGTGGATCGAGCATCGGCTGGCTGTTCAAGCGGATGGGGTGACGGCACGACCGGTCGGCCGGGATTGGCCATGGCGTCCGGCCGGAACAAAGCCTAACAGTCGCGGGGCGAAGGAACCGCCCCAGCCATAGCGAGAAAGCAGCCCATGTCCTTGACCTCCCTTCTCATTCCCACCTACCGGCAGATGCTTCAGGCGCTCTCCGCCTGGCTCGAAAAGGCGCAGGCGCAAAGGCCGGAGGATGAGGCGGACGCCCTCCTTTCCGCGCGCCTTGCCCCGGATATGTTTCCGCTCGCGACCCAGATCCGCTTCGCCTGCGTGCAGGCATGGGAAGGGGCCCATCGCCTTCAGGACGAGCCCCTTCCGCCCCTGGTCCAGACGCTTCTCGACGAAGGGCGGCAGGCGGGCGAGCATCCCGGCTCCATTGCCGACGCCCGCGCGCGGATCAGCGACACGATCGCCATGCTCGACGGGCTGGCGCAGGACGCGCTGGACATGGACCCGCAGCAGCCGCTCGCCCATGAACTGCCCAACGGGATGATCTTCGACCTGACGGCGGACAGTTACGCCCGCGACTGGACGCTGCCGCAATTCTACTTTCATGTCATGACCGCCTATGCGATCCTTCGCGCGGAAGGCGTCGCGCTCGGCAAGGCCGATTATGTCGCGCACATGCTGCCCCTTCTGCGTCCGGACACGCTGCCCGTAGCATAGAGTGATGACTTCACATTGATCCACCCGTCATTGCGAGCGCAGCGAGCCGAAGGCGGGCGAAGCCCAACCAATCCAGTGTCGCGCCATGGATTGCTTCGCTGCGCTCGCAATGACGATTCAAGAAAATGTCATCATGCTCTAGGGCCGGTTGGACAAGCGCGTCTGGGGCTGTATTTTTTCGCCGCTGGGGCTTAAAGGGCTGGCGCAAAGTCATCCTGCCCTTTGCCTTAAGAAAGCTCTTTCCCATGACTGACGTCACCATCAAGCGCGCCCTTCTGTCCGTGTCCGACAAGGCCGGCCTCATCGAACTGGGTCAGGCGCTTGCGCATCATGGGGTGGAACTGGTGTCGACCGGCGGCACCGCGAAGGCGCTGCGCGACGCGGGCCTGGACGTCAAGGACATCTCCGACCTCACCGGCTTCCCCGAGATGATGGACGGCCGTGTCAAGACGCTGCACCCCAAGGTCCATGGCGGCCTGCTCGCCGTGCGCGACAATCCCGAGCATGTCGCCTCGATGGAGGAGCACGCCATCGGCGCGATCGACCTGGTGGTGGTCAACCTCTACCCCTTCGCCGCGACGGTTGCGAAGGGGGCGGAGCGCGAGGAGATCATCGAGAATATCGATATCGGCGGCCCGTCCATGGTCCGCTCCGCCGCGAAGAATCATGAAAGCGTGGCGATCGTCACCGATCCCGCCGACTATGCCCGCCTGATCGCGGAAATGGCGGAAAAGGGCGGCGCGACCAGCTATGATTTCCGCCGGATGCTGGCGGCGAAGGCCTATGCCGCCACCGCCGCCTATGATGCCGCCATCGCCGGCTGGTTCGCGCATGTCGACCAGGGTCAGCGTTTCCCCGATCGCGTCGCCGTGCCGATGATCAAGCAGGCCGAGTTGCGCTATGGCGAAAACCCGCACCAGATCGCCGCGCTCTACACCCAGGCGGCGGGTGGCGTGAACGGCATCGCCCAGGCCCGGCAGATCCAGGGCAAGGAACTGTCCTATAATAATTACAATGACGCCGACGCGGCGCTGGAACTGGTCAGCGAATTTCGCGACGGCCCGCCGACCGTGGTGATCGTCAAGCACGCCAATCCCTGCGGCGTGGCCACCGGCGAAACGCTCATCGAAGCCTATGAAGCCGCGCTCGCCTGCGACAGCGTGTCGGCCTTTGGCGGCATCATCGCGGTCAACCGCCCGCTCGACGGCCCCACGGCGGAAGCGATCAGCGGCATCTTCACCGAAGTCGTCGCCGCGCCCGACGCGGACGAAGCGGCGAAGGCGATCTTCGCGAAGAAGAAGAATCTGCGCCTGCTGCTGACTGGCGACCTGCCCGATCCCGCGCGCCTGGGTCGCACGATGAAATCGATCGCCGGCGGCTTCCTCATCCAGTCCCGCGACAATGGCAGGATCGATCCCGACGCGCTCAAGGTCGTGACGAAGCGCGCGCCGACCGACCAGGAGCTGAAGGACTGCCTGTTCGCCTGGACCGTCGCCAAGCATGTGAAGTCCAACGCCATCGTCTATGCCAGGGACGGCAGCACCGCGGGTGTCGGCGCGGGCCAGATGAACCGCCTCGAATCCGCCCGCATCGCCGCGTGGAAGGCCAAGGACGCCGCCGAAAAGGCCGGCTGGAGCGAACCGCGCACGATCGGCTCGGCGGTCGCTTCCGATGCCTTCTTCCCCTTCGCCGACGGCCTGCTGGTGGCGGTGGAAGCCGGCGCGAGCGCGGTGATCCAGCCGGGCGGATCGATCCGCGACGATGAAGTGATCGCCGCCGCCGACGAAGCCGGTCTCGCCATGGTCTTCACCGGTATGCGTCACTTCCGCCATTAACGGTTGCGCGGGTGCGAAGACATTCCCTTCGCACTCGCAAAATGGCAGAAATCCGCCACTTTTTGTGAAGTGGCCTCTTTTCAACTTCGCTGGGCACGCCTATTTAGGGCGTGACCCTACTTCCACGTCAGACGTGGGGCGGAAGACAGAAAAATCTGTTCGACAGGAGACATTGGATGACCAAAAAGACGCTGGTGGCGCTGGCCGCCACGATAGCCATTGCGTTGCCTGGTGTGGCGAGCGCTGGCAGCAACGACATGGATGTGATCGTTGACGGCAACACGGGTGCGGAAACCCGTTCGCTCGCCGTATCCGTGGCCGATCTCAACCTGGCCAGCGCCAGCGGGATGCGCCGGGCCGATTATCGGCTGATTCGCGCCTCCAAACAGGTGTGCGGCTATGTGAACGGGTCGGTCATTCCGGCCACCGACGACTATCGCAACTGCTTCGGCGCCGCGATCGACGGCGCGCGCAGCGACCTGAATGCGCTCGCCCAGCGCCAGGGCTGACCAAAGCTGTATTTCCCCGCGATCGCGCGTCCATCGACAGGCGGCATCGCGGATGCTTTCCCCCCACGAAGAGGATTGCCGGGGGCCGTTCCGCGCAAGCGGAGCGGCCCTTTGTCCATATGTTACAGATTGTCCTTACCAGCCATTAACCAGTCCTTAGAAGATTTACTTCAATCCCGGGTCACGAAGATCATCTGGGGGACCTCATTGCCATGCCGCGTATCGATCGACCCGTGGACGTCGCCATCATCGGGGCCGGCCCCGCTGGCCTGACCGCCGCCTATCTGCTGACCAAACAGGGGTTCAGCGTCACCGTCATCGAAAAAGACCCCGTCTATGTCGGCGGCATCAGCCGCACGGTGGAACTGAACGGCTTCCGATTCGACATTGGCGGGCATCGCTTCTTTTCCAAGTCGAGCCAAGTGGTCGATCTGTGGAACGAGATATTGCCCGACGATTTCATCCAGCGCCCGCGGATGAGCCGCATCTATTATGAGGGCAAATTCTACAGCTATCCGCTGCGCGCGTTCGAGGCGCTGTGGAATTTGGGCGTGTGGCGTTCGACCCTCTGCATGGCGAGCTTCGCCAAGGCGCGGCTCTTCCCCAACCGCAACGTCAAATCTTTCCAAGACTGGACGGTCAACGCCTTCGGTCACAGGCTTTTCTCCATCTTCTTTAAGACCTACACCGAAAAGGTCTGGGGGATGCCGTGCGACGAGATGTCGGCGGACTGGGCGGCGCAGCGCATCAAGGGCCTGTCGCTCTGGGGCGCGGTCAAGGATGGCCTCAAGCGCTCGCTCGGCCTCAACAAGAAGCCCAATGACGGCATGGCGACCAAGACGCTGCTGGAGACGTTCCGCTATCCGCGCCTCGGCCCCGGCATGATGTGGGAAGCCGCGCGCGACCGGGTGGTCGAAGGCGGCAACCAGGTGCTGATGGCGCACAGCTTCAAGCGGCTGGAAGAGGATCAGGCCAATGGGAACTGGCGCCTGATCGCCGAAGGGCCGGACGGCGACGTCGTCATCACCGCCGCCCATGTCATCAGTTCCGCGCCGATGCGCGAGCTGGCGGGCCGCATCCATCCGCTGCCGGCGACGCTGCCGCAGGCGATGGACCTCAAATATCGCGACTTCCTGACTGTGGCGCTGATGGTGAAGGGCGAGGATATCTTCCCCGACAACTGGATCTACATCCACGATCCCAGGGTGCAGGTCGGCCGCATCCAGAATTTCCGCAGCTGGTCGCCCGAAATGGTGCCCGATCCCGACCTCGCCTGCGTGGGCCTGGAATATTTCTGCTTCGAGGGCGACGGCCTCTGGTCCTCGTCCGACGCCGATCTGGTCGAACTGGCCAAGACGGAAATGGCGGCGCTGGGCCTGTGCGATCCCAAGGATGTGGTCGGCGGCGCAGTGGTGCGACAGGAAAAGGCCTATCCGGTCTATGACGACGCCTATGCCGACAATGTGCTGGCGATGCGCACCGAGCTGGAAGCGCGTTATCCGACGCTGCACATGGTCGGCCGCAACGGTATGCACCGCTACAACAACCAGGATCATGCGATGATGACGGCGATGCTGACCGTCCGCAACATCGTCGCGGGCAAGCGCGTCCATGACGTGTGGCAGGTCAATGAGGACGCCGAATATCATGAGGCGGGCGAGGAAGGCCAGATCGGCGCCGACGAGCAGGCCGCGCTGGCCAGCGTCCGCGCCGTGCCGTCGCGGTTGAAGGCGGCCTGATCATGATCCGCGCCCGGCCGGCGGACTGGCTCCGCGCGGTCGCCGTGCGGCTGATGCTCGCGCGCTACCTGCTGGTGAGCCTCTGCGCCCTGTCGATCGACACCATGTTCTTCCTGGCGCTGTCCCGCTGGGTCATGCCGGCGGGATGGGCGGCGCTGGCGGGCTATGGGCTAGGCATCGTCATCCACTGGCTCCTGTCGGTCCGCTTCGTCTTCGCCGAGCAGATTGGCGGCCGACCGACCCACGGGCAGCGGGCCGGATTTCTGCTGAGCGCGGGACTGGGCCTTGCCGTCACCACCGGAACCGTATCCGCGCTGGCCTATCTCGGGTCGCCCGCCCTGCCGGCCAAGATGGCGGCGGTGCTGCTGAGCTTCACCCTCGTCTATCTGGTGCGCAAATATGTCGTCTTTGCCCGCGGTTGAGACAAGTTTCGCCATGACCGGCAACACCCCGCGCCGCTGGCCCGTCCATTGGCTGGCCGTGGCCGCATGGGCCTTATGCGCTGTGGTCATGCTGACGCTATACGCCAGCGACATCAGCCAGCTCAACTTCATGGACACCGACGACGCGATGCGCCTGCAACAGGTGCGCGACTGGATCGGCGGGCAGGGCTGGTTCGACGTCAGCCAGCATCGCATCAATCCGCCCACCGGCGGACCGATGCACTGGTCCCGGCTGGTCGATCTGCCGATCGCGACGATCATCCTGCTGGGCCGGCCGCTGCTGGGGCAGGCAAGCGCCGAAATACTGGCCTGCGCAATCGTCCCGCTGCTGACGCTGGGGCTGCTGTGCGCCATCGTCTGGCGCGCTGCGCGACGGCTCGGTGGCGAGCAGGTGGCGGTGCTGGCCGTGCTGTTGCTGCTCATGACACCCACCATCCTGATCCAGTTCGCGCCGATCCGCATCGACCATCATGGCTGGCAGGCGGTGATGGCGACGCTGGCGCTGTGCGGCGCGATCGATGCGCGACGCGCGCGCGGCGGCGCGGTAGCGGGCATCGCCATCGCCTGCTGGCTCCAGATCTCGACCGAGGGACTGCCCTATGCCGCGCTGTTCGGCGGGCTGTTCGTGCTGCGCCACTGGATCGACGCGCGGGAGGGCGCCCGCCTTCAGGGTTTCGCGGCGATGCTGGGCGGGGCGGCGCCGTTGCTGGCGCTCGCGACCAAGGGTGCGGGCGCGCTGGCGCAGACGCAGTGCGATGCGCTCTCGGCGGTCTTTGTCTGGCCGCTGGTGCTGTTCGGGGCGATCATCGTGACGAGCATCCGGCTGGTGGACCAGCGCCACCTGTCCGGCCGGTTGATCGTGACCGGCCTGGGCGGCGTCGCGGCGGCCGGAGTCCTGCTATGGCTGGGCGCAGATTGCCTGACCAAAGGGCCGTTCCACCAGCTGACTCCGCTCGCCTACAACCAATGGTATATGCATGTGATGGAAGGGCGGCCGCTATGGGAACAGGGCTTCTCGCTCGTGGGCATCAGCCTGCTGCCTTCGCTGCTGGGGCTGGGAGCGACGATCTGGGCCACGCGCGCGACACAGGAGAACGACGCGCGCACGCGCTGGCGCGTCATGGCGCTGCTGATGCTGGGCGCGGGTCTGGTATCCGCAATGGTGATGCGGGCGATGACGGTCGCGCACATCTTCGCGCTGCCGGGCATCGCCTGGATGTTGATCATGCTGGCCCGCCGGGTGCACATGCTGCCGACGCCGTTGCTGCGCGTGCCGCTGGCGGTCGCGCTGGCGTTGCTGACGCCGGTGGGCCTATCGTCCGCCTGGGCTGCTTTCGACGCGTCGCTAGAACCTGCCACGGTCAAGAAGGACAGCTGCCGAACGCCAGCCGCGCTCGCGCCACTCGACGCCCTTCCGCCATCGCTGCTGTTCGCGCCGCTCGACATCGGCCCCGACATATTGGCGCATACGCGCCATAGCGTTATCGGCACCGGCCATCATCGCAACGTCATCGGCATCAACGCCGTGACCCATGCCTTTTTGGCGAGCCCGCAGGCGGCGCGCGCGGACGTGGTGGCGGTGGGCGGCGGACGCGGCGCGGATTATCTGCTGCTGTGTCCACGCATGAACGAAACGATACTCTACGCCAAGAGCGCCCCCCACGGCCTCGCCGCGCAGCTTTCGCATGGCCGGGTGCCGGCCTGGCTGACGCCGCTGCCCGGCAAGGGGCCACTGCGCATCTACCGGGTCAACCGGGCTGGAAGCTGAGCGCCACGCCGTTCATGCAGTAGCGTTTGCCGGTGGGCCGTGGTCCATCGTCGAAGACATGGCCCAGATGCCCGCCGCACCGCGCGCAATGAACTTCGGTGCGGACCTCGCCAAGGCCCAGGTCGCGGCTGGTGCCGACCGCCCTGGGCAACGGCGCCCAGAAACTGGGCCAGCCGGTGCCGCTGTCGAACTTGGTGCTGGAGCTGAACAGCCTCTGCCCGCAGCCGGCGCAGGCGAAAAGGCCCTTGCGATGCTCGTCGTTCAACGGGCTGGTGAAGGGATGCTCGGTCGCCTGTTGGCGCAGCACCTTATAGGCCCAGGGGCTGAGGCGCTGGCGCCACTGCGCGTCGGTCAGGGTGAAAGGATAGGCCGCCTCCGCCCGTGCGGGACGGAGTTGCCACAGGGCCAGAGCGGTGACGCCGGTCGCGACGCCACCCAGGAAATGCCGCCGGTTCATGCGACGATCCATAGCCAGTTCAGCCTGTCGCCGGCCTGAACAGATTTTGCCACCAGCGCCCGCCCGACTGCATCACATGGCGGCGGAACAGCAGCACGCCGACGCGGATGATGAGCGCGACGAAGGCCGCCTGCCAGACCAGCGCGACGAGATGCGGCCACAGCCTAGCGTCCTGCGCCGCGCGGGCGATCATCGCGAAGGGCGAGCTGAAGGGGAAGATGCAGGCCGCGACCTCCGCCGCCGATCCCATATGGTCGACCGCATAGCTGGCGAAGAAGAAGATCAGCATCTGGCCCATGGTGATCGGCATGTTGAGCGTCTGCACCTCCCGCACCGTCGCCGCCTGCGCACCGATACCGAGGAACAGCGAGCCGAGCAGCGTGTAGGCCATGGCGAAATAGAGGATGGCGAGCAGCAAGAAGGCCGGCCATCCCACCGCCGGCGCAGGCAGGCCGGTCGCGTGCCCCCCCAGCAGCAGGAAGATACCGAACGCCGTGCCGCCCCAGAAGGCGATGCCGACAAAGCTCATCGCCAGCATCGCCATCAGCTTGCCCAGGAAGATCGCGTCGATCGGAATGGCGGCGGCCAATATCTCGATGATCTTGTTGGTTTTTTCCTCGACCAGATTGGACAGGATCATGCCCGCGAGCAGGATGGTGAGGAAGAACATCACGACCTGCGCGACGCGGCCGATGACCAGCCGGGCCTGCGCCTGCGCGCCCAGGCTGGTGGCGACCTCCTGCCGGTCCACCTTCACCAGTTGCAGCGTATGTTCGGCCTTGGCCGCGCTGGATATCAGGCTGAGGTCGCCCTGCAACCGATCCAGATCCTCCGATTTGCCGGTCAGGACCGGCCGGGCGACGGTGCCGGACAGGATCGCCACCACCGCCGAATCGGCACGGGCGAGCTGGACGCGCGGGCTGGGACTGGCGGCCACGCGCCGCAGGCGGGGCAGCGCCTGATCGCCCATACGCTCGGTCAGCCGGTCATGCGCGCGGTCCAGCGCGGCGCTATCCTGCGCCGACATGGCGACGCCGACGACGGGGCGCAAATCGGTGCTGGAGATTTTCTCGCCCAGCCCGCCAAAGGCGAAGCCGATCAGGATCGGCAGCAACGGCCCGAGCAGGAAGAGGATGAAGGTGCGTGAGAGCACCACGGCGGTAAAATCCCGCCGGGCGATGACGAAGGCGGCGCGCCAGAGCTGTTTCATGCCTCCTCCTCCACCAGGGCTTCGTCCTGCTCCATCTGCCGCACCACCGCCGCGCCGGCGATGGCGACGAAGGCGTCGTGCAGGCCGGGCCGCTCGATCGACAGACTCTCGATCCCCGCCCGATCGTCGATCAGCGCGCGCAGCAGCGGCTCTATCCCCCCGTCGGGCAGGGCGAAATGCCAGACGCCATCCTCCGCCACGGTGTCGGCGGGCAGCGCCCGGCGCCAGGCGCCATCGCTGGTCCGGGTGCGCAGCCGCACCTGCGGGCGCAGCCGCTCGCGCGCCGCGCCGGGTGTGCCCTCGAAGCGGATGCGGCCGCCCGCGACGATGGCGATCCGCTCGCACAGCCGCTCGGCATGGGCGATGACATGGGTGGAAAAGAGGATGGTGACGCCCCTGCGCGCCTGCTGCCGGATCAACGCCTCCAGCTTCTCCTGGTTGATTGCGTCCAGGCCGGAAAAGGGTTCGTCCAGCACGATCAGGCGCGGTTCGTGGACGATGGTGCCGAACAGCTGGACCGTCTGGGCCATGCCCTTGGACAATTGCCGGATCGGCTTGTCGATCGACGCGCCCATGCCATGGCCGTCGAGCATCGCCTTCGCGCGCTCCCGCCCGATCTTGAGCGGCAGGCCACGCAAAGCGCCCATGAAGGCGATCGCCTCATAGGCTTTCATCGACGGATAGAGGCCGCGTTCCTCGGGCAGATAGCCGACCTCGGGCGCCATGCGCAGGGGCTGCTCTGCGCCCAGCAGGGTGCGATGCCCCTCGTCCGGGTCGACAATGCCCAGCAGCGTGCGCAGCAGGGTGGTCTTGCCCGCGCCATTGGGGCCGAGGACGCCATAGATCGATCCGGCAGGCACCGCGATATCGACGCCGTCGACCGCGCGGAAACTGCCGAATGTCTTGACAAGCCCATGGCCTTCAACGGCATAGGCAGGTGTCGGAGCGGTGGACGATGCCGGAGTGTCGCCGATCATCCCGCCCTGATAGTCTGGACCCATGCCCGTGAAAACCGAAACCTTGGAACAGCGGTTGAAAGCGCAGGCCGCGCGGCTGGGCTTCGCTGCCTGCCGCATTGCGCCCGCCGACGCGGCGCCCGGGGCGGGTGCGCGGCTGCGCGAATGGCTCGATGCGGGCCATCATGGCGAGATGCTGTGGATGGAGGAGCGGGCCGAGCAGCGCGGGTCGCCCAGGGCGCTGTGGCCCGACGTGCGCAGCGTCATCATGCTGGGGATGAGCTATGCGCCGGGGCGCGATCCGCTGGCGCTGGCGGACGTGTCCGACCGGGCGCGCTTCTCCGTCTATGCGCAGGGCAGGGATTATCATGACGTCGTCAAGAAGGCGCTTAAAGGCCTCGCCCGCTGGCTGGTGGAGCAGCAGCCCGGCGCGCTGAAGGTCTTCGTGGACACCGCCCCCGTGATGGAAAAGCCGCTGGCGCAGGGCGCGGGCCTGGGCTGGCAGGGCAAGCACAGCAATCTCGTCAGCCGCGACCATGGCAGCTGGCTGTTCCTGGGGGCGATCTATACCGAGATGGCGCTGGAAGCCGACGGGCCGGAGCGCGACCATTGCGGCAGCTGCACCGCCTGCCAAACCGCCTGCCCGACCGACGCCTTCCCCGCCCCCTATGTGGTCGACGCCCGGCGCTGCATCTCCTACCTCACCATCGAGCATAAGGGGCCGATCCCGGAGGATCTGCGCGCAGGCATCGGCAACCGCGTCTATGGCTGCGACGATTGCCTGGCGGTCTGCCCATGGAACAAGTTCGCCGACTTGGGCGCGGCCAACCGCGCCTTCGTCGGCCGGGCAGAATTGGCCGCGCCCGCGATCGGCGACCTGCTCGACCTGGACGACGCGACTTTCCGCGAAATTTTCTCCGGCTCCCCGATCAAGCGCATCGGCCGCAACCGCATGGTCCGCAACGCCGCGATCGCGGCGGGGAACAGCGGCGACGCGCGGTTGCTCGGGCGATTGCAGGCGCTGACGGGCGATGACGATCCGGTGGTGGCGGAGGCGGCGACATGGGCTATCGGGAAATTGTCGGGCTGATTGAGCAGAGAATGCTCTGTCCGTTGGCGACCGAAATAAGCCACATCCCTCTCCCTCAAGGGCGAGGGCAAGAATGTCCACCATCCACCTCTATACCACCGGCGTCAGCAATGCCCTTCCCGCGAAATGCGCGTCGAGATTGGCGAGGACGAGGTCGGCCATGGCCTTGCGCGTATGGATGGTGGCGCTGCCCTGATGGGGTTGCAGCACGACATGGTCCATGGCGAACAGGGCTTCGGGCACATGGGGTTCGTTCACGAACACGTCGAGCCCGGCGCCGGCGATGCGTTTGTCCGCCAGCGCCGCGACCAGCGCCGCCTCGTCGATCACGCCGCCCCGGCTGATATTGACGACGACGCCCTGCGGTCCCAGCGCGTCCAGCATCGCCGCGTCGACCAGCTTCGCCGCCTCCGGCCCGCCCGAGGTGGCGACGATGATGACGTCGCTTTGCCTTGCGAAGGCGAGCGGATCGGCGACATAGCGCCAGGTCGCATCCTTCGCTTCCCGCCGGTTGTGATAGAGGATTTCGCCTGCCACCGGCTCCAGCCGCTTCGCGATCGCCCGGCCGATGCGGCCGAGGCCCAATATGCCGATGCGCGATCCCGTCACCCGCCCTGACAAAGCGGGCCTGACGCCCCGCGTCCAGTCGCCCGCGCGCACCAGCCGGTCGTTGGCGGCGATGTTGCGCACCGTCGCGTAGAGCAGGCCGACGGCGAGGTCGGCGACATCGTCGGTCAGCACGTCGGGCGTGTTGGTGACGCGAATGCCCCTGGCGCGGGCATGATCGATATCGACCTTGTCATAGCCGACGGAGAAAAGGCCGATCATCTCCAGCTTCGGCAGCGCGTCCATGATCGCGGCGGGAGCGCCGACCGCGCCGAAGCTGACCAGCGCCCGGGCTTCGCGCACGTCCGGTGCGAGGGCGGTCAGATCGGCATCGGCCGCTACGGCATGGAGGGTGAAGCGGCGGGCGAGCTGATCGGTCAGATAGGGATAGAGCGGGCCATAGGCGACGACAGGGGGGAGCGGGGCATCGGTCATTCCTTCCCTCTAGGGATAATGCCGGCGTCGTGCCAGATTGACAGAGAGAGACGGCGGTCCTAGCGCCGCAGGGCCATGGCCAGCGTCCCGCTCACACAAGACAGCCGTTTCGGCCTGCGCCGGCAGGCCCGCCTTGCCGGGCCGCTGCGCCTGTCGAGCGGCGCGCAACTCGGTCCGGTCGACATCGCCTATGAAACCTATGGCGCGATGAATGCGGACCGGTCCAACGTCATCCTGATCTGCCATGCGCTGACCGGCGACCAATATGTCGCGTCCGAGCATCCCGTCACCGGCAAGCCGGGCTGGTGGTGGCGGCTGGTGGGCGCGGGCAAGCCGGTCGACCCGGCGCGCCATTTCATCATCTGCTCCAACGTCATCGGCAGCTGCATGGGGTCGAGCGGCCCGGCCAGCCCCGATCCGGCGACGGGTGAGCCGCACGCCATGCGCTTCCCGATGCTGACCATCGCCGACATGGTGCGGGCGCAGGCGCTGCTGCTCGACCATCTGGGCGTCGATCGCCTGTCCGCCGTGATCGGCGGGTCGATGGGCGGGATGCAGGCGCTGACCTGGCCCACCCTCTTCCCGGACCGGGTCGAAAGCTGCGTCGTCATCGCCTCCACCGCGCGGCACAGCGCGCAGAATATCGCCTTTCACGAAGTCGGACGGCAGGCGATCATGGCCGATCCCAACTGGCGCGGCGGCGACTATTATGCCGACGGACAGGTGCCGAGCGCGGGGCTGGCGGTCGCGCGCATGGCGGCCCACATCACCTATCTGTCCGAAGCCGGCCTGACCGAGAAATTCGGGCGGCGCCTGCAGGGGCGCCCAGAAAATCCGAACGGGGCCAAGACCTTCGGCTTCGACGCGGATTTCCAGGTGGAATCCTATCTGCGCCACCAGGGGCTGAGCTTCGTCGAGCGGTTCGACGCCAACTCCTATCTCTATATCACCCGCGCCATGGACTATTATGACATTGCCGAGGATCATGGCGGGTCGCTGGCCAAGGCCTTCGCGGCGACCAGCGCGCGCTTCTGTCTGGTGAGCTTCGATACCGACTGGCTCTATCCCACGGCGGAATCGCGGATCATCGTCCACGCGCTCAACGCCGGCGGCGCGCAGGCCAGCTTCGTCGAACTGTCCAGCCCCTTCGGCCATGACGCCTTCCTGCTCGAATCGCCCGAACTCAACCGGGTGGTCGACGGCTTCCTGCGGGGCGGCCGGGCATGAGCGAAATGTTGCGGCCGGACCTGGCCCTGATCGCGCGGACGGTGCGGCAGGGCGCGCGGGTGCTGGACGTGGGCTGCGGCGACGGCGCGCTGATGGCGGCGATGCGCGACCATAGCCAGGTGGACGCGCGCGGGCTGGAGATCGATGGCTCCAACGTCGCGGCGGCGGTCGGGCGCGGCCTGTCGGTGGTGCAGGGCGATGCGGACACCGACCTTATTTATTATCCCGACGCCAGTTTCGACTATGCGATATTGAGCCAGACATTGCAGACGACGCGGCGGCCTGACCTGGTGGTGGAGGAATTGCTGAGGATCGGGCGGCAGGCCTTCGTCTCCTTCCCCAATTTCGCCCATTGGCGCGGGCGCGTCTCGCTGCTGTGGGGCGGACGGATGCCGGTGACGCGGCTGCTGCCCGACACCTGGTATGACACGCTCAACATCCATCATGTGACCGTCGACGATTTCCGCGCGCTGGTGAAGGAGCGCGGCTGGCATATCGATGGCCAGTGGTTCCTCAAGGGCGACCGGGAAACCACCCATGCGAACGCCAATCTGTTCGCCGAACATGCGGTGTTTCTGCTGCGGAAATAGGCCGGATGCGCGGTTCTGGCCGGTTTAACGGCCGGGCGCCGGGCGCAGGCCGAAGGACGCGCGATCCGACTGGAACAAGGGCCGGGCGCGGGGGCCATTGCGCCGGACCTGCGCCAGCCCCGATGTGAGCGCGGCGGCATAGACGGGCTTGTCAGGCGCTTTAGGCGGCGCGGCCTTCAGCACCGCTTCCACGTCGATCTGTTCATCGAAAGCCACGCCGAAATGATGGTCGGCGGTCCACACCACACGGCCCGGTATGTCCGTCGCGCCCCGGCTGATCACGACGCGCGCGCCGATATCGGGCGCCCTGCCCTGAATCTTCGCGCCGCCTTCGGAAATATCCCGGATGCGCGCCACCCGTGGCGCGGCAAATGGGTCGCCAAAATCGAGGATGGCGTCCATGAAGACGCTGGAGCGCTTGGCGCGTGGGGGCAGGTCCATGATCCGTCTCGCATGATGTTGCACCTGGGGAATGAGTTCGGGATCGCCCGATTGGTTGCATCCCAAAGCTGCGTTCGTCGCGCCCAACACTCGGTTCGGCGCGGAGTCGGCCATGACGATGCGATGCGGGGCACGCCATCAGCGCTGCGGGCCGATACCCTTCTCGATCAGGGCGTTGGCGATGGCCGCCACCTCCTCGGCCGGGCGGCTATCGTCCCAGACGCCGAAACGCAGCCCCAGGAACACGTTCATGCCCATGATCGCCCAGGCATGGACCTCCTCCACATCGGCGCGCACATCGCCGCGTTCGGCCGCCCGGGCGAGGCGCGCGGCCATGCGGGTGGCGGTATTTTCATAATGGGCGCGATAGGCGGCCTGGTCGACAAACTCGGCCTCGTCGATGATGCGATAGATTTCCTTGTGGGCGCGGGCGAACTCCAGAAAGCTCAAAAGGCCGATCCGTTCCGCGTCGATGCCGTCACGGGCCTCTGCGATGCGCGGTGACACATAGTCGCGCACCTGCCCCGACATGTCGTTCACCAGCGCGCGGAAGATGTCGTCCTTGGTATCGAAATAGGTGTAGAAACTGCCCAGCGCGCAGCCGGCGCGGCGGGTGATGCCGCTGACCGAACCGTCGTGGAACCCCTTTTCGCCAAACTCCTCGGCAGCGGCGGACAGCAGGGCGCGCCGGGTGCGTTCGCCACGGGCGGTGCGCGGCATCTTGTCGTCCTTCGCCGACTCCAGCCCCTTGTCGTCACCCATCTCCACTCTCCAGATTCTGTGTTCTTTTTGCCGCAGCGGGGCGTTCCCGTCACCGTCCTTTTATTTGAAGTTGAAAGTCGGTTCAACTTTCATTATCGCATTGCCTGTCGCAGGCGATCCGGCAGACCGGGCGCCGCTTTTCAGGAGAGGACCGACCCGATGAAGGCCCATCAGACCATCCGCGCTCTTGCCCTTGCCTCCGCCGCCTGGAGCGGCGTCGTCGCGCTGCCCACGCTGGCGCAGGACAGCGCGCCGCAGGCGGCTTCGGACGATGAAGGCGCGGCGATCGTCGTCACCGCCCGCCGCCGCGAGGAAACCCTGGTCAGCGTGCCGATCGCGGTCAGCGCCTTTTCCGGCGAGGCGCTGGAGCGCGGCGGCGCGATCGACATCACCGATCTCGCCAATGTGACGCCCAACACCACGCTGGAAGCATCGCGCGGCACCAACTCGACCCTGACCGCCTTCATCCGCGGCGTGGGTCAGCAGGACCCGGTTTCGGGCTTCGAACAAGGTGTCGGCATCTATCTGGACGATGTCTATCTCAACCGGCCGCAGGGCGCGCTGCTCGACATTTACGACGTAGAGCGGATCGAGGTGCTGCGCGGGCCGCAGGGCACGCTCTATGGCCGCAACACCATCGGCGGCGCGGTCAAATATGTGACCAAGCTGCTGCCGCAGGATTTTTCGCTCAAGCTGAAAGGCACGTACGGCAGCTATGATCAGGCCGACGGCATTGTCACCGCGTCCGCGCCGATCGGCGATCTGATCCGTGTCGGCGGCGCCTTCGCCCGGCTGTCGCGCGGCGGTTTCGGCAAGAACCTCACCACCGGGCAGGAAAATTACAACAAGGATATCTGGGCCGGCCGCGCCACCTTCGAAATGGGCGGCTATGGCCAGCCGGTGCTGGTGCGCATCACCGGCGACTATAGCAAGGACAACAGCAATCCGCGCGGCGGCCATCGCCTGATCCCGGGGCAGGCGTCGGGCGCGCCGGTACTGGACGATGTGTTCGACACGCGCGGCGGCCTGATCGACCCCAAGCAATATGTGGAGTCCTACGGCCTTTCGATGAACATCACGGCGGAACTGAACGACGTCTTCACGCTGAAATCGATCAGCGCCTGGCGCAAGGATGACAGCGCGTCGCCGATCGATTTCGACGCGCTCCCCGCCGTCGACGTCGACGTGCCGGCCTTCTATCGCAACGAGCAGCTGAGCCAGGAAGTGCAGTTGCAGGTCGATGCGGGTTCTTTGAAGGGCATGGTCGGCTTCTATTATCTGGACGCCAGCGCCGACACCCAGTTCGACACCCGCATCTTCACCACGGTGCCGGGCCTGACCGCCTTCACCCAGGCCAATGTCGACACCGAAACCTATGCGATCTTCGGCGACTTCACCTATGATTTCAGCCCGCAGTTCAGCGTGTCGGCGGGCGGCCGCTATACCTGGGACGAGCGGCGCGCGGACATAGTGCGGCAAAGCTATCTGGGCGGCGGATCGCCGGTCTTCGGCGGGGCGGGTGTGCCGTTCGGCGCGCCCAGCACCGATTTCCGCGGATCGGCCAAATATAAGAAATTCACGCCCCGCTTCTCAGTCAGCTACAAGCCGACACCCGATCACAATATCTACGCCAGCTATTCCAAGGGCTTCAAGGGCGGCGGCTTCGACCCGCGCGGCGTGGGCACCAACGCGCCCGACCTGAACGGCGACGGCATAAGGCAGGAGAGCGAGATCGCCTCCTTCCTCAGCTTCCGCCCGGAGCAGGTCGACAGCTATGAGGTCGGCTATAAGGGCAATTTCATGGACGGCGCGCTCTATGTGGCGGTCGCCGGCTTCTATGCCGATTACAAGGATGTGCAGATTCCCGGCTCGGTCGCCTGCACCGTCAATGTCGGCGGCGTGCCGACGCCCTCCTTCTGCGGGGTCGTGTCCAATGCGGGCAAGGCGCGGTTCAAGGGACTGGAGTTCGAGAGCAACGCGCGGCTGGGCCGCGACCTGCTGTCGAGCGGCGACCGTCTGAACCTGTCGACCGCGATCGGCTATATCGACGCGGAATATCGGGAATATGTCACCAATATAGGCGGCGTGCCGACCGACGTGGCGCAATATCGGCGGGTGCAGAACACGCCCAAATGGACGGCGAGCGGGACGCTGAGCTACACTACGCCGGTGGGCGACGGCAGCCTCTATCTGGGCAGCACCCTGTCCTGGCGGTCCAAAACCTATCAGTTCGAGATTCCCAACCCCTATATCGACCAGAAGGGCTATGCGCTGTGGGACGCCAGCATCGTCTATACCGCGCCGGACGACCGCTGGACGCTGGGCGTCCATGGCAAGAATCTCCTCGACAAGGAATATAAGACCTCCGGCTACACCTTCGTCTCGGCCGATCCGGTGACAGGGGCGATCATCAACAACAGCGCGGGCTATCCGGCGCCCTCGCTGGGCCGCGAAGGCACGCTGACCGCCTTTTACGGCAATCCCCGGCAGGTGTTCGTGACGGGGACGGTGAAATTCTGATCTGGCTCACCCCCTCCGTTCGGTTCGAGCTTGTCGAGAACCCTCGCGCAACGGTTCTCGACAAGCTCGAACTGAACGGAGATGGGTGAAAGCCTCATGACCGACCGAACCACCTCCCCCGCCTATCGTGGTGTCGTTCTGGCGATGCTGCTGCTGGTCTATACGTTCAACTTCCTCGACCGGCAGATATTGGGCATCCTCGCCGGGCCGATCAAGGCGGAGCTGGGGCTAAGCGACACGCAGCTCGGCGCGCTGGGCGGGATCGCCTTCGCGCTGCTTTATTCGACGCTGGCGATCCCGCTGGCGCTGCTGGCCGACCGGACCAGCCGCACCTGGGTCATCACCGTCAGCCTTGCCGTGTGGAGCGGCTTCACCGCGCTGTGCGGTGTGGCGGGCAGCTTCATGCAGATGTTCCTGTTCCGCATCGGCGTGGGCGTGGGAGAGGCCGGCGGCGTCGCGCCTTCCTACGCCGTCATTTCCGACTATTTCCCGGCGAACCAGCGGGCGCGGGCGCTGTCCATCTATTCGCTCGGTATCCCGCTGGGGTCCGCCGGGGGCGTGCTGCTGGGCGGCTATATCGCGCAGGCGGTGGAATGGCGCACGGCCTTCATCATGGTCGGCGTGCTGGGCCTGCTGATCGCGCCCCTCTTCCGGCTGGTCGTGCGCGAGCCGGCGCGGCCGGTGCAGGCGGCGGGCGCGGTGCCGGTGTCGGCGGTGTTCGGCATTCTTGCCGCCAAGCGCAGCTTCTGGATGCTGGCGCTGGGCGCGGCGTCAAGTTCGATGTGCGGCTATGGCGTCGCCTTCTGGCTGCCCAGTCTGCTGATGCGCAGCTTCGGGCTGGACCTGATCGGCGCGGGGCAGTTCCTCGGCGCGCTGCTGCTGATCGGCGGGGTGGCGGGCGTGCTGCTGGGGGGCTGGCTGGGCGATGCGATGGGCGGCAGGGACAAGGCTTTCTACGCCTGGGTGCCGGCGATCAGCTATGTGATCGGGATGCCGCTGTTCGTCATCGGCGTGCTGTCGAACAGCGTCCCCTTCGCCTTCGCCCTGTTCCTGATCCCGCAGGCCTTGGTCTATGTCTGGCTCGGCCCGGTGCTGACCGCGGTGCAGCATCTGGTGCCGCCGCATATGCGGGCCAGCGCGTCGGCGACCTTCCTGCTGATCAACAATCTGGTCGGGCTGGGGCTGGGGAGCTGGGCGGTCGGCAGCCTGTCCGATGCCCTGACGCCGACTTATGGCAACGAAGCCTTGCGCTACGCCATTGTCGCGGCGCTGGGTTTCTACCTGCTCGCGGGGCTGTTCATGGCGCTGGCGGGCAAGGCGCTGCGCAAGGATTGGGTCGTTGCCTGACAGCGAAATGGACAATCAAAGCGCTATGGGCGTTTCATGAATAGGCAGAAGCAATGCTGCCTATTCATGATTTTTGATCACGGGTAGACCTCAACGCTCCCTGGTCGCGCTGAACTTGACCTGGGGGTGGCGTTCCTGCTGATAGCCGATGTCCCATGCGCTGCGGGCCATGAAGACGAGGTTGCCGTCGCGGTCGCGGGCCATGTTGGCGCCGTTATAGGATGCCAGTTCCTTGACCGCCGCCTCGTCCCCGCCGATCCAGCGCGCGGTGTCGAAGGGGGAAGGCTCCAGCCCCGCCGCCACCTTATATTCGGCCTCCAGCCGCGAAATCAGCACTTCAAGCTGGAGCTGGCCGACGACGCCGACGATCCAGTTGCTGCCGATTTCGGGATAGAAGACCTGGATCACGCCCTCTTCGGACAGATCGTCCAGCGCCTTGCGTAGCTGCTTGGTCTTGGTCGGGTCCTTGAGCGCGACGCGGCGCAGGATTTCGGGCGCGAAATTGGGCAGGCCGGTGAAGCGCAGGCCCGGCTTTTCCGATAGCGTGTCGCCCACGCGCAGCGCGCCATGGTTGGGGATGCCGATGATGTCGCCGGGGAACGCCTCGTCCGCCAGTTCGCGATCCTGCGCGAAGAAGAGGATCGGCGAATGGACCGCGAGCGGCTTGCCCGATCCGCTCGGCGTCAGCTTCATGCCGCGGCGGAACTTGCCCGAGACGAGGCGCATGAAGGCGATGCGGTCGCGATGCATCGGGTCCATGTTCGCCTGCACCTTGAAGATGAAGCCGGTGACTTCGCTCTGTTCCGGCTCCACGGCGGCCGGTTCGGCGGGCTGGGCACGCGGCGGCGGGGCGTGGGCGGCCAGCGCGTCGATCAGTTCGGTGACGCCGAACAGCTTCAATGCCGACCCGAAATAGACCGGGGTCAGATCGCCATGGCGATAGCGGGCAAGGTCGAATTCGGCATAGCCGCCCTGCGCCAGTTCCGCCTCCTCGCGCAGCTTGTCCAGCGCGCGGGGGGTGAGGTAATCGGCCAGCTTCGGATCGTCGAGGCCGCTGAACTGGTGCCGGGTGCCGTCGAACTCGCGGCTCGGCCCGGTCGGCTGCATCAGCCTGTGGCAAGCGAAGTCGTAGATGCCCTCGAACTCGCCGCCCATGCCGACCGGCCAGCTCATCGGGCAGACGTCGAGCTGGAGCTGGTCGGCGACCTCGTCCAGCAGGCCGAACGTCTCGCGGCCTTCCCGGTCCACCTTGTTGACGAAGGTGATGATGGGGACGTTGCGCAGGCGACAGACCTCGAACAGCTTGCGGGTCTGCGGCTCGATGCCCTTGGCCGCGTCGATCACCATGACGGCACTGTCGACGGCGGTCAGGGTGCGATAGGTGTCTTCCGAGAAATCCTCGTGCCCCGGCGTGTCGAGCAGGTTGAAGGTGATCGTCTCGCCATCGCGGGTCCGCTCGAAGGTCATGACCGAGGAGGTGACGGAGATGCCGCGCTGCTGCTCGATCTTCATCCAGTCGGAGCGGGCGCGCCGGTTGGCGCCGCGCGCCTTGACCTCGCCGGCCAGATGGATCGCGCCGCCTTCCAGAAGCAGCTTTTCGGTAAGGGTCGTCTTGCCGGCGTCGGGGTGGGAAATGATCGCGAAGGTGCGGCGGGATGGGATGGTCATGTCTGGTGGCTCTTGAAAACAGCCGTTCGCCCTGAGCTTGTCGAAGGGCTGCACTATTCTTGAAAAAGAAAAGAACAGGGCTTCGACAGGCTCAGCCCGAACGGAATCCTTTAACCGCGCCCGTTACACGTCCACCAGCGTCACGTCCATGCGGAAGCTGCGCGAGTCCCCCGGCAGCAGCGCCATGATGCCCGGCTTGTCCCAGACATCGCCTTCGAACCCGACGGGATCGGCCATGCCCGCCCAGGGTTCGACGCACAGATAGCGGGCGCCCGGTTTCTGCCAGAGGCCGAGCCAGGGCGTGTCGGGAAAGGCGATTTTCAGATGCGGCCGACCGGGCACGCCCCAGGTCAGCGAGCGGCTGGCGAGATCATCCCAGATCAGCGCGTCCCCTTCGAACATCGCATGGGTCGGTGCGAGCGTGTCGCCCTCGACCGGGGAAGGGAAGGTTTCGCGGGCGATGAGGCCCGGTTCGCTGCCGACCTTGCGGATCGGCGCGGGTTCGGGCTGCTCGAAGATGATGCGATGATCCTCGACCGCGCCGCCATAGGGCAGGGGCCAGGCGAAGGCGGGGTGATAGCCGAAGGAAAAGGGCATGTCCGCCTCCCCCCGGTTGGTCACGGTGGCGGTCATGCGCAGCGTCGCCCCGTCGAGTGCAAAGCCCATGTCGAGCCGGAAGTCGAACGGATAGGCGGCGCGCGTTTCGGTGTCCGCCTCCAGCCGGAACAGCGCCCTGTCGTTGCCGCGCTCGACCAGTGCAAACCCGCTGCGACGCGCGAAGCCATGTTGCGCCATCGGATAGTCCCCCGCGTCGTAGCGATAGACGTCGCCCCGAGACCGGCCGACGAAGGGGAACAGCAGGGGCGCATGGCCGGTCCACCAGCGCGGATCGGCATCGGTCATCAGTTCGTGGCCCTGCGCATCCTTCAGCGACCAGAGTTCGGCCCCCAGCGGCTCGATTTCGGCGGACAGAGCGGACGAAGCGATGGCGATACGGGTGTCGGACAAGCGGGCCTCCTGCGGGTAGAGACACCCCATAGCGGCGTGGCGCGGCGGAGTCTTGCGTCAGCATCGTTTCGGGTGGGGAACCGGCGGGCCGCTCCGCTGGTTTGGGGGAAGGGAGGACCCGAATGAAACCGATCATCACCGCTATTACCCTGTCGCTGCTGTTGTCTGGCACGGCCATCGCGCAGGAACAGGAAAAGAAGGACGACACGCTGGATAAGGCCGGGCGGATCGCGACCCAGCCGGGTCGCGACGTGGGTCTGGACAAGGACGAGATTCCGGCCGTGCTGACCAAAGCCGTGGAAAATCCCTATGCCGCGCCCGCCAGCCGGACGTGCAAGGGGCTGAATGCCGGGCTGGGCGAACTCAACGCCGTGCTGGGGGAGGATTTCACCGTCGGCAGGCAAGCCAATGAGAATCGCACCGGCAAGATCGCCGAGGCCGTGGGCAAAACCATCGTTAATTCGCTGATCCCGTTCCGCGGCCTGGTGCGCGAGATCAGCGGCGCGGCCCCGGCCGAGCGCCGGTTGCAGGCGGCGGTGACGGCGGGGATAGCGCGGCGCGGCTATCTGCGCGGGCTGGCGAGCGCCAAGGGCTGCAAGATCGCGCCGATCGCTCCGCCCCCCGCGCCGCCAAAGCCGGCGGAGGCGGAGAAGGACGGGGAGAAGAAATAAGGGAACGGATGCCGTTTGCGTCCCTCTGCCTTCCCGCTTGAAACGGAATGATAGGAGGCGCACCATTCCGTCATTGCGAGCGCAGCGAAGCAATCCATGGATGCGCGGATGGATTGCTTCGCTACGCTCGCAATGACGAGGTAGATCGGCATGATGGCGTCAGGGCCTACCCCCGCAAGGCACCGCCCAGCTTCTGCGCGGCCTTGACCACCGCGGCGCTGATCGCCTCCAGTTCTTCCTGGCTGAAACTCTTCTCGCCCGGCTGCAAGGTCACTTCGATCGCGAGCGACTTCATGCCGTCCTCCACGCCCGGCCCGACGAACAGGTCGAACAGGCGGGCGTCGACGATGGCCTTCTTGTCCGCACCCCTGACCGCACGGACCAGCGCATCGGCCTCGACCGTTTCCGGCACCACGAAGGCGAAGTCGCGCTTCACCGCCTGCAAGGCCGGCGGCGCATAGGGCGCGCGCATGAAGCCGCTCTTGCGCTTGCCCGGAATCGCATCGAGGAAAATCTCGCCCGCGACCACCGTGCCCATGAGGCCGAACTGCTTCGCCAGCGACGGGTGCAGCACGCCATATTCGGCCAGCACCACTTTCGGACCCAGCCGCAGCGTGCCCGACTGGCCGGGATGATAGGCGGCCGATGCCTCACCGAAGCTCTGGAGATTGCCGACCGGCGCGCCGGCGGCGGCGAGCAGCGCGATCAGCTCGGCCTTGGCGTCGAAGGCGTCGAAGGCCTGCGCCTTGCCCGTCTGCCAGCCGCGCGCGGTCTTCTCGCCCGCGAGCACGAAGCCGACGGTCGCCCGCTCGCCCTGCCTGAAATAGCGGCGGCCCAGCTCGAACAGCCGGACCGTCGTGGCGCTGCGATCGACATTGCGCTTGGTCGCCGACAACAGGCCGGGCAGCAGCGAGGGGCGCATGACCTTCAGATCCTCGGAGATCGGATTAGCGAGCGTCCATTCGCCACCGCCGACGGCGGCGGCTTCCTTCTCCGAAAGGAAGGACCAGTTGATCGCTTCGGCAAGGCCGCGCGCGGCGGCGGTGCGGCGCACGCGGCGCTCGACCAGCTGCTCGGTCGTGGCGGTCGGGCGGGCGACGCCCGGTACGCGCGGCAGCGGGGTGGAGGGCACATGGTCGAGGCCGACGATGCGCACCACTTCCTCGACGATGTCGGGCCAGCTATCGACGTCGCGACGCCAGGACGGGACGGTGACGGTCCAGCTGGCGGGCGTGGTGACGGGCATACCATCCTGATATTCGACGCCGGCCGCTTCCCCGCTGACGGCGAAGCCCAGGCTTTCAAGGATGCGCTTCTGCTCGTCGGCGGGCACGTCCACGCCGGCCAGCGCCAGGCACTGGTCGGGCGCATAGGCAACCGTCTTCGGCGTGACGGGCGGTGTGCCGGCGCGGGTCGCCGCGCTGGGCGTTCCGCCGCACAGCTTTACCACCAGATCGGTCGCGATCGACAGGCCGTCGTCGAGGAAGGCGGGGTCGACCCCGCGTTCGAACCGGCCGCGCGCGTCGCTGGTCAGCGCCAGCTTCTGCCCCGTCACCGCGATCCGTTCCGGCGTGAAATAGGCGCATTCGATCAGCACGTCGGTGGTGCCGTCCTGCGCGCCCGAATGCTCGCCGCCCATGATGCCGCCGATATCGTGCACTGCCTCATCGTCGGCGATGACGGTCATCGTCGGATCGACGGTGTAGCTCTTGCCGTTGAGCGCCAGCACCTGCTCGCCGGGCTTGCCCTTCCGCGCGACGAGGCCGCCCTTGAGGGTCGCCATGTCATAGACGTGGAGCGGCCGGCCGAGATCGATCATGATGTAATTGGTGATGTCGACCAGCGCGCTGATCGGCTTCTGGCCGATCGCCTTCAGGCGGCGGGCCATCCATTCGGGCGACGCGCCATTGGTCACGCCGCGCACGGTGCGGGCGAAGAAGGCCGGACAACCATCGGCGTCGTCCGTGCGCACGTCCGGGCCTGGGCCGACGCCCTCGATGGTCGGCACGATGATCGCGTTGAGCCTGCCCAGGCCCGCCGCCGTCAGATCGCGCGCGATGCCGCGCACACCCATGCAGTCCTGCCGGTTGGGGGTGATCGATACGTCGATGACGGGATCGTTGAGGCCGGCATAATCGGCATAGACCTGCCCCACCGGCGCATCTTCGGGAAGGTCGATGATGCCGTCATGATCCTCGCCCAGTTCCAGTTCGCGGAAGCTGCACATCATGCCGTTGGATTCGACGCCGCGGATCGCGGTCTTTTTCAGGACCATGCCATTGACCGGCACGACCGCGCCCTCGACGCCGAACACGCCCACCAGGCCCGCGCGCGCATTGGGCGCGCCGCAGACGACCTGCAACGGGTTTCCGTCGCCATGGTCGACGGTCAGCACCTGCAACTTGTCGGCCTGGGGATGGCGCTCCGCCGTCAACACCTTCGCGATTCTGAACGCGCCCAGCTTTTCGGCCGGGTTCTCGACGCCTTCGACCTCCAGCCCGATGGCGTTCAGCGTCTTGAGGATCGTCGCAAGGTCGGCATCGGTGTCGAGATGCGTCTTGAGCCAGCTCAGGGTGAACTTCATGCGCCGACTCCTCCGCTCAGCGTGGGCACGTCGAGCGCCGAGAAGCCATAATGTCTGAGCCAGCGCAGGTCGCCGTCGAAGAAAGCGCGCAAATCGTTCATCCCATATTTGAGCATGGCGAGGCGATCGACTCCGGTGCCGAAGGCGAAGCCCTGCCATTCGTCGGGGTCGAGGCCGCACGCCTCGATCACGCGGCGGTTGACCATGCCGCTGCCCAGCACTTCCAGCCAGCCGCCGCCGGGCGCGTCGCCGTCGCCGCCGATGACGCGCTGGCCATTGGTGAGGGTGTAGCCGACATCGACCTCGACCGAGGGTTCAGTGAAGGGGAAATAGCTGGGGCGCAGGCGCAGGACGATATCCTCGCGCTCGAAAAAGGCCTTGAGGAAGGTTTCGAGCGTCCACTTCAAATGGCCAAGGGTGATGCCCTTGTCGATCACCAGCCCTTCGATCTGGTGGAACATCGGCGTGTGAGTCGCGTCGCTGTCGCTGCGATAGACGCGGCCGGGCGCGATGATGCGGATCGGCGGCGCCTGATTCATCATCGTGCGGATTTGCACTGGCGAGGTATGGGTGCGCAGCAGCATCTTCTTCTGCCCCTCTTCATCGGGGAAATAGAAGGTGTCGTGCATCGCGCGCGCCGGGTGCGTCTCGGGAATGTTGAGCGCGGTGAAATTATGCCAGTCGTCTTCGATCTCCGGCCCGGTGGCGACCGAGAAGCCGAGGTCCGCGAAGATTTCGGCGAGTTCGTCCATCACCTGGGACACGGGATGGACGCTGCCCTGCGGCCCCAGATCGGCGGGCAGGGTCATGTCGACCCTTTCCGAGGCGAGCCGGGCGTCGAGCGCGGCCTGATCCAGCGCGGCCTTCTTGTCGGCCAGCGCGGCGGTCACGCTCTCACGCAGATCCTGGATCGGCGGGCCTTTCTCCAGCCGATCCTCAGGCGACATGGGGCCAAGGGTCTTGAGGAGGCCGGTCACGACCCCGTTCTTGCCCAGCGCCCCCACGCGCAGGCCTTCCAGCGCGTCGAGCGTGTCGGCGGCGGCGATGTCGGCGATCAGGCCGGCTTTCAATGCGCTAATTTCGGTCATCCACTGTCATTCCCGCGAAGGCGGGAATCCATCTCCCGCGCTATCCAATCATCCTGACGCTCAGTCGATGCGCCGACTCTCCAATGGCTCAAACCCGAAATCGATCGCCAGATCGTGCCAATCCGGATTGGTCCGCTCGATCAGGTTGATCTTCCATTGCCTGTTCCACTTCTTGATCTGCTTCTCACGCTGGATTGCCTCCTCCATGGAGCCGCCACTTTCGAACCAGACCAGTCGCTTGACCCCGTAGTCGCTGGTGAAGCCTTCGATCAAGTCCGAACGGTGCTGATAAAGGCGCTGGACGAGGTTTGATGTGACGCCGATGTAGAGCGTGCCGTTCCTGTGACTGGCCAGCATGTAGACTGTCGGATCGAAGTCGCGTTGCATGAGGAGGTCCGGAGATGGATTCCCGCCTTCGCGGGAATGACGAAGATGCAATTACGCCCGCGCGCCCAGCAACGCCCCGCCGAAGCCGATGAACAGCAGGCCGGTGCCGCGATTGAACAGCTTCCGCCGGTTAGCGGGCGCCAGCCAGCGGGCGAGGCGCAGGCCGCCCAGCGCGTAGACGCCATACCAGAAGCTCTCGATCGCCACGAAGCTGACGATCAGGATCGCAAGCTGCAACCAGAAGGGGCGCTCCAGGTCGATGAACTGGGGGAAAAGCGCCGCGGCGAAGATGATCAGCTTGGGATTGGCGAGGCCGGTCAGCAGGCCGGCGCCATAAAGAGCGCGGGTCGAGCGGCCGCCCGTCGCCTGCGCCGCGCCGCCGCCCACGGGCGCGCGCCACGCCTTGATCCCCAGCCAGACGAGATAGGCGACGCCGGCATAGCGCAGCACGTCGAACAGGCGCGGCGAGGCTTTCAGCAGCGCGCCGAGGCCGAGCGCGGAGGCGATCAGGCAGAGCAGCACCGCGCTCATCAGGCCCGCCATCGTCGCCAGCGCCTTGCGCGGGCCATGGGCGATGCTCTGCGTCATCACATGCAGCATGTTCGGCCCCGGCGTGGCCGAGATCAGGAAAACCGCCGTGACATATAACCACCAGAGATGCAGCGACATGGTGTGCGCCTTTTGGTCGGGCTTCCTTCCTCCGTTCGCTTCGAGCGAAGTCGAGAAGCGGATAGTGCAGCCTTCTCATTTCTCGACTTCATCCGCAAAGCGGATGAAGTTTATCCTGAGCGCCTGCTGCAAGCAGGCAGTCGAAGGGCTCGAAACGAACGGGCGTTGGAAAACAAAAAGGGCGCCGGAAGCATCTGCCCCGGCGCCCCTTTGACGATCCTACGATCGGTCCGCTCAGGCTGCGGGCAGCGCAGCCTTCGCCTGGGCGATGATGGCGCTAAACGCCTCGCCTTCGTGCATCGCAATGTCGGCCAGAACCTTGCGGTCCAGCTCCACGCCGGCCAGCTTCAGGCCGTGCATGAACTGCGAATAGGTCAGGCCCTCGGCGCGGACGCCGGCGTTGATGCGCTGGATCCACAGGCCACGGAAGGTGCGCTTCTTGACCTTGCGGTCGCGATACGCGTACTGGCCGGCCTTTTCGACAGCCTGACGGGCGATACGGATCGTATTCTTGCGACGGCCATAATAGCCCTTCGCCTGTTCCAGAATCCGCTTATGCTTCGCCTTGGTGGTCGTACCACGCTTGACACGTGCCATTTGTCAGACCTCCCTTACTTCAGGCCGTAGGGCGCCCACAGGCGCACATGACCGGCATCCGCATCCGACAGCACGCTGGTGCCGCGGTTCTGGCGAATATATTTGGCGTTGTGGCTGATCAGGCGGTGACGCTTGCCAGCGACGCCGTGCTTGACCTTGCCGGTGGCGGTGAATTTGAAGCGCTTCTTCACACCGCTCTTGGTCTTCATCTTGGGCATTTTCGTCTCCTTTTGCAGCGCGACGATTACGGACAGCCACGGCAGCCCTAGTTAGCCGGGCGGTCCTTCCGAATATCGCGAAGGGCGGCCCATAGTCGGGCGCGCCCGCAAAAGCAAGCGATTCGGAACCAACGCGTGCGGGAAGGAGAGCCGGGTCAGGAAATGCCACCAGCATCTCCTGCCAATATCTTCTGCCAGTATCTTCTGATCGTCATCGGCGGGGTTTATCCTGGGCGCACTACGACTCGAAAGGAGAGTGGGCCATGAGCGAGACACCTTTCACCATGCCCGGCGTCACCGCGCATCTCACCATCGGTGACGGCAAGGCGGCCGATGCGATCGACTTCTACAAGGCCGCGTTCGGCGCGGTCGAGCAGACCCGGCATATCGCCGATGACGGCGAACGCATCATGCACGCGCACCTCATCATCAATGACGGGCCGTTGATGCTGAACGACCATTTCCACGAAATGGCAGGGGGAGAGCCGGTGGCACCGCCGGCCTGCGTGACGCTCCATCTGGAGGTCAACGATGCCGACACATGGTGGAACCGGGCGCTGGAGGCGGGCGCCAGCATCCGCTTCCCGATTGACAACCAGTTCTGGGGCGCGCGCTACGGCCAGCTGGTCGATCCCTTCGGCCATGTCTGGTCGATCGGCGGCCCGCTAAAAGGATGACGCCATGATCGTCGGCGCGACGCGGTGGGAGGTCGTGACCGGCGACATCACCCGCTGCGCGACCGATGCGATCGTCAATGCCGCCAACAACAGCCTGTTGGGCGGCGGCGGCGTCGACGGCGCGATCCACCGCGCCGCCGGGCCGGAACTGCTGGCCGAATGCCGCACCATCGGCGGCTGCCCGACCGGCGAGGCGCGGATCACGCGCGGCTATGACCTGCCCGCCCGCTATGTCATCCACACGGTGGGGCCGGTCTGGAAGGATGGTGGCCGGGGCGAGCGCGACCTGCTCGCGGGCTGCTACACCCATTGTCTGAATCTGGCGCGGCACCACGCCCTGCGCAGCATCGCCTTCCCGGCCATCTCGACCGGCGTCTATGGTTTCCCGAAGGATCAGGCGGCGCGCATAGCCGCGGCGGCGGTAGCCTCGGCGCTGGCGCGCGATCCGGACGCCTTCGACCTGATCCGCTTCGTCTGCTTCGACGATCCGGCGACAATGTTGTTCGAGGCGGCTGTCAGGGACGTGATCCTGGACGATCAATGATCGTGATCATGCCCATGGTCGTGATCATGCCCGGCGGCATGAATCGCCTCCAGCACATCCTCCAGCCGCGCCGGATCGCCCAGCGCCAGCACATGGCCTTCGCTCTGTGCCGTCAGCGGCTCGCCATTCCAGTCGCACATCAGCCCACCCGCGCCCTCGACCACCGGCACCAGGGCGGCGAAGTCGTAGCTTTGCAGCCCCGATTCGATGACGATGTCGAGGAAGCCGGAGGCCAGCAGGCCATAATTATAGCAGTCCCCGCCATAGACCGGTCCCTGGCGCGGCGATCCGCCCGACACGGCCGCCACCAGCGCCATATAATGCGGCACGTCGCCATCGGCGAAGAGATGCGGGCTGGTGGTGGCGATCCCCGCGCCCTCCAGGCTCAAGCAGGCGCGGGTGCGCACCGGCTGGCCGTTGAAGGTCGTGGGCTGGCCCGCCATGCCGGCCCAGCGTTCCAGCGCGATCGGCTGGTCGATGATGCCGATGGTCGGCCAGCCGCCTTGCGTCAGCGCGATCAGCGTGCCGAAGATCGGCCGTCCGGCGATGAAGCTGCGCGTCCCGTCGATCGGGTCCAATATCCACACCCGCTCGGCATCCTCCCGCACCGACCCATATTCCTCGCCGATGATGCCGTCGTCGGGACATTCCTTTTCCAGGATCGCGCGGATCGCGGCCTCGGCGGCGCGGTCGGCCTCCGTCACCGGCGACTTGTCCGCCTTGATCTCCAGATCGTAGCGCGCGCGGAAAAAGGGGCGGATGGCCGCGCCAGCGGCATCGGCTAGGCGGTTGGCAAGGGCCAGATCGTCGCGGGTCGTCATGCCCCTCCGCCTAGCGGTTGGGGACCGACTGCGCTAGACTGGTCGCAGCTCGAATCCGACCAGAGGAGAGGAAGATGCCCGGTTCTCCCATCATCCCGTGCCTGCGCTACGCCAATGCGCCCGCCGCCATCGACTTTCTGTGCGACGCCTTCGGCTTTGCCCGCCATGCCGTCTATCCCGATGAGCAGGACCCCGGCATCATCCATCATGCGCAGCTGGTGCTGGGGCCGGGAGAGGGCCGCGGCATGGTCATGCTGGGCAGCGTCAAGGATATGGAGGGCGAATCGCTCTACACCTGGTCGAC
Organism: Sphingobium sp. WR1; assembly: GCF_059693745.1. Taxonomy (NCBI): domain Bacteria; kingdom Pseudomonadati; phylum Pseudomonadota; class Alphaproteobacteria; order Sphingomonadales; family Sphingobiaceae; genus Sphingobium; species Sphingobium sp. WR1. Next base: position 39,759 of record NZ_JCATID010000001.1, on the reverse strand, counting down.
CGCGCGCGACCTGGGCGGCGTCACGGCCTGCGTCTATATCGTCGTGCCCGATCCCGACGCGCATTGCCTCCACGCCCGCAACGAAGGCGCGGTGGTGGTGCAGGAGCCCAAGGATAATGACGGCTATCCGGGGCGCGGCTACACCGCGCTCGATCCCGAGGGCAATGTGTGGAGCTTCGGCAGCTATGATCCGTGGGTTCCCATAAGTTAAACCTTTAGAAACCCAGCCGTTCTAGCCTCCGATTGGAAAGGAACGGTCATGGCGCTGGTCGGCTGGATATTGAGCTTCATCTGCCTGCTTGCGGGCCTTGCGCTGCGGCAGGATCTGCCGATCGGCGGATCGGTGACGATCTCCAACATCCTGATCGTCTTCGCGCTGCTCGCCTGTCCGATGATCTGGCGCGACCTGCCGCTGGGCATATCGCGCGGCCAGCGCATCGTCGCCGGCCTGGCGCTGGGCTTCGCCCTGCCGCTGATCCTATTCCCGGCGCATTGAGGCGTCAGAGCGCCGGGCGCGCCAGCATATTCGGATCAGTCGAACAGGCTGGACACCGAGCTTTCGTCGGCGATGCGCTTGATCGCCTCGCCCAGCAGGGGGGCGATCGGCAGGTGGCGGATGCGCTGGGCGCCGTTCACCGCGTCGGTGCCCTGGATCGAATCGGTGATGACCAGCTCCAGCAGTTCCGACGCCTCGACCCGCGCGACCGCGCCGCCCGACAGCACGCCATGGCTGACATAGGCGATCACATCCTCGGCCCCCGCGGCCTTCAGCGCCGCGGCGGCGTTGCAGAGCGTGCCCGCCGAATCGACGATATCGTCGATCAGGATGCAGAAACGGCCCTTCACGTCGCCGATGATGTTCATCACTTCCGATTCGCCGGCGCGCTCGCGGCGCTTGTCGACGATGGCGAGCGGGGCGTTGTCGAGCCGCTTGGCAAGCGCGCGGGCGCGCACCACGCCGCCGACGTCGGGCGATACGACCATGATATTCTTGTCGCCGAAGCGGGCCTGGATATCGGCCGACATCACCGGCGCGCCGAACAGATTATCGGTCGGGATGTCGAAGAAGCCCTGGATCTGCCCGGCGTGCAGGTCGACCGACAGCACCCGGTCGGCGCCCGCCGTGGTGATCAGGTTGGCGACCAGCTTGGCCGAAATAGGGGTGCGCGGGCCGGGCTTCCGGTCCTGACGGGCATAGCCGAAATAGGGGACGACGGCGGTGATTCGCTTGGCCGACGCGCGCTTCAACGCATCGATCATGATCAGCAATTCCATCAGATTGTCGTTGGTCGGATAGGCCGTCGACTGGATCACGAACACGTCTTCGCCGCGGACATTCTCATGAATTTCCACGAAAACTTCCTCGTCCGCGAAACGGCGGACGCTGGCGTCGGTCAGGGGGATTTCGATATAGTCGGCGATGGCGGCCGCGAGCGGCTTGTTGGAATTGCCGGTCATGAGCTTCATGGCCAAAACCCCCGATACTAGATGGCGTGACGAATTGATGACGATGCGCGAGACGCGGCCCCTTTAGCGGCGCATGTCCGATGTGGAAAGGCGCTTTTGCGCCCGCCGCTAAAATGGACCAAGCATTTTCAGAACGCTCTCGAAGCGCGCGTTCGGTTCGAAAATGCGGCATCGAAAAACAGAGCATTTTCGCAAACAGCGAAAATGCTCTAGGGCGCGGGACATGACCGACAAACTCGTGATTGCGCTTGCGCAGATGACCCAATCCGTGGGCGACCTGAAGGCCAATGCCGACGCCATGCTGGAGTGGCGCGCGCGGGCCAAGGGGGCGGACCTGATCGTCTATCCCGAATTGCAGTTGATCGGCTATCCGCCCGAGGATCTCGTGCTGAAACCCGCGCTGGTCGATCAGGCCAATTACCAGCTCGACCGGCTGGCGCAGGAAACCGCCGGTGGCGGCCCGGCGATGCTGGTGGGCACGGTGGTCGCATCGCAAGGCGTGCTGTTCAATGTCGTCGCCCTGCTGGAAAATGGCGCCGTCACCGCGATCCGGCAGAAGCGCGAGCTGCCCAATTACGGCACGTTCGATGAAAAGCGGCTGTTCGCCCCCGGCCCGCTGCCCGCGCCGATCGAATTTCGCGGCGTGAAGATCGGCGTGCCGATCTGCGAGGATATCTGGTTCCCCTTCGTCACCGCGCATCTGAAAGCCGAGGGCGCGGAAATCCTGATCAGCCCCAATGGCAGCCCCTATGAGGTCGACAAGGACGACCGCCGTCTCAACGCCGTCGCGGGGACGCGCGTGCGCGAGACCGGCCTGCCGCTGATCTACCTGAACCGCGTCGGTGGGCAGGACGAGCTGGTGTTCGACGGCGCGTCCTTCGTGATGAACGGCGATCTTGGCATCGCGCATCAGATGCCCGACTGGGAAGAGGCGCTGACGCTCACCACATGGGAGAAATGGGACGGCCAGTGGGTTTGCCTGCCCGGCGAGCGCCATGACCTCGATCCGCGCCCGGCCGACATCTACAATGCGATGGTGCTGGGCCTGCGCGACTATGTGAACCGCAACCGCTTCCCCGGCGTGGTGCTGGGCCTGTCGGGCGGCATCGATTCCGCCTTGTCCGCCGCCGTCGCCGTCGATGCGCTGGGGCCGGACCGGGTGTGGTGCGTGATGATGCCGTCGCGCTTCACCAGCCAGGACAGCCTGGACGATGCGGTCGCCTGCGCGCGCCTGCTCGGCGTCCGCTACGACACCATCCCGATCGAACCCGCCGTCGCCGCCTTCGATACGATGCTAGGTCCCGTTTTCGAAGGCCGCCAGCGCGATTTGACCGAGGAGAATATCCAGTCCCGCATCCGCGGCGTCACGCTGATGGCCCTGTCCAACAAGTTCGGCCATATGCTGCTGACCACCGGCAACAAGAGCGAGATGTCGGTCGGCTACGCCACCATCTATGGCGACATGGCGGGCGGCTATTCGGTGCTGAAGGACGCCTATAAGACCACCGTCTTCGACCTGTGCCGCTGGCGCAACGCGCATGTCCCGTCGCTGGGGGCGGGGATCGGTCCGGAAGGTCCGGTCATGCCCGAGCGGGTCATCACCAAGCCGCCCAGCGCGGAACTGCGCGACAATCAGCGCGACGACGACAGCCTGCCGCCCTATGAAGTGCTGGACCCGATCCTCTACGGGCTGGTCGAGGAGGAATTATCGGTCGACAAGCTGGTGGAGCGCGGCTTCGAGAAGGAGACGGTCGCCCGCATCGAGCGACTGCTCTACATCGCGGAATATAAGCGGCGCCAGTCGCCGCCCGGCGTTAAGCTGGGCATCCGCAATTTCGGCCGCGACCGCCGCTATCCGATCACCAACGGTTTTCGGACGATATAAAGTCCGATGGCCTTACATCGCTTTATTGCGGCATATGTCACCCCGTTCCGGGGCGGAAAAAGAGTATTATGATCGTCATCACCCGCTTCGCCCCGTCGCCGACCGGCCATCTTCATGTCGGCAATATCCGCGCCGCGCTCCACAACTGGCTGTGGGCGCGCAAGTCAGGCGGCCAGTTCCTGCTGCGCCTGGACGATACCGACCTGGAGCGATCGCGCCCCGAATATGCGGACTCGATCAGGGCGGACCTGCAATGGCTCGGCCTCCACTGGGACGGCGAGGCGAAGCAGTCGGACCGCTTCGCCCTCTATGAGGCGCGGTTCGAGGCGCTGAAGGCTTCCGGCCATGTCTATCCCGCCTATGAAACCAGCCAGGAACTGGACCTGCGCCGCAAGATATTGCTGGGGCGCGGCCTGCCGCCGGTCTATGACCGCGCGGCGCTGGCGCTGACCCCGGACCAGATCGCCGCTTATGAAGCCGAAGGCCGCACGCCGCACTGGCGCTTCCGGCTCGACCATGACCAGCCGATCATGTGGACCGACCTCATCCGGGGCGAGCAGCGTTTCGACCCGAAATTGCTGTCCGACCCGGTGATCCGCCGCGCCGACGGTTCGTGGCTCTACATGCTCCCCTCGGTGATCGACGATATCGACATGGGCGTCACCCATGTCCTGCGCGGCGAGGATCATGTGTCCAACACCGCGACCCAGATCCAGATGTTCGCCGCATTGGGCGCGCCGCTACCGCAATTCGCGCATGAAGCGCTGCTCACCGGCAGCGAGGGCAAGCTGTCCAAGCGTCTGGGGTCGCTGGGCGTCGCCCATTTCCGCGAGATCGGCCTCGAAGCCATGAGCGTCGCCGCGCTGCTCGCCCGCCTCGGCAGTTCGCAGCCCATCGAGCCGTTCGTGGACATGCAGCCCCTGATCGACAGCTTCGACTTCGCCCATTTCGGCCGCGCGCCCGCCCGCTTCGATGAAGGCGAACTGGCGACGCTCAACCAGAAGATCGTCCATCTTCTGCCCTATGCGGCGGTCGCCGGCCGCCTGCCGCAAGGCATGGACGAAGCCGCCTGGCTCACCCTTCGCCCCAATCTGGAGACGGTGGCGGGGGCGGCCGACTGGTGGCGCATCGTCACCGGGCCGATCGACGCGCCGGCGGTCTTGGAAGAGGATCGCGATTTCCTGGCCGCCGCGCATCGCATCCTGTCGGACGCCGCGTTCGATGCCGATATCTGGCGCACGCTGACCGGCGCATTGAAGGAAGAGACGGGGCGCAAGGGCAAGACATTGTTCCAGCCTTTGCGTCGTGCGCTCACAGGTCTGGATCATGGCCCGGACATGGGATTGCTGCTGCCGTTGATCGGCAAGGACCAGGCGCTGGCGCGGCTTCAATATTGAGGGCTGGTAGCGGCCAGGAGCGGACATGTTCCCCCTCCCGCTGGCGGGAGGGGGTTAGGGGGTGGGCGTAGCGCAACGCGGCAATAGCCCACCCCGCTGCGACTATGGCCTGCTACGCAGCCCAAGTCTCGCTGCCCCTCCCGCAAGCGGGAGGGGAATGTCCGTTTTCCACCCCAACCCCGCCATAGACCAATCGAAGCCGGCCTTCTCAGTTGCGGAGCGCCTCCAGCGCCTTGCCCACCGCCGCAATGCCTTCGGGCGAGGCGGCGAAGCCCATATGGGTGCAGTCGACCTCGATCGCCCGGTCGCGCTCGCCGGCGCGGCCCCTGGCGCATTCGGGCAGGATCACGCCGTCGCGCCGCGACCAGAGCGCCACCGTCGGCACCGGCGGCTTTTCCTCGCGGGTGCAGGGGAAGGGCGGTCGGTCGACGGGGAAGCCCGACACCAGCTGATAGAGCCGCCAGGCATGGTTGGCGCGCGGATCGCCGGAGAAGGGCGTGCCCATCGTCACGACGCCGGCGACTTTGTCCTTTGCGAACTTGGCATATTCGCGCGCGTAAAGCCCGCCAAGGCTCCAGCCCACCAGGGTAACGGGACCAGCGCCCCGCCGCCGCAGCGCATCGACGCGCCGGTCGATCTTTTCCAGGCTGTCGGGCTTCGGCCCGAAATTGCGCCCCATGCCCCAGTCATGCGCGTCATAGCCCGCCTCGGCCAGGATGCGGCGCAGCCAGCCCATGCGCTGTTCCGACGCCATCAGGCCGGGAATCAGCAGCACCGTCCGCCCGTCGCCGCGAATCCGGGCGGCGAGCATGGCGGCCTGCGCCTTCGTCCGCACCAGATCGAACGGCACCGACAAATTGCCCAGCAATTGCTGCACCGGCGGAAGCACGGGCGCGCGCGGTCCGGGCGCGAGGCGGTCCTTCCAGAATGTGCTGACGGCTTGGGCGTAAGGTGGCACGACGATGATGATCCTTGAACCCGCCCTGGAGTTTTCCGAGCGGAAAAGATGACATTATCGTGACAAACGCCCAGCACGTCCATCGGTTTCGACCTGTGCGGCCAACGGTTCGTCGTTTGTGACAGCCGCTTCCTGGGGCTCAGGGCGCGAGCGGAGACGTCTGGGCGACCGGTTCGCCCTCGGTGCTGCGCAGCGTGCGCGGCTCCAGGATCGCCGCCGTTTCGATCAGGTCGAGCGCGCGGCGCGCCTCCATATAGCGGCGGGCCATCTGGACCCAGCGTTCGGCAACGGACCGGCCCGGCATATGTTCCACTTCGGCCAGCGATGCGCTCACCCGGCCGCCGTCCAGATAGCGGAGCGCGCGCTCATAGGCGGCTTGCGGCCGGGGCGAAGGGGTGGACGCCTTGCGGATGGTGATCACCTCGCGCGCTTCATGGCGCAGCGCCTCCCACCAACTGGCGTCGCCCGGCGGCGTCGTCACCTGATCGCCGATATCGGCGAGGCCCGCGCGCAGATCGGCCAGCGTCACCGGCTCGCGCGCGGCGTTGATGATGGTGGCGACGGCGCGCGGCTGGGCCTGGCCGAAGCGCAGCCGCAACTGCCCCTCGATATAGCCGAGCGGCGCGCCATTATCGAGCGCGCGGCGGGCGGCGAAGGCGACCAGCAGCCCTTCGGCGCGCGCCGCATTGGCGGATGCCGCCTGCGCCTCGACCGTGATGCGGGTCAGCCGCTCCTCCAGCTGCACCACGCGCCCGTCGATCATCCGCGCCGCATCGGCGGTCAGCGGACGGGTCGGGACACTGGGCAGGGCGCCGACGGCCAGCGGCTGGACCGCGGCGGGCTGGGCCTGCGGATCGCCCCATCGGCGCTGGATTTTCGGCCAGGCCCAGGCGGTCAGCGCGACCCCCAGGGCGAAGGCCAGCAATGCCAGGATCAGCAGCGGCAGGATGCCACGCCGGCGCGCGGGCTGCGGCGTCACGATCGCGCTCGTTCCCTCGCCACCGTCGTTCATGCTGACCCGTTCGTCTGTCATTGCGCCTGTCCTTCGCACAAACGCAGGGCGAGGGCCAGCATCTCGTCATCCTGCGGCAAAGCGGGGGCCTGTGCGCTGGCCCAGCCGGCGCCGCACGCCGCCAGCGCCGCTACACTGATCGCGACCAGATGCAGGCCGGCGCGCCGTTCCTCGGGCATTTGCGCCGCCAGCCTTTCCCCGGCGCGGGGCGAATGAACCAGCAGGATCGATCCCGGCACGGCGTCGGCGATCAGCGCGGGATCGGCCGGCAGCCCGGTCATGCCGTAGACAGTGACGCGCGTCACATCGAGCGACCCCGTCTCCATCGGCGCGATCGTCGTGCCGGCCAGATGCAGGATGTGGGCATGTCCGTCCGCCGCGATCCGGGCGGCAATCGCGCTGCCGTCGCTCGATCCCGCCACGACGTCGGGAAAGCCCGCCTCCTTCAGCGCCCGCGCGGTCGTCGCGCCCACCGCATAAGCGGGCAGATCGCGATAATGGAGCAGCGCGGGTCCGGCGAGATGCACGCCATTGGCGCTGGTCAGCAGCAGCGCATCGAAATTCTCGGGCGCAGGGGGCGTCCAGTCGATCGGTTGCGGCGCGAACAGCGGATGCACCCGCGCGTCCATCCCCAGATCCCGCGCCCCGGCGGCGGTCCTGCCCGCCGCCGGCTCGGGCCGCAGGATGAGGACGCGGCTCATGGTTCGAAAAGGGCGCGCAGCGCGGGGCTGGCGCGGCGCAGCAGGGTGCGTCCGACCGCCTCGGCCGCCGCTTCGTCGCCGCGCGGCAGCCGCGCCTCCTCGCGTACCGTCTCGGTCCCGTCGGGGCTGATGATCTCTGCGCGCAAGAACAGGCTGTCGCCCTCGACCAGCGCCAGCGCCGCGATCGGCGAATGGCATGTGCCGCCCAGCCCGCGCAGCACCGCGCGCTCGGCCATGACGGCGTCATAAGTGTCCAGGTCGTTGATGGCTTTCAGCGCGTTCAGCACCGGCGCATTGCCGGCCAGCGTCTCGATCCCGATCGCGCCCTGCGACGGCGCGGGCAGCATCGTCTCGATCGGGACCGGCGTCCCGACATCGCCCTGGTCCAGCCGGTCCAGCCCCGCCGCCGCCAGCAAGGTGGCATGAACCTCGCCCGCCGCCAGCTTGGCGAGGCGCGTCGCGACATTGCCGCGGAACAGGATGATGGTCGCGTCGGGGCGCAGCCGCTTCACCTGCGCGCCCCGACGCGGCGAACTCGTCCCCACCAGCGGATCGGCCGGTAGCGCGTCGAAGCTTTTCGCCCCCACCAGCCTGTCGCGCACGTCGGCGCGCGGGAGCATGGCGACGATGCGGAGGGCGTCGGGCCGCAGCGTCTCCACATCCTTCATACTATGGACCGAAAAGTCGATCTCGCCCGCGACCAGTGCCCGGTCCAGTTCCTTGGTCCATAGCGCCTTGCCGCCGATATCGGCCAGCGCACGGTCCTGGATTCGGTCGCCGCTGGTCTGCACGGGGACGATCGTGATCGCGTCCTCGGCCCAGCCATGGGCGGCGATCAGCGCCTGCGCGGTCATGCGCGCCTGCGCCAGCGCGAGCGGCGATCCCCTGGTGCCCAGGCGCAACGGTCGGTCGGTGAAAAGCATATCCGGCTTGCTCTAATGACCAGCGGCATTAGATGGAAGCGGCAATGACCATCATTCTCGGCCTTGAATCGAGCTGCGACGAAACCGCGGCGGCGCTGGTGACGGCCGATGGCCGCATTTTGGCGCATCGCCTCGCGACGCAGGAGGAGGCGCACCGCCCCTATGGCGGGGTCGTGCCCGAAATCGCCGCCCGCGCCCATGTGGAGGCGCTCAGCCCGCTGATCGAGGCGGCGCTGGCCGATGCGGAGATGACGCTGGCCGATGTCGACGTGATCGCCGCGACCGCCGGGCCAGGCCTGATCGGCGGCGTCATGGTGGGCCTCGTCACCGGCAAGGCGCTTGCCCATGCGGCGGGCAAGCCGCTGGTGGCGGTCAACCATCTGGAGGGCCATGCGCTTTCGCCGCGGCTGGCCGACCGGAGCCTGCAATTCCCCTATCTGCTGCTGCTGGTGTCGGGCGGCCATTGCCAGCTGCTGCATGTGAAGGGGCCGGGCGATTATGCCCGCCTCGCCACCACCATCGACGATGCGGCGGGCGAAGCCTTTGACAAGACGGCGAAGCTGCTGGGCCTGGGCTATCCCGGCGGTCCGCAGGTGGAGAAAGCGGCGGCGCGGGGCAACGCGAAGGCGGTGCCGCTGCCGCGTCCGCTGGTCGGGACGGCGGAGCCGCATTTCTCCTTCGCCGGCCTCAAGAGCGCGGTGATGCGCGCCGTCCAGTCGGGACAATATGCGACCGAGGATATTGCTGCGAGTTTCCAGCAGGCGGTGATCGACTGCCTGATCGACCGCACCCGCCGCGCGCTCGGCGACAGCGCGGGCGTCACTGCGCTGGTCGTGGCGGGCGGCGTCGCCGCGAACCAGCCGATTCGGGCCGCGCTCGAATCGCTGGCCGCCGCCCATGACCTGCCCTTCGTCGCGCCGCCGCTGTGGCTGTGCACCGACAATGCGGCGATGATCGCCTGGGCGGGCGCGGAGCGCCATGCTGCGGGGCTGGTCGACGATCTCACTGTCCCCGCCCGGCCGCGCTGGCCGCTCGATCCGGCGGCGGAAAAGGCGCGCGGCGCCGGAGTCAAGGCATGAAGGGCGTGAAGGCATGAAGGCGGGAGTCATCGGCGCGGGTGCCTGGGGCACGGCGCTGGCGCAATTGCTGGCCGGCGATGGTCAGGACGTGGCGCTGTGGGCGCTGGAGCCGGAGGTGGTGGATGCGATCAACGACGCCCATGAAAATCCGCTCTATCTCGCCAACATCCCGCTTTCGCCGTCGATCCGGGCGACCGGCGCGATGGCGGACCTGGGGACATGCGATATGCTGCTGGTGGTCAGCCCCGCCCAGCATCTGCGCCGCGTCGTGGCGCAGGCGCCCGCCGGCGTGCCGCTGCTGCTCTGTTCCAAGGGGATCGAGGCGGGCACCAGCCTGCTGATGTCGCAAGTGGCGCAGCAGGCGCAGCCGACATCGCCCGTCGCCGTCCTGTCCGGCCCGACCTTCGCGCATGAGGTGGCGAAGGGACTGCCGACCGCCATCACCCTCGCCTGCGAGGACAAGGAACTGGGCCAGCGCCTCGCCGCCCGCATCGCGCGCCCGTCCTTCCGCCCCTATCTGTCCGACGACGTGATTGGCGCGGAGATTGGCGGCGCGGTCAAGAATGTGCTGGCGATCGCCTGCGGTGTCGCGGAAGGGGCGGGGCTTGGCCTCAACGCCCGCGCTGCGCTGATCAGCCGGGGCTTTGCCGAAATGACCCGCTTCGGCCTGGCGCGCGGCGCGCGGGCGGAAACTTTGGGCGGCCTGTCGGGGCTGGGCGACCTGGTGCTCACCTGCTCGTCGACCAATTCGCGCAACTTCTCGCTGGGCAAGGGGCTGGGCGAAGGGGCGAGCGCCGCCGACCTTCTGTCCAACCGCCGCACCGTGGCCGAAGGCGCGCATACCGCGCCGGTGCTGCGCGATGCCGCGCGGGCGGCGGGGGTGGAAATGCCGGTGGTCGAAGCCGTCTGCGCGCTGCTGACCGATGCAGCGCCGCTCGGCCAGGTCATCGACGCGCTGCTCGCCCGCCCGTTGCGCCCCGAATAAGCCGTCGCGCCGGCGACGCATAACATCTAGAATCGACACCAACGAATGACGCAGGGAGATCAGGCGATTTTGGCGACGGACGCATCCCCGCCCCAGGACCGGGATGACATCGCCGCCCTCGCCAAGGGCGGGCGGACCAATATTTTCGGCTTCCTGCTCCGCCTCGCCGCGCGCCTGCCCTTCCTGTTCATCGCCGGCCGCTGGTATGGCGCCGATGCGCTGGGGCGCTTCGCCTATGCCGTGCTGGTGGTGGAATTCGTCGCCCAGATCGCGACGCTGGGCCTTAAGCGCGGCCTCGCCGGCGCGCTCAGCCAGACCGAGCGGCCGCACAATCATGTCGTCACCGACGCCATGGTCGTGACATTGCTCGCCGCGCTGGCCGGATCGGCGATCCTCGTCGCCTTTCCCCATGCCATGTTTCCCAACAGCGGCGTCAACGGGCTGGACCGGCTGCTGGCGCTGGTGGTGATCGCGGTGGCGGGATCGGACGTGGCGCTCGCCGCCTGCGCCTATCGCTTCGATGTCGGTGCGACGGTGCGGGCGCGATCGATCATCGAGCCATGGGCGATCAGCATCGGCGCCTTCGCCTTCGCCTTCTATTCGACCCGCGACGGCCTGATCTTGTCCTATGCCGTGTCGATGATCGCCGCGCTGGTCGCGTCGATCATCCCGGTGCTGCGCCATTACGGCCTGCCCAGCGGCTGGCGGCCCGATGCCGGGCGGCTCTGGCGCCTCGCTCGCCGCAACCTGCCGCTCGCCGCCGCCGATGGCGTCGAATGGGGATCGCGCCGGCTCGACATGGCGATATTGGGCCTGTTCGTCAGCCCGGCGGTGATCGGCATTTACTATGTGGCGCAGCAGGTCGCGTCCCTGCCGCAGAAATTGAAGACCAGCTTCGACCCCATCCTCGGCCCGGTCATCACCCGCAACCTTGCCGAAAATAATCTCGCCGCCATCGCGACGCAGGTCAGCCAGGTCGGCTTCTGGATCATCGCCGCGCAGGCGGGCATCGCGCTGGCGCTCGGCATTCCCGGCGAAGCGGTGATGGGGCTGGTCGGGCCGCATTTCGTCGGCGGGACCGGCGCGCTCGCCTTCCTGCTGCTGGCCGAAGTCGTGGCGGCCACGGCGGTGGTCAGCGAATCGGCGCTGGTCTATATCGCCCGCCATCGCAATCTGATGATCTCGCTCATCATGATCGGGTTGCAGGCGGTTTTCAGCTTCGCCCTGATTCTCGCCGCGCGGGCCATGGACCTGCCGGTGATGTGGATCGCCGCCGCGCCCGCGCTGGCGCTCTGCCTCGCGCTGGGCGTAGGGGCCTTCGTCAAGGCGCGGCTGCTTTCGCGGCTGCTGGGCGCGCCGGTCAACGCCTGGCGCTGGCCGCTGCTGAGCGCGGCGGGCGTGGCCTGCATCGTCGGCGCCGCGTTCGTCGCCCTGCCGCCGCGTTTCGAATGGGTCGAGCTGGCGGTCGGGGTCTGGGCGATATTGGGCGCCTATGGCCTGGTCATCTGGCGCTGGGGCTTCGGGTCCGACGACCGCGCCCTGTTCCGCAAGCAGAAGCCGGCATAGAAAAAGGCCCGCCCCACATCGGGGAGGCGGGCCTTTTTTCTTTCCTTACGCGAACAGCCTGTCGCGGATCTGGCCCAGATCTTCCTCCGGCCGCGCGCCCCAGTGCGAGATCACTTCCGCCGCCGCCGCCGCGCCCAGCGCCAGCGCGTCCTCGACGCTGCGGCCGTCGATATGGGCGGCGAGGAAGCCCGAGGCGAACAGGTCCCCCGCGCCGGTCGTGTCGATGATCTGCGACACCGGCGCGGCGGGCGCTTCATGGCGCACGCCGTCGACGATCGCCACCGCGCCCTTTTCGCTGCGGGTCGACACCAGCACCGGCACCTTGTCGGCGAAGCGGGCCAGCGCCTTCTCGAAATCGTCGACCTGCGCCAGCGACTGGATTTCCCCCTCGTTGGAGAAGAGGATGTCAATCTGGCCATTGTCGATCAGGTCGATGAAGTCGGCGCGATGCCGGTCGATCACGAAATTGTCCGACAGGGTGAAGGCGACCTTGCGGCCCGCGCCGCGTGCCGCGTCGATCGCCGCCCGCATCGCCGCGCGCGGCTGCTCGGGGTCCCACAGATAGCCTTCGAGATAAAGGATGCCGGCCGAGCGGATCATGTCGAGGTCCAGCGCTTCCGCCGGCAGGAACTGCGACGCGCCCAGGAAGGTGTTCATCGTCCGCTGCGCGTCGGGCGTCACCAGGATCAGGCAGCGCGCGGTCGGCACTTCGCCATGCATGACCGGCGTGTCGAAGCGGATGCCCAGCGCCCGCACGTCATGCGCGAACACCGCGCCCAGCTGGTCGTCATTGACCTGGCCGATGAAGCCGCACTTCTTGCCCAGCGCGGCGAGGCCCGCCAGCGTGTTGGCGGCCGATCCGCCGCTGATTTCCTTGGCCTGGGGCATGTCGGCATAGAGCGTCTCGGCCATTTCGGCGTCGATCAGCTGCATCCCGCCCTTGGTCAGCGCATGTTCGGCCAGAAAGCCATCGTCGCTGCGGGCGAGGACGTCGACGATGGCGTTGCCGATCGCGACGACATCAAGCGCCGGGGGCTGAACATTTGCAGTGGCGGTCACGCAATATCCTTGTCTTGTGGTGGACATAAAATTTCACGGCCTTTACCGGGCCGGGCGGCCCCATGCAACGGCGCTGATTGACCTTCCGCCTGCGCAAGAGGATAGCGGCATGATGATCCTGACCGCTGCCATGCGCGCCTTTCCGTCCATCTTCCATGGCGCGGCGCTGCGCCTGATGGTCAAGACGCTCCTCCTGACATTGCTGCTGTTCGCCGGGCTGGCCGCCGCGCTCTGGACGGGATTTCACGCGCTGCGCCTGCATTGGGGCTGGGGCGGAGGCGGGCTGGGCGAAGCGACCGCCACCGCGCTGATCATGATCGCGGCGGGATGGCTGCTGTTCCGGGCGACGGCGATGGCGGTGATGGGCCTGTTCGCCGATGACATTATCGAGGCGGTGGAGCGCGACGATTATCCGCAGGTCGCGGCCCGGCCGGTGGGCTGGGCGCGCAGCCTGCGCTTTGCGCTCGCCTCGCTGGTGCGGACGATCGGCTGGAACCTCGTCGCGCTGCCCGCTTATGGGCTGCTGCTGGTGACGGGGGTGGGGACGATCGGCCTGTTCCTGGCCTTGAACGCCTATCTGCTCGGCCGCGACATGGCCGATATGGTGGAGCCGCGTCACCCCGCCCTGCCCCCGATCACGCGGGGCAGCCGATGGCTTATGGGCCTCGTTTCGGCGCTGATCTTCCTGGTGCCGGTCGCCAACCTGCTTGCACCGATCTTCAGCGCGGCTATGGCGGTCCATATGCTGCTCGGACGAAAGACGAAGCCATGAAGACCCTCCGTTCGGGCGTTTCCGCTCTCCTCGCCCTGCCGCTGGCCGCCTGTGGCGCGGGCACGATCGTCCCGCCGCCCAGCGCGCAGATCCAGCCGCCGCCCGGTCCGCCGGCCAGCGCCTTCATGAAGCAGGGACCGCTGATGGGATCGGACGCGCGCAAGCTGACGCAGATGTTCGGCACGCCCCGTCTCGACATTCGCGAAACGACCGTGCGCAAGCTGCAATTCGCCAATGGCCGCTGCGTGCTCGACGCCTATCTCTACGCCCCGGCGCGCGGGAAGGAGCCGGTGGTCACGCATGTCGACGCGCGATCGCCGTCGGGCGCCGATGTCGATCCGGCCGCCTGCGCGACGGCGTTGCAGGCGAAATAGGCGCGCCGACAGGGTCACGAGGGCGAAGTTCACACCGTCGCAGGTGGATTTTACCGACGCATTTCGTGGGGTGTGGGGTTTTGGGTGGTTAGGCGATTGACGGCTTTTCATTCTCCCCTCCCCTTCAGGGGAGGAGCCGGGGGTGGGGGCTATCCCACCAGCGCTGCTTTATGAGGCACGCCCCCACCCCAACCCTTCAAACGAGGCACGTGACTCGTTTGAACCTGCTATGAAGGTCCGCTCCTGGCCGAAACCGGACACACACACCGAACACCCGATGCCGATTGACCCGGGCCATACCCCCTGTCCTATTCGGATTTTCCCTGCTCTATCCTGCAAGATGGACCAGCCCGCCCTTTGCCCCCGCCAGCCTCTTCCCCTGCCGCCCTCGCCGCCCTGCGTCAGTGACCCCACTGGAACCCAGGTGGCGCGTGGGTGGCGCGTGGGTGGCGCGTGGCTGTGACCCGGATGGCGCGTCGGCATGACCCGAGCGGCGCGTCGCGAAAGCGTGTATGGCGCGTCATGACCGAAAATCCGCACAAATGCGTCGGAAAACGCGACGACGGTGTGAACTTCGAAGCCGTGACCCTGCCGATCGGCGATCCTGTGCCGAACGGGAGAGCCCTTGGACTACGTCCCACCGCTTTGCCTTTGGCGCGGAAGCCGCTAAAGCCGCGCTCCATGACACAGATTGCTGCAAAACCTGCGCCTAAGGACTGGATCCTCGGCATTTCGCCTTATGTGCCGGGCAAGGCGGCGACCGACGACGGCCGTCCGCTCATCAAGCTCAGCGCCAATGAAAACCCGCTCGGCACCGGGGACGCGGCGCGCGCGGCGCTGGCCGCGGCCACCACCGACCTCGCCACCTATCCCGATCCGGGCGCGGAAAAGCTGCGCGCGGCGATCGGCGCGGCCCATGGCCTCGATCCCGCGCGGATCATCTACGGCACCGGGTCGGACGAGCTGCTGCACATCGCCGCCAGCGCCTATGCCGGGCCGGGCGACGAGATACTCTATGTCCGCTACGGCTTCGCGGTCTACGACATCGCCGCCCGCCGCGTCGGCGCGACCCCGGTGGTTGCGCCGGACAGGGATTATGCGACCGATGTCGACGCGCTGCTGGCGGCCGTGACGGACCGGACCAGGGTGGTCTTCCTCGCCAATCCCAACAACCCGACCGGCACCATGACCAGCCGGGAAGAGATTGCGCGCCTGCACGCCGGGCTGCGCCCCGACATTCTGTTCGTGCTGGACCAGGCCTATGCCGAATATCTGGACGAGGGGGCGGATGATGGCGGGCTGGAGCTGGCGAAGACCGCCTCCAACATCTTCGTCACCCGCACCTTCTCCAAGATTTACGGCCTCGCCGCCGAACGGATCGGCTGGGGCTATGCCAGTCCCGAGGTGATCGACATCCTCCACCGCATCCGCGCGCCGTTCAATGTGACGACGGCGGGTCAGGCCGCGGCGGTCGCGGCGATCGGCGACACGGACTGGGTCGAGCGCAGTCGCGCGCACAATGCGCAGTGGCGCGAATGGCTGGCTGGCGAGGTCGCGTCGCTTTCCAACCATGGCCTGCGGGCAGTGCCGAGCAAGACCAACTTCCTGCTCATCCTGTTCGACGGCGCTCTGACCGCCGAAGCGGCCATGAAGGGGCTGTGGGACGAAGGCTATGCCACGCGCTGGCTACCGGGCCAGGGCCTGCCCAACGGGCTGCGCATCACCATCGGCACCGAGGCGCAGACCCGCGCCGTCGCGGCCAAGCTGCGCGCCATGGCGGAGGCGGCCTGAACCGATGCTGCCTTTCGCCCGTGTCACCATCATCGGCCTGGGGCTGATCGGCGCCTCGCTGGCCCGCGCGATCCGGGCGGACATGCCGACCGTGCGGGTCACAGGCTATGACGCCGATCCCGCGGTGCGCGACATCGCCCGGCGCATCGACCTCGCCGACGACGTCACCGATACGGCGGGCGCATCCGTGACCGACGCCGACCTGGTCGTGCTGTGCGTGCCCGTGCGCGCCATGGGCGCGGCGGCGGCAGAGATCGCCGCGGATCTGCCCGCCGATGCGATCGTCAGCGATGTCGGTTCCTGCAAGGCGGACGTGCTGGCGCAGCTTAGCGCCGCATTGCCGGGGCGGACCATCATCCCCGCCCATCCGGTGGCGGGGACCGAGAATAGCGGCCCGGAAGCGGGCTTCGCGACCCTGTTCAGGGGCCGCTGGTCGATCGTCACCCCGCCCGCCGACGCCGATCCCGCCGCCGTGGAGCGGGTCGCCGAACTGTGGCGGCGCGTCGGCGCCAATGTCGAGACGATGGACCCGGCGCATCATGACATGGTGCTGGCGGTGACGAGCCATTTGCCCCACCTGATCGCCTATACCATCGTCGGCACGGCGAGCGATCTGGAGGATGTAACCCAGTCCGAAGTCATCAAATATTCGGCCGGCGGCTTCCGCGACTTCACCCGCATCGCCGCGTCCGACCCGACCATGTGGCGCGACGTATTCCTGGCGAACAAGGATGCGGTGCTGGACATGCTCCAGCGCTTCTCGGAGGATCTGTCCGCGCTGCAACGGGCGATCCGCTGGAATGACGGCGATGCGCTGTTCAATCTTTTCACCCGCACCCGCGCGATCCGCCGGTCGATCATCGAACAGGGTCAGGACGACGCGAAGCCCGACTTTGGCCGCTCGCACTGATTAAGGGCGTTGATGGCGGCATGGACCCGCGCCTCCGCCTCCTTGCGGTCAAGGCCGGTGGGGACGATCTCTCCCACCTTGTAGGTGATGATGCCCGCCCGCTTCAGGAACCGGCCGCGCGGCGAAACCCGGCCGCTGTCCACCGCGATCGGCACCACCGGCAGGCCGAGGAGGCTGTAGAGTCCGGCGAAGCCAGCCTTGAGCGGCGGGGACTCGCCGTGCGGGACCCGCGTGCCCTCGGGGAAGAGGCAGACGGCGCGCCCCGCCGCCGCCGCCGTCCTTGCCGACGCGCGCAGCGCCCGCAGCGCGCTGGCGCCCGCCGTGCGCTCGATCGGGATCAGGCCATAGCGCCGGGCGATCCCGCCCCAGAGCGGGATGTCGAGCAGCTCCCGTTTCGCGGCGATGGCGGGCTTGTCGAACAGGCACAGCAGGTCGATCGTCTCGAACATCGATTCATGCTTGAGGATGTAGAGATAGGGTCCTTGGGGCAGTTCGCCCTCCACCACCACCTTCTGTCCCAGCAGCCAGCGGACGCAGCCGCGATGGAAGCGGCTCCAGACAGTGGCGACCCCTGGCACGGATATCGGCGCCATCCATGCCATGAGCAACGCCCAGAGCACGAACAGGGCGCTGCCGCTGTAGAACACCAGCATGAAGAGGAGGGAGCGGATGGCGGTGATCATGGGGATGGGCCGTCAGATGCCGATCAGCGCGGCGACACGCCGCAGCAGATATTTATTATATTCGCGCATCAGCACGGTCAGGCTGGGACGGCTGGGCACCGCATCATAGACCAGGCTGACGCGGCCGGGGAGCGCCTGGCGCAGTTCCAGCGCCGACCGGCGCATATGCCAGTCGGTCGTTATCAGGCGCACCGTCTTATAGTCGCGCCGCTCCAGCCAGCGCGCCGTCTCGATCGCATTGGAGCGGGTATCGATCGCCTCCCGGCCCAGGGTGATGCAGCAGGCGAACAGCTTTTCCGGGGCGTCATATTGCGCCGCCAGTTCGGCCGGACGAACCGATCGGTCGACGCCGGAAATCAGCATCCGCTTGGCCGCGCCCTCCTGCAACAGGGCGATGCCCCGGTCGATCCGCCCCGCCCCTCCGGTCAGCACGACGATGGCGTCGGTCTGCCGTCCGTCGAGCGGCTGCGGCAGGAAGATGGCGAACCAGGCGAAGCCCAGCATCCAGGCGAGCAGGGTGACGGCGAACAGACGGACGATCATAGCGACCGTCCCAGCGTGCGCAGCACCGTCCAGCGCGCGGTCAACATGGCGAGAATCACGCCCAGGACCGGCAGCGCCGCGAGGATGACCCAGCCCCGCGTGTCGAGCGTGACCGCGCCCAGCAATTCCGATCCCATCGCGGACAGGCGCAGGCCGATCAGGATGATGACGAGCACGGCGAAGGCAAAGCCCAGCGCGGCGCCGAGGAAGGCGTCGAGACCGATGCGTCGCTGGAACAGGCGGGCGATCTGCACATCGGTCGAACCCATCAGGTGGAGCACGTCGATCGTGCCGCGATGGCTGTCATGCGCGCCGCGCGCCGCCAGCACCACGACCGCGCCGGTGGCGAGCGTCATCAACGCCACCACGCCGGCCGCCAGCCATCCCAGCGCGCTCAGCAGGCCCGCGAGCGGCAGCAGGAAGGCGGCGTGCGGTTCGATCCGCAGCTTGGGCGACAGACCGGCCAGCAGCGCGCGGAGCCGGCCGATCTTCGCATCCGTGTCGCCGGGCGTCAGCATCACGTCGATCAGCGCGGGAACGGGCAGGTCGCCGCTGGTGGCCGCGTCGCCCAGCCAGGGACGCAACTGGTCGGCGAGCAAGGCCGGATCGACAGGATCGGCGCGGCGCACGCCCTGCGCCCCGCGCAGCGCCTGCAGCGTGCGGGCGGCGAGGCGATCGCGCGCCGCTATATTGGCTTCGACGATCTGCACGCTGGCGCGACCGGCAAGGTCGGCGCTCATCGACCGGACCGCCGCGCCGAGGCCGAGGCCGGCGGCGGCGGACAGGATCGTCAGGAACATCATGATCGCGATGATCCAGGGCATCGGTCCCGCCACCCGGCCTTCGGGCAGCAGGCGATGGCGCGCCGCGGCGGCGGCCTTGCGATTGGCGCGGTTCGCCATCAGGGCCGAACCTGCGACTTGGGCGGGTAGCGGAGCGTTCCGGTGGGATCGGCGAGCCGCCCCTTGTCCAGCTTCATCATCTGCGCGCCCTTGACCTGCGCGATCAGCGGCAGGTCGTGGGTGGCGACGACGATCGTCGTGCCCAGCCGGTTGAGCGCCTCGAACAGGGTCATGAGGCGACGCGCCATGTCGGAATCGACGTTGCCGGTCGGCTCGTCCGCCACCAATATTTCGGGCCGCCCGATCACCGCGCGGGCGATGGCGACGCGCTGCTGTTCCCCGCCCGACAGGGTGGCGGGCCGCGCCTGACCGCGATCGCCGAGGCCGACCCAGTTCAGCATTTCCACGACAGGGGCGTCGATCTCGCCCTCCTCCATGCCCGCGACGCGCAGCGGCAGGGCGATATTGTCATAGGCGGACAGATGCGGGACCAGCCGGAAATCCTGAAAGACGACACCGATGCGACGGCGGAAACCGGGCAGGCGGTCGCGCGGCAGAGTCACGACATCCTCCCCGAACAGGCGGATGACGCCGCGGCTGGGCCGCTGGGCGAGGTAGAGCAGTTTCAGCAGCGACGTCTTGCCCGCGCCCGACGCGCCAGTCAGGAAATAGAAGCCGCCGCCGGCAAGGGAAAAGCTGACGTCGGACAGCGTTTCGCTGTCCAGACCATAGCGCAGGCCGACATTTTCGAACTGGACGATGGCCGTCATATCTGTGCGATGTGGCGCTGGCGCGCTCCCTGCTTCCCCGAAGCCGCAGCCATGGCACAGGCGGCGGGCCGCCGTAAAGCCCGCGCCGCGCGATCACGCGAGTCGCGCCCCTGCTGTTGCCGCTTGCGCGCGAGTCCCTGCCATGCCTATGAAGCGAAATGATCCTGGTGTGCCCCAATTGCGCGACCCGCTATGTCGTGCCCGACAGCGCCGTAGGCTCCAATGGCCGCCAGGTCCGCTGCGCCGCCTGCAGGCATAGCTGGTTCCAGGAACCGACCACTCTGCCGGCACGCGAAGAGGTATCCGTCGCGGCCGCACCGGTGAGCGCTCCTGTCGAGGCGCCCGCACCACCGCCGCCTCCCCCGCCGCCGGAACCGGTGGTGTCCAAGGCCCCTGTTCCTGAACCGGAGCCGGAAGCCCCGGTTCAATCCGGCGAGATTCCCGAACCGGTGGCGCCGGAAACCGTGCCTCAAGCGGAAATCGCGACGCCCGATTATCGCTTCGACGACATCTATGCCGGCGCGCCGACCGATCCGACCGAGGAAAGCCCCTTTTCGGCGCCCGTGCCGGTCAAGCCGCGGCGCAACATGCTCAAACTCTGGACCTGGGCGGCGGGCGGTTTCTTCCTGATGGTCGCCGCCGCGGGCGGGGCGCTCTATTATTTCGGGCCGCCGAGCTGGATGGTGGCGATGGGCATCGTTCCCGAAGAGGGTGATCCCGACCTGCTTTTCTACCTGTCCAAGCCGGCCGAGCGCCGCAAACTGCCGACGGGCGAGGAATATTTCGCCTTCGGCGCGCGGATCGTGAACAGCGGCGCCCAGGCGCTGCCCGTGCCGCCCGTGCTGGTGCAGCTGCGCGACCGGCAGAACCGGCTGGTGTTCAGCTGGACTACCAAGGCCGACAAGACGCGGCTGAAGCCTGGCGAGGAAGCCTCGATCAACGAAAGCCGGATCGACATTCCGAAAAATGCCGAAAATCTTTCGCTGACCTTCGTGCAGTAACCCGATCGGTCAGGGGTAGCTGACCGTCTTGGGCCGCCCCTGCGGGATGGGAATAAATTCCTGATCGTCGCCGGGAATGAGGGGGAAGCGCATGGCGTCCCAATCCTCGCGCGCCTGCATCAACCGATCCTGAGTCGAGGACACGAAATTCCACCAGACATGGCGCGGCGAGGTGAAGGCTTCCCCGCCGCACAGCACGATGCGTCCGCCATCGACGCTCATCAAGGTGGCGGATGTGCCGGGGCGCAGGACGTAGAGCGTCTGCGGCGCGAGCAGCACCCCGTCGAGCGCGGCGTCCCCGCCCGAAACATACAGCGCGCGCTCGTCCGCCGACGGATCGATGGCGAGTCGGCCGCCGGGCGCCAGCTGGATATCGGCATAGATAGTCTGGGCATAGGTGGTGACGGGCGAGGTTTCGCCCCAGAGCGATCCCATGATGACGCGCGCGCGCGCCGCCCCGTCCTCGATCACCGGCAAGCCGCCTTCGCCGACATGCTCGAAGGCCGGGTCCATCTCCTCGAACCGGTCGGGCAAGGCCAGCCAGGTCTGGATGGCGGACAGTTTGGACGCCCTGGCGCGATCTTCCTCGGGCGAGCGCTCCGAATGGACGATGCCCTTGCCCGCCGTCATCAGATTGACCGCGCCCGGCTCGATCAACTGCTCGGTACCGAGCGAATCCCGGTGCATGAAAGCGCCTTCATACATATAGGTGACGGTCGCGAGATTGATGTGCGGGTGCGGCCGCACGTCTATGCCCTGCCCCGGCGCGATCCGCGCCGGCCCGGCCTGATCGAAGAAGATGAAGGGGCCGACCATTGTGCGCCCCTTCACCGGCAGCGAACGATGCACCTTGAAGTCGCCCAGATCATGGGTGGTGGGCGTGATCGTCTGGATGATGAAATCGTCGGGCGTCATCAGGCTTCACCGGGCGCGCGCGCCTTGACCGCGAGGGCGTGGACCTTGTCGCGCAGCAAGTCGGCCAGCGCGGCGTTGATCAGCCGCTGGCGCGCGACGCGATTCTGGCCGGTGAAGCGGTCCGACACCACCTCCACCGTGAAATGGCTCTCGCCCGAACCGTCATGGCCGGCATGGCCGCGATGCTTTTCGCTGTCGTCGATGACGGCGAGATGCTCCGGGTTCAGGGCGGCGCGCAGGCGCGCCTCGATTTCGATGGCAACGGGGCCTTTGAGGTCGGTGGTCATGCGCCCTATATAGGCTGCTTTGTCAGTCATTCCATCAGGACGATCTTGAGCAGCGATCCTTTCTCGACCCGACGTTTCAATCGTTTCCATGGCCGTGTGGAAAGCGACCGCCCCTGCGCTGTTCCGGGCTGCCGGGAGCCGGGCGAGTTCCGCGCGCCGCCGATGGAAGGCCAGCGGTCGAACCAGGACGGCCCGCGCTGGCGCTGGCTGTGCCTGGATCATGTGCGCGCCTTCAACCAGGGTTATAATTTCTTCACCGGCATGAGCCCGGAGGAAATCGCCGCCGCGCAGCGCCCCTATGCGGGCTGGGAACGGGAGACGCGCGCCTTCTCCTCCAACGCTGCGAGCTCGCCACCGCGCTGGGCCGATTTCGCCGATCCGCTTGACGCAATCGGAGCGAAATTCAGGGAACGGGTCGCCAAGGCGCGGGCCGACAATGAGATGCGACAGGACGGGAAGTTCCTGTCCCATGAGGACCGCCGGCAGATGGCGATCATGGAACTGCCGATCGATGCGGACCGCAAGGCCTTGCGCAGCCGCTACACTGAATTGCTGCGCCGCTATCACCCCGACCATAATGGCGGCGACCGCAGCCATGAAGGCAGGTTGCAAGGCGTGATCGAGGCTTATACGCATTTGCGCAAGGCGGAGGCCTTCGCCTGACGTCGCGCGCATCCGGGAAGGGTTGATCGTTCATGGGAGCAGCGCGCCTGCCCGTGGGTTTGCGCTGATCGGCAAGGATGCCAATTTGGCGGAATGGGCGGCTTGATCGTCGCAGGCACAGGCCCCACTCTATCGACACGCCCTTCGCTATTGGGTTAGGGCGAGAATGAATCGCAGAAAGTTGATGACCCGATGACCGAGATTTCGAACGTCCAGCCCGACACCCGATCCGAAACGCTGCTGGAAGCGCCCGACCGGGAGGTGGACGCACGCGAAGTCTTCGGCATCGACGTCGACATGAGGATTCCCGCCTTTTCGCAGGCCGATGAGCGCGTGCCCGACCTCGACCCCGCCTATGTGTTCGACCCGGACACCACGCTGGCGATCCTGGCGGGCTTCGCCCATAATCGCCGCGTCATGGTGCAGGGCTATCATGGCACCGGCAAGTCGAGCCATATCGAACAGGTGGCGGCGCGCCTGAAATGGCCGTGCATCCGCATCAACCTGGACGCGCATATTAGCCGTATCGATCTGGTCGGTCGCGACGCCATCGTCCTCAAGGACGGGCAGCAGGTGACGGAATTCCGCGAAGGCCTGCTCCCCTGGTCGTTGCAGCGGCCAGTCGCGCTGGTGTTCGACGAATATGACGCCGGCCGCCCGGACGTGATGTTCGTGATCCAGCGCGTGCTGGAGACGGACGGCAAGATGACCTTGCTCGACCAAAATCGCGTCATCCGGCCGAACCCGCATTTCCGCCTGTTCGCGACCGCCAACACGGTGGGTCTGGGCGACACGACCGGCCTTTATCATGGCACACAGCAGATCAACCAGGGCCAGATGGACCGCTGGAACCTGGTGGTGGCGCTCAACTACCTCCCCGCCGCGACCGAGGCGCAGGTGGTGCTGGCCAAGTCGGGCGAATATGACCATGAGGGCGGCCGCAAGGAAGTCGAGAATATGATCAAGGTGGCGGAACTGACCCGCCAGGGCTTCGTCAACGGCGACATCTCGACCGTCATGTCGCCCCGCACCGTGATCAGCTGGGCGCAGAATGCACTGATCTTCAAGAATGTCGGCTTCGCTTTCCGTTTGAGCTTCCTCAACAAGTGCGATGAGGCGGAACGGGCGCTGGTCGCCGAATATTATCAGCGCGTGTTCGGGAAGGATCTTCCCGAAAGCGTGGCGAGCCGGGCGAACTGAACGTTCGCCCTGCACCGACGGCAGGGAGACAAAGCATGATCGTCGTCGAACGGATCGACCCCAATGGCGGCACCGCGCACCGGATCAGCATCCGGGGCCATGAGATTGTTGCCGATATGTCGGCACCCGACGGCCATGATGCCGGACCGGACCCCCACGACCTGTATGATTCCGCCCTGGGCGCGTGCAAGGCCATGACCATGCTCTGGTATGCGCAGCGCAACGGTATCCCGGTCGAGAATATCCATGTCGGCGTGGTTCGCGACGCCAGCGAAGAGCGCAAGGGTGTCTACCGGCTGACCACACGCATTGCGCTGACCGGCCCGATGACCGACGAGCAGCATGACAGGCTGATCGCTGTCGCCGCCAAATGCCCGGTCCACAAGCTGATGAGCGAGGTCGAGACGCAGATCGAGACGATCGCGGTTCGCCAAGTGGGCGAACCGGAGCGGCCGTGAGCGAGCGGTCCCCCATCGACGCCTTCAAGGATGTGCTGTCCGGCGCCGCGCGCGCGATCACGCGAGATGCGGAAGTGGAGGTCGGCTTTTCCGCCGATACGCCCCATGCCGCCGGCAAGGCGATCAAAGTGCCCACGCCCGGCCGCGCCTTGCCCGCCGATCAGGTCGCGCTGGCGCGCGGTTTCGCCGACGCCTATGCACTGAAGCTGCGCCATCACAATGCCAAGGTCCATGCCGGTTCCGCGCCGGGTGAAGCCGTGGCGCGCGCCGTGTTCGACGCGGTCGAGCAGGCGCGGGTCGAGGCGATCGGCGCGCGGGCGATGGAAGGGGTGCGCGCCAACCTCAACCATGCGCTCGACCTGCGGCTGAAGTCCGACGCGATCCGCCGGGCGCGATCCGCCGACGAAGTGCCGCTGTCGACCGCGCTGGCGCTCAAGGTGCGCGAGCGGCTGACGGGGCAGGCCATCCCCAAGGACGCCGCGCCGGGCGTCGCCATGGTCGACCAGTGGATCGAGGACAAGGCCGGGAGCGATCTGGATGCGCTGGCGCTGGCGATCGACGACCAGCGCGCCTTTCAGAAGCTGACGACCGCCATGCTGGAGCATCTCCAGCTGATCGACGCCGATGTGCCGCCCGACACCGACGAACCCGAATCGCAGGATGAGGGCGAGGACGAGGAAGAGCAGCAGGAGGAAGGCGACAGCGGCCAGGACGAAGCCGGCGACAGCGACATGAACGCCGAGGCGCGCGCCGAGGACAAGGGCGGCGAGACCGAGGAAGGCGAAACCGACTATAGCGACGAGTTCGACGCCGACAGCGACGAAGGCGCGGGCGATATGGGCGAAGAAGGCATGATGCCGGTCCGGCCCAACCGGCCGATGTCCGATCTGCCGCCCGGCTTCGACTACAAGCCCTACACCGTCAAATATGACGAGATCGTCAGCCCCGAGGAGCTGTGCGACGAGGATGAGCTGGTGCGGCTGCGTGGCTTCCTCGACCAGCAATTGGTGAGCTTGCAGGGTGCCGTCACCAAACTCGCCAACCGCTTGCAGCGACGGCTGATGGCGCAGCAGTCGCGCAGTTGGGACTTCGACCAGGAGGAAGGGCTGCTCGACGCGGCGCGGCTGGCGCGGATCGTGATCGATCCGACGCGCTCGCTGTCCTACAAGATCGAGCGGGACACCGAGTTTCGCGATACCGTCGTCACGCTGCTGATCGACAATAGTGGATCGATGCGCGGGCGACCGATCAGCATCGCCGCGATCAGCGCCGACATCATGGCGCGCACGCTGGAGCGCTGCGGGGTGAAAACCGAGATATTGGGCTTCACCACGCGGGCGTGGAAGGGCGGGCAAGCGCGCGAGGAATGGCTCGCCGCCGGGCGTCCGCCTATGCCGGGGCGGCTCAACGACCTGCGCCATATCGTCTACAAGAAGGCCGACGATCCGTGGCGCCGGGCGCGCAAGAATCTGGGCCTGATGATGCGCGAGGGGCTGCTCAAGGAGAATATCGATGGCGAAGCGCTGCTCTGGGCGCACGCGCGGCTGATCGCGCGGCCGGAGGAAAGGCGCATCCTGATGGTGATTTCCGACGGCGCGCCGGTGGACGATTCCACCCTGTCGGTGAACAGCGGCACCTATCTGGAGCGGCATTTGCGGCAGGTGATCGACTGGATCGAGAACCGGTCGCCGGTGCAACTGGTGGCGATCGGCATCGGCCATGACGTCACCCGCTATTATCGCCGCGCCGTCACCATCATGGACGCCGAGCAACTGGGCGGAACGATGGTGGAACAGCTGGCCGGACTGTTCGATGAAGACTGACGGCGCGCCGACGGTTTTCGTCGAACGGGCATTGGTATGTGCTGGACAGCCTATGATGGTGCGCTTCTTCAAGCCTATTCAGAATCCAACCGGCGAATATAAATGTCGGTATGAGATTGACTGGCCGGAGAAAACCAAGGGCAGACACGCTCATGGCATCGACATGGTTCAGGCACTCTTACTCGCCATGCAGGTTGTTCATACCGAATTGCGTGAGAGCGATTACTACAAGCGCGGCGAATTGACCTATCTCGATGGAACGGACTTCGATTTGCCACCGGCCTTCGAGTTTGACGAATGAGCGTCGCCTTCCGTCGCGAGAGCGACGATGAGCATATGGAGCCGAAATTCAAGCTTCCGATCCCGCCCGGTCCCAATTGGGTGACGGCGCGCGGATTGCGGCTGACGCGCGAGAAGGTCGAGGCGCTGGAATCCGTCGATACCACCGGACAGGACGAGGAAAGGGCCAAGAAGCACAAGCGCGAGCTGCGCTACTGGCGCACGCGGCTGGCGACGGCGGAATTGCGACCGGCGGCCGATGGCGAGGCGGTCGCCTTCGGGACGCGCCTGACTTACCGGCTGAACAGGCAGGAAAGGACGATCGCGATCGTCGGCGATGACGAGGCCGATCCGCATGAAGGACGGATCAGCTTCTCCTCCCCTCTCGCCCGCGCGATGATGGACGCGGAAGTCGGCGAGACGGTCGATTTTGCCGGGAAGGTCGAGGCGGTGGAGATAGTGGCGATTGTGGTCGTCAGCGAGAATTGATCTTCATCGCCCCATGCCCCGTTCGCTTCGAGCCTAGTCGAGAAGCGGCTGGGACAATCCTCATGTTTCTCGACTTCGCTCGAAACGAACGGACGTTTTGACATAAGGAAAAGCTCACCAGTTTGCACCGGCAGGCTTTTTCCTTGGTCAAAAACGCGAATCAGGCGCCGCGCGCCGCCTCGAACAGGAACCAGGCGCGCTGTTCGGCCTGGTCGGTCCAGTCGTCGACAATGCCTTCGGTCGCATTGTCGCCCGCTTCGGTAGCCGCCGCCTTCACCGCGCGGAAGGTTTCGACCAGCGCTAGATTATCGTCGCGCAATTCCTTCAGCATGTCAGCCGGGTTGACGAAATCGGCGTCATTATCCTTGACCGTCTGGCGGCGGGCGATGTCGCCGATCGATCGCAGCGTCTCATTGCCGGTCTTGCGCACCCGCTCGGCGATCAGGTCGGTCACGGCCAAAATCTCGGTCGCCTGCTCGTCGAACATCAGATGATAGTCGCGGAAATGCGGGCCGGACACATGCCAGTGGAAATTCTTAGTCTTGAGATAGAGGGCATAGCTGTCCGCCAGTGCACCGTTGAGCGCATCGGCGACCGACTTGGTCGCGTTGCTCTTGAGGTCGGTCGGGGTCTTCAAATCGGGAGCAGTCATGCAATGTCCTCCTGTTCGGGAAACTGGTTTCGGACATATAATGGTCGCGCGGCAAGATGGTGCCATTTTTTCGTGGCGGAAATCCCGATCAGGATGATGAAAGCGCTCGATCAGAGCAGGCCCGTGGCGGAAAGCGCCATGATCGCGCCGGTGACGAGCAGCAGCGCGCCGCCGGTCCAGCGGATCGCCCGCAGCGGCAGCACCGCGAGCAGCCGGGCGCGGAGCAGCACGACAGGCACCAGCGCGACGATCATGCCGATCGCCCCGCCAATGCCCGCCAGCACCGGCTCTGCGGTGCGGACGGCTATCCCCAGGATCAGAAATTGCGGGCCGTCGCCGAAACCCAGAATGAAGAGGCCAAGAGCGGTGGTGAGGAAGGCGCCGGTCGGCCAGCCGTCGAGCGGGTCGGGCGGCGCGACGCGCCAGAGCAGGCCTGCGCCGAGGAAGAGAATGGCGAGCGCCAGGAAGAGCAGTCGCGCGTCGGCGCCCAGCATCGGACCGATCCATGCCCCCGCGGCGGCGGAGATGGCGGCATTGGCGATGGCGGCGACGATGATCCCGGCGATCACCGCGCCGTCGCGATTGTAACGCGCGGCGAGCGCGAGAACGAGCAACTGGCTCTTGTCGCCGATTTCGCCGAGCAGGCAACCGAGCAGGGCGATCAGCAGGGCGTCCATCGGCGCCGGGCGATCTCAGGCGCGGAACGGGACGGTCGCGGCCGACGCCGTATATGGACGCATCGGCAGAATCGCCCTGGCTGGCATTTCGGCGCCGATCGCATCCCGCAACAAATCCAGATAGGACAGGACCACTGGGCCAAGGCCATGGAGCGATAGGGCCGATTCGAGCGTGCCCGCGAGATTTTCCACGGCGTCGAGATGGAAGGCGCGAGCGATATGACGAATCTTGTCGACCTCGTCATGCAGACGCAGGACGGAAACATGGCCGCGCTGCCCCGCCAGCCCGTCGACCCTGTGCAGAAGGTCGGTCAAAATGGCTGAAATCGGATCGTGCCGCATGGAGAATCCCTCCTTTCCGTGATAGGCGAAGCTTAGGCATAGGAGGGTTAAAGGCGCGTAAAGCCTGGGCCAAGTCTTGACAGGAAGCCGAATCTGGCCCATGGGCGACCGCTGAAACGGGCGGTCCGCCACTCACCTATGGCGAGCCGCTTTATTTTTTACGCTATTTAAGACCAGGGAATAGGGCCATGGCCAAGCCGGCAACTGTCAAGATCCGCCTCGTCAGCTCGGCTGACACTGGCTTCTTCTACGTCACCAAGAAGAACCCGCGCACCAAGACCGAGAAGCTGAGCTTCCGCAAATATGACCCGGTCGCGCGCAAGCATGTCGAGTTCAAGGAAGCCAAGATCAAGTAAGCCGCTGCGGGCCGTGCGCCCGCGCGCCTGATCATCCGGCTTTCGGAACAAGTAAAAGGCCCGTCCCGCAAGGAACGGGCCTTTTGCTGTCGCCGGCTTCCTTTGCGAAGCAGAGGCCATGCGCGCGCATGGCCCCTTGTCCCCCCTCCCGCAGGCGGGAGGGGGGACTTCATCATCAGTTTCCGACCGGCTGAGCGTCGGTGCGGCGCACGACGATGGTCGAGGACCGCGGCTGCTGGCCCGACACCGGCCAGTTGCCCGTGGGATGCTGGATGTTGACGAAGAAGGTCTTGAGGTCCGGCGTATAGGCAAGGCCGGTGATCTCGCAGCCCAGCGGGCCGACCAGGAAGCGCTTCGACTGCTTGGTGGTCTGGTCGATGTAGAACATCGCATTATGGCCGAAGGCCTGGTCGATCGTGGTGCCGGAGAGGCCCGAATTGCCGGGCACGCTATGGTCGGTCTGAACCCACAGGCGACCCTTGGGGTCGATGCGGATGCCGTCAGGGCTGGAGAAGGTGTCGCCCTTGATATCGCCGACCAGGTTGGCGCCGCCTGGAGCGAGGTTCGGATCGCCCGCCTGCAGGAAGATTTCCCAGGTGAACTTCATGGCGAGCGGCGAATTGCCGTCTTCCTTGAACTTGATGATGTGACCATGCAGGTTGGTGACGCGCGGATTGGCGGCGTCGGTGACGCGGCGGCCGCTGTTGTTGGTCAGCGTCACGAAGATGGCGCTGTTGTCGGGCGCGACCGTGATCCATTCCGGACGGTCCATGACCGTGCCGCCGGCCACCCGCGCGGCGGAGATGGTGTTCACCAGCACTTCGGCCTGATTGTTGAAGTCGACCGTGGTCGGCGTCAGCGGCGTGGTGCTCTGGCTGGTATTGCCCGGATCGGAAGCGCCGACGGTCAGGCCATTCTGGCCATGCACCATCGCCCGCCATTCGCCGGTGCCGTCCGCGTTGAAGCGGGCGACGTAGAGCGTGCCATGGTCGAGCATGTCGGTGTTCGCCGCGCGGTTGCTGGCGTTGTAGGCCCGTTCACACACGAATTTGTAGATGCAGCCCGGCGTGCCGTCATGGCCCATGTAAAAGGCGACGCGACGGTCGCTGTTGGCCATAAAGGCGGTGTTTTCATGGTCAAAGCGGCCGAGCGCGGTGCGCTTGGTGGGGGCGGCCAGTTCCTGGTAAGGGTCGATTTCGACCACCCAGCCATAATTTTCGTCCGGCTGGGTCGGATCGAGATAATTGTCGGTCGACTCCTCGCAGGTGAGGTAGGTGCCCCAAGGGGTACGGCCAGACGAGCAGTTGTTCAGCATACCCTTGATCGTGCCCGACAGCAGGCCCGACGCCGGGCCGCTCGCCTTGTAGCTGCTGTTGCCGGTATAGCGCTTGTTGAAGCGCGATCCGGCCTTGACCGCCCATTTGCCGTCGGTGCCCTTAGCGATCTCGACGACGCCGATGCCGACCGCCGACAGCGCCAGCGCCTTCTGGTCCGCGGTCGCCGTAGCAGCGTTGTAGCTGCCCGACATCAGGATGTTGAAGTCGGGATATTCGAAATTGATCGCCAGCAGGCCGCCGCTGTTGGCGTCGACGCCCGACAGTTCGAAAAATTCCATGCCGTCATGATTGCCGCCGGCCCATTTTTCGGCATCCGCCGGGGTCGGATAGCTGCCCGAATAGGGCGTGCCAGCCTCGATCGAATCGCCCGCCTTGAGCAGCACGTCGACGGTGTAGCCCGTCGGTACGGTGACGGTGTCGTTCTGGTTGGCGGCGACCGCTGCGAAGTTGACCGCATAGCTGTCGGTCGGCGTCGGAGTGGGGGTCGGCGTCGGGGTCGGCGTCGGGCTGCTCGAATCATCGTCATCGTCGCAGGCGGCGAGCGCACCCAGCATGGGCAGGATCGACAGGCCCAGCAGGCCGTTTTTCAGAACGGTGCGGCGCGCGGGATTGGCGGCAACGATCGCTTCCAGGCTATTGTCGCCAAGTTCGATGGTGGGCTGCGCGTCGCGATAGAGCGCGCGCGCCTCGTCGGTCAGGTGAGACATGGATTACTACCCCTGTGATCAGGCTGTCGGCAGGGCGCCGCGCCTTGGCGCAGGGGGGTGGCAGAACGACATGACGCCACCCCTTCCAAACGAAGTCATTGCGATGAAAGCGTAATGACAAACCTGTGACGAAACTTTCGCGTCTGTTACAGCAGCGCGTTCACCTGTTCGATAAAGCGGAGAACCGAGATCGGCTTCGACACATAGGCGTCCGCGCCGGCGCCCCGTATCCGTTCCTCATCGCCCTTTCCGGCATAGGCGGTGACCGCCATGATCGGCACGGATGACAGCCGCTCGTCGGCCTTCAGTGAAAGAATGAGGTCATAGCCACTGACATGGGGCAGATGAATGTCGGTGATGACCAGGTCGGGCAGGAAGTCGCGCGCCTGGGCCAGCACATCCCGGCCGTCGCGCAACGGGAGCACTTCATGCCCATGGGCACGCAGCAGATCGCAAAAAAGTTTGAGATTGAGTTCGTTGTCCTCGACAACGAGCACGCGCTTTGCCACCAGTCACCCGCAATTCACCTGTGAAGCGAGCCCCCGATCGCTTCCCCGCCAAAGGCTTATCATGCGACCCGACAGCCCGAATCGCAAGCCGGATAGCAGCAAAGATCCCGCCATGCTGGCATTGCTGGCGCTGGGATGGACATTGGCCGACGCGACGCGGGCGGACCGGCTGCTGGCGCTGACCGGGCTGGACGCGGACGCATTGCGCGCGGGCGTGGACAATCCCGCCATTTTGGGCGCCGTGCTTGGCTTTCTGGCGGACCATGAGCCCGACCTGATCGCCTGCGCCGCGGCGATCGACACCAGCCCCGCCGCGCTGATCGCGGCGCAGGAGAGCCTGAGCCGATGACCCGCCCCTTGATCATCACCGACTGCGACGAAGTGCTGCTGCACATGGTCGTGCCCTTCCGCCAGTGGCTGGATGAGACGCATGACGTGCATTTCGACATGTATGACCGCCATTTCGGCGAGGCGTTGCGGCACAAGGACAGCGGCATCGTGCTGGAGCGCGAACTGGTCTGGTCGCTCCTCGTCGCGTTTTTCGATACGGAAATGCACCGGCAGGCACCGATCGTCGGCGCGGTGGCGGCACTGGGGCGGCTGTCGCGGATCGCCGACGTCATGGTGCTGACCAATATCGGCGAGCGGCATCATTGCGCGCGAGTCGAGCAACTGGCCGCCCACGGTCTCGACCTCCCGGTGCAATGGAATCAGGGCGGCAAGGGCCGTCCGATCGCCCGCATCCTCGCCGAGCGGCAGCCGAGCGTCGCCCTGTTCATCGACGATCTGGCCGAGCATCATGCGTCGGCCGCGGAACATGCGCCCGGCATCTGGCGGCTGCACATGGTCGGCGAGCCGGAAATAGCGCCCGGCGTTCCCGCCGCCGCCCATGCCCATGCCCGGATCGACGATTGGGCGCAGGCCGAGCACTGGATCGCGGCGCGGCTGGCCGATGGTCCCGCCCCCTCTACTCTTCCCATGATGGAGCCACAGCATGAGCATTGACGCCCGCCTCGCCGAACTCGGCATCACTCTGCCTCAGGCCGCCGCGCCGGTCGCCGCCTATGTGCCGACGGTGGAGGCCAACGGCCTTCTGCATATCAGCGGGCAGATCGCGCTGGCCCCCGACGGGCTGATGACCGGCCGCCTCGGCGAAGACCGGGATCTGGATTATGGCATTGCCGCCGCACGGATGTGCGGCCTCAACCTCATCGCGCAGATGAAAGCGGCGCTGGGCAGCCTCGACCGGGTCGAGCGGATCGTGAAGTTGGGCGCCTTCATCACCAGCGCGCCGACCTTCACCGACCAGCCCAAGGTCGCCAATGGCGCATCCGAACTGATGGTCGAAGTCTTCGGCGATGCCGGCAAACATGCCCGCAGCGCCGTGGGCGTGCCGGCGCTGCCGCTGGGCGCGGTGGTCGAAATCGACGCGGTTGTCCTTGTCAGGCCGCAGGCCTGACGATTTGCTCGCGTCCGGCCGGAAGCCTGATTTTCTGACGGCTTGCCCCTTCGCCCACCGTGGGTTGCACGGGGGCCGACCGCATGGGCCGGGGGCGAGCGAAAATGGCATGGCGGCGTTCGACGCCGCCATCGCCGGCGGATTCGGGATCGAATGCGATGTGCGAGCGAGCCGGGACGGCGTAGCCTTCGTCTTTCACGACGCCGATCTGACGCGGATGACGGGGAGGGCCGAAGCGGTCACGGCGCTGGAAAGCGTCGCGCTTGACGGCATCGCTCTGCCGGATGGCGACCAAATTCCTCGCCTTTCCTCATTGTTGGCGCGCTGCGACGATACGGTGCCACTGCTCATCGAGATCAAGGCGGACGGCCGCCATGTCGCGGACCTGTGCAGCGCGGTTGCCCGCGAACTGACTGGCCGGTCGGCCGCGCCGGTAGCCGTCATGTCCTTCAACCCGCACGCGATGCGCTGGTTCGCGCGTCATCAGCCCCGGCAGGTGCGCGGACTGGTGGTAACGCAGCAGGGCAAGGCTCCGTTGCGCGGGAGAATCGAGCGCGCCCTTGCACTTTGGCTGGCAAAACCCGATTTTCTGGCCTGTGACATTCGCGACCTGCCATCTCCCTTTGCCACCCATGCCCGCCGACGGGGCCTGCCCGTGCTGACATGGACCGTGCGCAGCGCGGAAGAGCGCACCCGCGCGGCGCGCCATGCCGACCAGATCATCTTCGAGCGCCCGCGTGACTGAGGTGGTTGCGCGGATCGCGGCGGGCGTGGCCGACCTGCCCAGGGAGGAATGGAACGCCTGCGCAGGAACGGACAATCCCTTCGTCTGCTGGGATTTCTTGGTAGCGCTGGAACGATCGGGGAGCGTGGGGGAAACGAGCGGCTGGCAACCCCTGCCCCTGGTGATCGACGATGCCGATGGGCGGATCGCCGCCGCCGCGCCGCTCTATGCCAAGAGTCACAGCCAGGGCGAATATGTGTTCGACCATGGCTGGGCCGACGCCTGGGAACGGGCGGGCGGGCGCTATTATCCCAAGATCCAGATCGCCGCTCCCTTTTCTCCCGTTCCCGGTCCTCGGTTGCTGCTGCGCGATACCGATACGGCACCCGCACTGATTGCGGGGATCGAGACGCTGGTGAAGCGCAACGGCCTGTCTTCGGCCCATGCGACCTTTGTCGATCCGAAGCAGGTGCCGCTGTTCGAAGCCGCGGGCTGGCTGATCCGCGAGGACAGCCAGTTCCACTGGACCAACCATGCCTATGGCAGTTTCGAAGATTTCCTCGCCGACCTTTCCAGCGAGAAGCGCAAAAATATCCGCAAGGAGCGGCGGCGCGCGGTGGAGGGGTTGGAAATCATTCACATTACCGGCGGCGACCTGACCGAAGCGCATTGGGATATCTTCTGGGATTTCTATCAGGACACCGGCGCACGCAAATGGGGACGGCCCTATCTGACCCGCGCCTTCTTCTCGATCCTGGGCGAGACGATGGCGGATCGGGTGCTGCTGATGCTGGCGCTGCGCGATGGACGGCCGATCGCGGGCGCGCTCAACCTGATCGGCGCGGACACGCTTTACGGCCGCTATTGGGGATGCTCCGAAGACGTCCCCAACTTGCATTTCGAGCTATGCTATTATCAGGCGATCGACATCGCCATCGCGCGGGGCTTGCACAGGGTGGAGGCCGGGGCGCAGGGCGGGCACAAGCTGGCGCGGGGCTATGCGCCCGAGCCGACCTGGTCGGCGCATTATATACCCAATTCCGGTTTCAGGCGCGCTGTGGCCAACTTTCTGTCCGCCGAACGAATCGATGTGCAACGCGACCGGCAATGGCTGGCCGAGCGGACGCCATTCCGGAAAGGCGGTTAGCTCAGGCCGCGCGCAACTGCGTCGCGGCGAGGATGGCGCGGGCCTGGCGCTGGGCCTCGGCAATCTCGCGCGCGGTCATTTCCCCGGCAATCTCGGCACGTAGGGACTGGCCTTCCTCACTGCCGCGCAGCGCGGCAAGATTGAACCATTTATGCGCTTCGACCAGGTCGATCGGCAGGTCGCCGATACCGCAGCTATAGGCTACGCCCAGGTCAAAACAGTCTTCCGCCGATCCACCCGCCGCCCGCGACAGGCGGGCCTCCATCAGAAATTGTGCGCTCTTGATGCCGTTGCCCATGATATCGATCCCTGTTCCCGACTAACTCAATGGATGACCCTTTGGTTTTTCATGGGATGCAGCTTGGCCCGGCAGGCGATAAAAAATGGTTAACATCGTGGTAGGGATGTATTTCTCGGACCGCCGCGACGGCATCACCCCCCCGATGGCTGGCTTCGAGGCGATAAGGGCTGGTATCGCCACGCCATAGTCCGCATAGGCCCAGCATGTCCCGAACCACCTCTCCTGCCACTCATCAGCCTGCCAAGGATATCGGCTTCCGCGAGTTCGTGCTGCTGTGCGCCTGCCTGATGGCGATGAACGCGCTGTCGACCGATCCGATGCTGCCCGCGCTGCCGGCGATCAGCCATGACCTTGCGATCCCGCATCCCAACGACCGGCAATTGATCATCAGCCTCTATTTTGTCGGCCTGGGAATGGGATCGCTCCTGTTCGGTGTGCTGTCCGACCGATTCGGTCGCAAGCAGGTGCTGGGCTGCTCGATGCTGCTGTTCATCATCTCGTCCGCCGCCTGCGCTGCGGCGTCCAGCTTCGCCATGCTGCTGGTCAGCCGGGTCTGCGCGGGTTTCTTCGCCGGGGCGAGCAGGGTCGTCACCGTCGGCATCGTGCGCGACCGCTTCAAAGGCGACGCCATGGCGCGGGTCATGTCGCTGATCTTCGCAGTCTTCATGCTGATCCCGGTGATGGCGCCCAGCTTCGGCCAAGCCATATTGTGGATTGCGCCGTGGCGCTGGATCTTCTGGGCGCTCACCATCCAGGCCGGTCTGATCCTGCTATGGATGGCGCTGCGTATGCCTGAAACACTGAAGCCCGAAAACCGAATGCGAATCACGCCGCGCGCCCTGCTCGGCACCATCGGCACGATCATGCGCACGCGCAGTTCGATCGGCTATATGCTGGCGAGCGGCGTGGTGATGGGCGGTCTCATCGGCTTCATCCTGTCGATCCAGCAGATCTTCTTCGACGTGTTTCAGGCCCAGGCCTTTTTCCCGATCGCCTTTGCCTTGATCGCCGGATCGATGGGCGTGGGCAGCCTGGTCAACAGCCGGCTCGTCTCGCGTTTCGGCGCGCGACGGTTAAGCCAGGGCGCGCTGCTGGTCTTCATCGCTATCGCCCTGATCCATTTGCTTGTGATCCTGGCGGGCCGGGAAACGATCGTCACATTCATGCTGCTCCAGGCGATGACGATGCTGACCATCGCCTTCACCGGCTCCAATTTCAGCGCCATTTCGATGGAGCCCTTTTCCAGGGGCGCGGGTATCGCCTCCTCCTTCCAGGCTTTTCTGACGACGGCCCTGTCGAGCGCGCTCGGCAGCATTGTCGGTCGGGCCTTTAACGGCACGACGCTTCCTTTGACAGTAGGGCTTCTGGTGTGCGGCGCGTTGGCCTTCCTGATCCTGATCTGGGCGGAGCGCGGCAAACTCTTCACCCGGCCCCATCATGGGGCGCTGCGTGAGGCCGATTTCGACGCGATCCACTGAGCGAACGGGACATGAAAAAGGGGCGGTTTCCCGCCCCCTTCGTGGTTCATGCGTCCTGCCCGCCCGGCGTGTGGGCGCCGGGGAGCGGCGGCACCGGCTGCGGCGGGATGCCCGGCGCTTCCTCCGCCACATCCACCACGCCACGGCCGACATGGCTGCGACTGCGGCTATAGGCGAAATAGACAACGAGACCGACAGTCGCCCAACCGACGAACATCAGCTTGGTTTCGACGCCCAGGCTCCAGAAGAGATAGGCGCAGCCAGCGATCGCGATCGGCGCCGTGATGTTCACCGCCGGGGTGCGGAACGGACGGGCGCGGCCCGCATCGGTCCTGCGCAGCACCATCACCGCGATCGACACGGCTGCGAAGGCGAAAAGGGTGCCCGAGTTGGAAATGTCCGCCAATATGCCGACCGGGAAAAAGGCGGCGAACAAAGCGACGAAGATGCCGGTCAGGATGGTGATGACGTGCGGCGTCCTGTAGGTCGGATGCACCTTCGAGAACATCGCGGGCAGCAGGCCGTCGCGGCTCATGACGAAGAAGATGCGGGTCTGGCCGAACATCATCATCAGGATGACCGACGGCAGCGCGAGGCCGGCGGCAAGGCCTAGCAGATTGCCGATCTGCGGCCAGCCGATTTCGCGCAGCGTCCAGGCCAACGCCTCCTTCGAGCAGGTGACGGCTTCGGTGCCGGCAGCGGCGAGCGCGGCGCACTGCTGCGATAGGGCGGTCGAGCCGGGTGCGAGCGCTTCGCCAGCCGGGCCATAGACCGGCTGGGCGCCGACCGTGCCGATGACGCCGGCGGCGACCAGCATGTAGAAGATGGTGCAGATGCCCAGCGAGCCGATCAGGCCGATCGGCATGTTGCGCTGGGGATTCTTCGTTTCCTCCGCCGCGGTCGAAACCGCGTCGAAGCCGACATAGGCGAAGAAGATCGAAGCGGCGGCCGCTGAAATGCCCGAGAAGCCGAGCGGAGCGAAGGGTGTGAAGCCCTTCATGTTCATCACCGGCAGCGACAGGATGATGAAGAGCGTAAGCGCCGACACCTTGATCGCGACCAGAACGGCATTGACCGTGGCACTCTCCTTGGTGCCGATCACCAGCAGCCAGGTGACGAGCGACGCGATCAGCATCGCCGGCAGGTTGACCATGCCGCCATCGAACGGCCCGCGCGTCAGCAGATCGGGTATGTCAAGGTGGAACGTATGTTCGATGAGACCGACGACATAGCCGGACCAGCCCACCGACACGGCGCCGGCGGCCACCGCATATTCCAGGATCAGTGCCCAGCCGACCATCCAGGCGATGAGTTCGCCCATCACGGCATAGCTATAGGTATAGGCGGAACCCGAAACGGGCACCATGGCGGCCATTTCGGCATAGCAGAGCGCGGCGACCGCGCAAACGAAACCGGCGATGACGAAGGACAGCATCATGCCCGGTCCCGCCTTTTGCGCGGCTTCGGCCGTCAGCACGAAAATGCCGGTGCCGATCACGGCGCCGATGCCCAGCATGGTCAGCTGGAACGCCCCCAGCGAACGATGCAGCGATTTCTTCTCCGCCGTCGCCAAAATGGCGTCGAGAGGCTTTACGCGCCCGAATATCATGAAGACCTCTATTCCCTTAGCCCGGCACGCCACCGGACGCACCCCTTTTGCTTATGGGAGGAGGAGACTATCGCCTAATCCGGCGCGCGCAAGTATGTTGCGCGGCGATGACATGAAAGTGGAAAGGATCGGCGTGGTCGAACTGCTCAAGGCGCGGATGCTCGGGACTATGCCGCACGGTTTTGCCGGGCGGAAGGGCGGCGAGTCGACTGGCCTTTACGCCGGGCTCAATGTCGGGCTGGGGTCGGACGACGATCGCGCCGCCATATTGCGCAACCGCGACCTGGCGCGCGATGCGGTGCTGGCCGATGCCAAACTTGTAACGGTGCGGCAGATCCATTCGGCAGATGCGGTGACGGTGACGCAGGCCTTTGCCGAAGAAGAACGACCGTACGCGGATGCGCTGGTTACGGATCGGCCGGGCCTGTTGCTTGGCATATTGACGGCCGATTGCGTGCCGGTGCTGTTTGCCGATGCTGAAGCCGGAGTCGTCGGAGCCGCTCATGCGGGCTGGAAGGGCGCGATTGGCGGTGTGACCGATGCGACGCTGACAGCAATGGAAAGCCTGGGCGCACGGCGCGACCGGATGGCCTGCGCGATCGGTCCATGCATCGGACGGTCTTCTTATGAGGTGACGGAAGCTTTCGCACACCCCTTCGAGGAAGCGGATGGGGAGAATGTGCGTTTCTTTTCGATAGGCCGGCCCGGCCATCTGCAGTTCGACATAGCAGGTTATGTCGCGTCCCGTTTGGCGGTGGCCGGCGTCGGGCGCGTGGAGATGCTGGACGAGGATACATATGGCCAGCCAGACCGCTTCTTCAGCTATCGCCGGTCCTGTCATCTGGGCGAACCGGGCTATGGCCGTCAGATCTCGATGATCGGCCTGCCGGCATGAGAGCGGGCGAGCGCATGGCGCGGGCAATAAAAAACCCGCCTGGAAGGGCGGGTATTGCTGAAATCGATGTTGGTTGCGGGGGTAGGATTTGAACCTACGACCTTCAGGTTATGAGCCTGACGAGCTACCGGGCTGCTCCACCCCGCGCCAATATG
Organism: Sphingobium sp. WR1; assembly: GCF_059693745.1. Lineage (NCBI taxonomy): Bacteria > Pseudomonadati > Pseudomonadota > Alphaproteobacteria > Sphingomonadales > Sphingobiaceae > Sphingobium > Sphingobium sp. WR1. Next base: position 579 of record NZ_JCATID010000001.1, on the reverse strand, counting down.
CCGCTTCTGTATGGAAGCGTGTTTGCGAATGGGTTTTTTTTGCAACAGAGCGCGAGCTTCAATGCCTGGCGACGCCCTACTCTTCCGGGGCTTGAGCCACAGTACCATCGGCGCAGACAGGTTTCACGGCCGAGTTCGGGATGGGATCGGGTGGGTCACTGACGCTATGGTCACCAAGCAATGGAGCTGGCGCTTTGTTGGGTAAATCGATGTCCGTGCACATGCGCATTTTACTTGAAAAATGCGCTGGAAAACAACTGTTACGGACGCATTTTACTTGGAAAATGTGTCAGCAAAACAACTGTTTGGATATATCTTGGCTGGCTTAACGACCGCCATGTTTCGACAGGTTTTTCAAGGCTGTCGTTGATGGTGGGACTCTGCGGTTCTCGAGTGAGAACCGTTTAAGCGCGAACAGAGCAATTAGGATCGGTTAGCTCCATGCGTTACCGCACTTCCACATCCGACCTATCAACGTCGTGGTCTACGACGGCTCGATGAAATCTTATCTTGAGGGAGGCTTCCCGCTTAGATGCTTTCAGCGGTTATCCCGTCCATGCATAGCTACCCTGCTGCGCC